>JBOHRQ010000211.1:0-2831 GCA_050732875.1 Gemmatimonadota bacterium | reverse complement strand
GTGCGCCGGCCACGATCCTCGAACTCGAAATCCGAGCCCCGCTCGGCTTCCCGGACGGTGGCCGAGACGAGCACCTCGCCGGGCCCCGCCAGGGCGGCCACCCGGGCGCCGATATGAACGGCAATCCCGCCCACGCTGCCGTCCGAGCGCTCGACCTCGCCCAGGTGGACGCCCGAGCGGATCTCTAGCCCGATCTCCCGCACCTCGTCCCGGATGGCGGCGGCGCAGGCCAAGGCTCGTGCCGGGTTGTCGAACACTGTCAGGAACCCGTCGCCCGCGGTCGCGATCTCCTGGCCGCCGAAGCGAACGAGCTCGGCCCGGACGAGTTCGTGGTGCTGACGCAGGAGCTCCCGCCATCCGCGGTCGCCGAGGGCGGCCGCCTTCTCCGTGGAGCCGACGATGTCGGTGAAGAGGATGGTCGCGATCGACCGATCAGACATGACCACCCTATCATACGGTGGAACCCGCGCCGATTGCCACGGTACAACGGGGCGAACCCCATCCGAAACAGCGGGTATCCGTCGACGGCAGTCTATTCGTGCACAGGGGGTCAATCGTGATCGGGTTGCGACCGACGGGCCGGGTCCGGCCGACATACCATCCGTCCATCGCCGCGCTGGCGGCTCTGGCTGTCCTCGCCCTTCCACCCATCGCTTTCGCCCAGCAGGACGTCCGGGTCGGGATCGCCGGGTATGTGGACGAGAAGATCAACATCGCCATCGACGACGTGACGCCGGGCACCGAGGCGGCCCGGACGGTGGCCGAGATCCTGGCCTTCGACCTCGAGTTCTCGCTCCGCTTCAACGTGCTGGAGGGGCAAGCCACGGCCGGCGTCGTCCGCACGGCCAGCGGGATCGACTACGAGTCGTGGGCGATCTTCGGGACCGAGTACCTGGTCAAGGCCTCGCTCGACCCGGGCGGGGCCGGTTACGCGGCCTCGGTCGATCTCCACAACGTCCCCTTCCAGCGCGAGATCGCCTCGCTCTCGTTCGCCCTGCCGGACGCCGGCTCGGAGAACTTCCGCGCCGCCGTCCACCAGATCTCCAACACGATCATCAAGGAGCTGACCGGCGAGAACGGGATCGCCGACACGCGGATCGCCTTCGCCAGCCGGCGGCGGGGGGACAAGGAGATCTTCGTGATCGACTACGACGGCCAGGACCCGTATCGGGTGACCAGTCTGGACACGATCTCGATGACCCCCGACTGGCACCCGGGCGGGTCCGAGATCTGCTTCACGACGTTCACCCGGGGGAACGCCGACCTTTACTGCGCGTCGGCCGGTGGCGGCCGGGCGCAGCCGCTCTCGACCCAGAACGGCCTCAACATGGCGCCCGCCTGGTCGCCCGACGGCGGGCGGCTCGCGCTCACGCTGACCAAGGACGGGAACGCCGAGATCTACTCGCTGGACCGTTCGGGCCGGAGTCTCGACCGCCTCACCTTCAACATCGGCATCGACACCGCGCCCAGCTGGTCGCCCAACGGCCGCCAGATCGTCTTCGAGTCGGACCGCGCGGGGGTGCCCCAGATCTACCTCATGGACGCCGAGGGTGCGAACGTCCGCCAGCTCAGCCGGGGCGGCGAGGCACACTCGCCGGCCTGGTCGCCGATCGGTGACCGGATCGCCTACGTCGAGCGGGTGGGCGGACGGTTCCAGATCGTCACCATCGACGCCGACGGGGGCGGCCGGCAGATCCTGACCTCGAGCGGCGACAACGAGGATCCCTCCTGGTCGCCGGACGGGCTCCACATCGCCTTCTCGTCGACCCGGGCCGGGGGCTCGGACATCTACACCATGGACTGGGACGGCCAGCATATCCGGCGGGCGACTCGCGGAGGTGGGTTCCAGAGCCCGAGCTGGAGCCCGCGGCTGGGGGAGCGCTAGGACCTTCTCAGGCTGCCTGGACGTCGACAGCCGCACGCTGGCCGGGCTCTACTGGCGGATCTATAGCAAGGACGAGGAGTCTGCCCAACCCCCAGTTCCAGGGCACACCGCATCCCCTCAGGGGTAAATCCCGCCATACTGGGACGGCCATTCCAGGGGACGGCTGGAACCCGGCCGTCTTTCGGGTATCTTCTGCCATATTGGACGATTCAGGATCGAAAGTCAGGCCATCCATTGGCGACAACGTGAACCCACCAGCCCTCCAAGGAGGTTCCTGATGATGACGACGACGAGGTGGACCGCGGCGCTGTCTCTGGTCGTGGCCGTCCTCGTCGCGGCGACGGGGTGCTCCAAGAAGGAGGTCCAGACGACTCCCGACCGGGATCGCACGGACCCCGTAGTCGCGACGGATTCCCCGACCGACGACACCATGGACGACACCGCCGGGACCCTGACCCGGGAAGAGGCGCTGGCCATGATCGCCGACATGATCTTCTTCGACTTCGACCGCTCGGACCTGCGTCCCGAGGCCCGGACGACGCTTCAGCAGAAGTCGGAGACCATGCGGCAGTACCCCGACGTCCGGGTGCGGATCGAGGGCCACGCCGACGAGCGCGGCACCGTCGAGTACAACCTCGCCCTGGGCGAGCGGCGGGCCGACGCGGCGCGGACGTACCTGATCGACCTCGGGATCGACCCCGATCGGCTGACGACGATCAGCTACGGCGAGGAGCGGCCGTTCGCCGAGGGCCACAACGAGGCGGCCTGGCAGCAAAATCGCCGCGACGAGTTCATCCCGATCCCGTAGGCGGGTGCGGATGAGTCGGCGAGGGAAAGGAGGGCCGCACGCCCTGCATGTGGTTGCGGCCCTCGTCCTCCTGCTGGGCGCCACGAGCTGCGCGACCCGCGGGGACATGGAAACCCTGATGGTGGAGCACGAGCAGAT
>JBOHRQ010000210.1:0-2846 GCA_050732875.1 Gemmatimonadota bacterium | reverse complement strand
CGACCTCGCTCGCGGCCAGTCGCTCGTGCTGGATGCGAAGCGCCATCACCGCGTCGCTGCCCGACAGGGCCTCGTCCAGATCGGCCGTCAGGCTCGCCTGAGGCCAGTCCTCCTGCGGCGGCAGGAAGGAGCCCGGACCGCATAGCACGACTTCCGCGCCCAGGGCCACCAGACCGTGGTAGTTGGAGCGTGCGACGCGGGAATGGGCGATGTCACCGACGATCACCACCCGCCGCTGGCTCAGGCTGCCCCACCGCCGACGCAGGGTGAGGAGGTCGATCAATCCCTGGGTGGGGTGCTCGCCCGTTCCATCTCCGGCGTTCACGACGTGCACCGCGTCGATCGCCTCGGCGATCTGAGCGGGGATTCCGACCTCGGGGTGGCGAATCACCACCACGTTCACGCCCATGGCCGCCAGCGTGCGGATCGTGTCCAGGAGCGTCTCCCCCTTCGCCAGGCTGAGCGCCTCGCCCCAGCGGAGCGAGACGTGCTCGACGCCCAGCCTCTCCTCGGCGATCTCGAACGCGCACCGGGTTCGCGTCGATGGCTCGAGGATGAGGTTGACGACGGAGAGCCTTCGCATTCGGAAGGCGGCAGCGGCCGGCGACCCGGCGGGCTCCCAGAAGCGCTCGGCCCTGTCGAGCAGCCCGGTGATCTCTTCAGCCGAGAGCTCGGCCAGGCCGAGCAGATCCTTGCGGTGCCAGCTCAGAGCCCGGCCTCTTCCCGCTCGACCAGCTCGACCTCACGGACGCCATCGAGTTCCTCGACCTTGACCTTGATCTGCTGGCTTCGCGACGTCGGGACGTTCTTGCCGACGAACTCGGCCCGAATCGGGATCTCCCGGTGTCCACGATCGACGAGCACGGCCAGCAGCACCCGTCTCGGTCGGCCGAAGTCCATGATCTCGTTGAGCGCCGCCCGGATGGTGCGTCCGGTGTAGAGCACGTCGTCCACCAGGACGATCGTCTTGCCCTCGACCTTGAAGGGCATCTCCGTCTTCTGGACGATCGCCTGATCGGCGATCGTCTGGAGATCGTCCCGGTACAGGGTGATGTCCATGACGCCCCTGGCCGGCGCGCGGCCCTCGGTGCGCTCGATCTCGTCTACGATTCTCTCCGCGAGCTGGGCACCGCGACGCTGAATGCCGACGATCGCCAGGTCGTCCGCTCCGCCGGTTTCCTCGACGATCTCATGTGCGATCCGGGCCAGCGCCCGGTCAATCGCCTGGGCATCCATGATCACGGTGCCCACCATGCCCCCCTCGACCACGGATGTCGCTCCCTTCTCCCAACGTCCATTTTTTGCGGTGGAGACGATACTACGGTTGCCCGCTCGGGTCGTCAACGCGGCTTTTCTTCTCTTCCTTACTCTTTCCTCCACGCGCCGGTTCGCTACTTTGGTGCGGTCTTTCTCCGCCCGGAAGGAGCGTCAAAGGCTTGCTTCGTAACCCCGTCGCGATCCTCACCCTGATCCTCGCTCTACCGATCCCCGGGCTGGCCCAGCAGGGCACGGTCGAGATACGGCTGCCGGACGTCGTCATGGACGGCGTGCCGTTCGACGCCTGGGTCGTCGCCGTGGACGTCCCCCGCGGCGACAGCATTCCGTACACGATCCGGCTCCCCGAGGGAGCCCTCGACACCGCGGTCGAGCCGCTCCGAGGCTTCGTGGGGGGCGGGGACTCCGTCCAGGTCGAGGGCCTGCGAATGACCCGGTCGGGCTCGACCGTGACCGTCGCCTCGCCCGCCGGCTCGGCCACCACGGAAGGCCGGGTCCTGGCGGGTTGGCTGTCGATCCTGCCTCCCCTCGTGGCGATCGCGCTCGCTCTCATCTTTCGCGAAGTCGTCGTCTCGCTCCTCGCCGGGATCTGGCTGGGGGCTCTCTACACGACCGGCTGGAACCCTCTGGCCGCCATCGCCCGCACGCTGGACCGCTACGTCGTCGAGGCCCTGTCCGACCCCGGGCACGCCATGATCCTGGTCTTCACCCTGCTGCTGGGAGGCATGGTCGGGATCATCAGCCGGAACGGTGGGACCTACGGGCTCGTGAACGCGATCACGCGGCACGCGAAAGGGCCGATCCGGGGTCAGCTCGCGGCCTACGTGCTGGGGCTGGTGATCTTCTTCGACGACTACGCGAACACGCTGATCGTGGGCCCCACGATGCGACCCATCACCGACCGGCTCGGGATCAGCCGCGAGAAGCTCTCCTACATCGTGGACTCGACGGCCGCTCCGGTCACGTCGATCGCGCTCATCTCGTCCTGGATCGGCTTCGAGGTCGGCCTGATCGGGGACTCGATCGAAGCCCTGGGGCTGGACTACTCCGCGTACTTCCTGTTCGTGGAGACCATCCCCTACCGGTTCTACCCCATCCTCGCGCTGATTTTCGTGCTGTGGGTGATCCTTACCGACCGCGACTTCGGACCGATGCTGAAGGCCGAGCTGCGGGCGCGGCGGGAGGGCAAGCCCATCCGCGACGGGGCCCGTCCGGCCAGCGATTTCGATGCCGAGATCCTGAACCCGATCGAGGGCAAGCCCCTGCGCTGGGTCAACGCCGTCGCGCCGATCGCGGTGGTCACGCTGGCCGTCCTGCTCGGGCTCTGGTGGACCGGCCGGCAGTCGCTGATCGGCGCGGGCGACCCCGACCTGGGGCTGCGGAACGTATTCGCGAACGCCGACTCGAACGTAACCCTTCTATGGGCGGCCTTCTCCGGCTGCGCGACGGCCCTGGTGATGACCCTGGGCCAGCGGATCCTCTCCCTCGGCGAGTCGATGATGGCCTGGACGGCAGGCGTGAAGGCCATGCTCTTCGCCTGCATCATCCTGACCCTCGCCTGGTCGCTGGGC
>JBOHRQ010000209.1:0-2870 GCA_050732875.1 Gemmatimonadota bacterium | reverse complement strand
ACGAGCAGGAGCGCCCAGGCCAGGAGGAGGAAAATGCGCCGCTCATTCACGGTGACCTGCCCTGGAGAGCCCCACGGTCCGCGGTTGCTAACCCCGCGTTTCCGAGAAGGATAGCCAAGTGCATTTGATGTCGGACGTGAGCTGCGAGTCTAGGTCCGCGCCGCGCCGTCTGTCAACCCGTCGCCGACCGGGGTACCGGCCGGTCAGGTCCGGGCTTCCGCCTCCAGCGGCGGCAAGACCTCCTCGATCCGGTCCCGGCGCGGCTCGAGCCAGGGCGGAAGGACGAGTCGCTCGCCGAGCGCGGCGGGAGCCTCGTCCACCGAGAAGCCGGGGCCGTCGGTGGCGACCTCGAACAGCGCCCCGCCCGGCTCGCGGAAATAGACCGACCGGAACCAGAACCGGTCGATGACCTCGGTCGGCTGGCGACCCGCCTCGGCCACACGCTCCCGCACCGCCACCTGGGTCGCGTCGTCCGGGACGCGCCACGCGACGTGATGGACGCTGCCGGTTCCCCACGCTCCGCGGCGGACGTCCGGCAGCTCCTTCAGCTCCAGGAGGCTGCCGGACCCTCCCTTCCCCAGCGCATAGCGGTGCCAGCCCGCCTCCTCCCCGGCCTCGTCGAAGCCCAGCACGCCGGTCAGGAAGTCGGCCGTCGCCGCCCGCTCCCGCTCCCACAATCGAACGGCGTGGATCCCACGGATCTGCCGGTCGGCGGGGACAGGGCTCCCCTCCCAGGCCGTGAACTCTCGCGGGTCGGCGCTCTCGACCAGCGCGAGCTCGAGGCCGTGCGGATCCTGGAACCGGAGGTTCCGCTCGCCAAACCGCTCATCGACGGCGCTCGGTGTGATGGCGCGGCCGGACAGGCGTTCGGACCAGAAGTCCAGCGTGTCCGGAGACACCGCGAGTGCGACCTCCACGGTCAGCCCCACCCCCTTCCGTCCCGGCGCGGCCACGCCCTGCCAGGGGAAGAAGGTAAGGTCGGTGCCCGGGTGGCCGGCGGCGTCGGCGTAGAACAGATGGTACGTGCCGGGGTCGTCCTGGTTGACCGACTTCTTCACCAGGCGCATGCCCAGCGTCCCGGTATAGAAATCGAGGTTCTCCTGGGCGCTACCGGCGATGGCGGTGACGTGATGAAGACCTGTGACCCGGGCATTGGATTCCGGCATGGCCTGCCTCCCCTGCCACGAGCTCGAGCGACGGTCGGCGCGCGTCAGGAAACGACTGAGAGGGTGGAGCGGGCGACCGGATTCGAACCGGCGACGTCCAGCTTGGGAAGCTGGCATTCTACCACTGAATTACGCCCGCTCGCCTGTGGACGGGAGAAGTCTATCCGCCGGCCGACCGAGCGTCAATTAACCGGGTTTCAGACGATAGGGCGTTTAAAATGGCCAAGATCAAGGCGTCCAGAGCTTGGCCATTTTCAACGCCTCGCCCTTACAGGATGTCGTACCTCACCCGCGGATTGTCCGCCGGGGTCGAGAACTGCACGGTCACGTTCTCGGCCTCGCCCGCGGGCAGCGGCTGCCCCGCCAGGTCGGCCTCCTTGGTCTCCAGGATCTGACCGTCCCCCGAAACGAGGACGAACTTGACCTTGAGGTTCTGGACCGGCTCCTCGGTGCGGTTCGAGAAAGTGGCCTGGACGCTCCACGTCTTGTCGTTGTTCTGGCTCATGCGCAGGCCCTCGAGCTGCAGCGGGATCTGCTGCGCCTGGCGGAACGCCTCCTGGGCGCCCTCCGTGTTGCCGAGGTCGCGCCTCACGTAGCCCAGGTAATCCCAGGCCTCGGGGTTGTCGGGCTCGAGCTCGAGCTGCTTGGTGAGCACGGCCTGGGCGCCCTCGAGATCCTCCCGCTGGATCTTCACGAACGCCAGGTACTGAAGCGCCTCGGCGCTCATCGAATCGCTCATCGTGACGGCCCTGCTCAGCAGCTCCTCCGCTAGATCGAGCTGCTGCGCGTTGGCAAGCCGGAATCCGAAGTCGGTGAAGACGTCCACGGTCACGCTGTCCGAGGTCATGATCTCGCGAATGATCGGCTCGGCCGACGTCATGTCACCCAGCGTGGCGTGCAGCCCCGCGAGCTGGATCTTGACCTCCAGATCTTCCGGGTTCTCAACCAGGTAGCTCTTGTAGACCTCGGCGGCCTGCCCGGCGATCTGCTCGGCCTGCGCCGTGTTGCCGGCCTCGGCCGCCTCCTCGGCCTTGAACTGATACGCCTGTCCCAACCGGATCAACGCCTGCTTGTAGGCCGGATCGATCTCGAGGGCTTTGTTGTACTGCTCGATCGCCAGGTCGTATTCCTTCTTGGCCTGATGGACGGCCCCCAGACCCAGCCGGCCTTCCTTCCCGTCGGGCCGGATCTCGACCGCGGTGGTGAGCTTCTCCTCTGCGGCCACGAGATCGCCCTCGGAGAGCAGTCGAACGCCGTCGTTCACCATCGGCCCCCAGAGCGCCCGATACGCCTGGTCGATGTTGCCCTGCAGCTCGTCCTCGGCACCGGGGTTGCCGTTCAGACTGTCGGCCATTGCCAGCTCGTTCAGCGCCTTCACCGTCGAGTCCGGCGAGACCTTGGCCAGGGTGATGCCGTAGAGATAGCGGAATTCGGCGTTATCGGTGCAGTCGGCCAGGTTCTCGCCCAGCACCTTGTTCGCGTCATCCCACTTGTCCTTGGAGATGCGCGCCTTCGACCCGTTGACGAAGGCCTGACAGGTCTGACCGTACGTTGCTTCGGCGCCGAGCAGGAGGATCGCCACGGCGAGCAGCATGCGCTTCATGTATTGCCTCCAGGCGTTGGATAAGCTGCGAAAGGACTCCGAATTATACAGCAGACTCCGGAGTCGGTTCCAGTCCATGTGGACACCCGTGTCGGGGGCTC
>JBOHRQ010000208.1:0-2951 GCA_050732875.1 Gemmatimonadota bacterium | reverse complement strand
TTGTCGGTCCCGACCATCCTGATCGAGGGCTTCATCACCGGAGTCATCGGGGCGGGCGTCGTGGCCGCCTGGTTCCTCTTCCTCGACGCCATCCAGCACGAGCCCATGTACACGCCTTCGCTCCTGGGAACGCTCCTCTTCAAGGGCGCCGGCGCCGCCATCAGCCACGAGACGATCGATCCGGGCATGGTCGCCGCGTACACGATCGTCCATCACCTGGCCTTCATCGTGGTGGGCGTCGTGGCCTCCTTCCTGGTGACCGAGATGGAGCGCGTCCCCCCGCTGGGCATCGCGCTGCTGTTCCTGTTCGTCTTCTTCGAGACCGGCTTTCACATCTTCATGCTGGCCGTGGGCCAGCCGCTCCTGGGCGAGATCGCGTTCTGGGGCGTCGCCATCGCGAACCTTCTCGCCTCCGCCGCCATGGCCGCCTGGCTGTGGTACCGGCATCCGCGGATGCTGGTCCACTTCAACCGGATCTGGGACGAAGAGTAGGACGGAGCTTTCCGGGTGGAGGTCTAGCCCGCCTCCTGCAGCACGCAGACCACCTCCCGCTCCTCGTGTCCGTCGGGGACGAGCGAGCGCACGCCTCGATCCATGGTGATCAATCGGCCGCCGTGCCTCAAAGCGAGCGCGAGCAGGTGTGCGTCCGTGACCTGTCGGTATCCGTGGACTTTCTCCCGCTGGACGAAAGACGTTTCGACGATCGAGATGTCATCCGGCCAGAAGACGTGACCCGGAAGCGCGACGATCCGTCCGAGCAGGATCATCGCTTCGCCCGGAGACTTGGCCTCCCCCACGAGGATCTCGTTCGAGGAGAGACGGACGAACCCAGTCTGTGTGAAAGGCGTCGTCGCCCATTCCCGACCCTTGTTCCTCTCGAACCACGACAGCGCGGCCTGATGCTGGACGTGATTCGGCCAGGCGAGAGCGATCAGGACGTTCAGGTCCGGGAGGCCGACTCTCACTCGTCTTCGAGCGCCTGCCGGACCATCTCCAGAGTGATGGGAGGAGCGTCGGGAGACACCTGAAACACAGGAAAGCCCGCTTCCGAGGCGTCAGGGACCTTGGGACGCAGCGCGCGGCGCGCCAGATCGGAGATGACTTCACCAATGGTCGCTCCTCTGGCTCGCGCCAGGCTCCGCGCCGCTGACAGAACATCGTCGTCGATTCTGAGGGTAGTTCTCATGAGCCCAAGGTACGACTCATACCCTTAGATGTCCAGATGTTGAGATGTTGTGATGTTTGGCGGGGTCTCACTCGTCCCGGTAGCCCAGCACCCGGGAGAGGTTCCAGAGATAGACGAGCAGGGCGAGCGCCAGAACGCCGAAGACAGTCGCCAGCACCGCGTGGCCGTCCATCCACGCGTAGACGGCGAACCCCGCGCAGAAGACGATCCCGGCGGTGATCAGGACGCGGTGGAACCCGATGAGGGAGGAGCGGCCGGCCAACGGGGCTACACCGGCCTAGACGGCCGGCAGATCGCCGCCGTTGTCGTGATTCCGGCGACGCAGGAGGAGGACCAGCACGCCCAGTCCGATCGCCAGCGGCACGACAACCAGCAGCAGCCCCGCCCACAGCATGCCTTCCATCAGGCCGTGATTCACCAGCCCTCCATCGTGACCACGGTGAGGGCCAGCAGGATCGCCAGCGGGATCGCCGAGAGGACGAGCATCACCAGACGCGGCGGTTCGAACTTGAGGTGCATGTAGTACATCGCGACGAGCGCCGCCTTCCAGATGGCGAGCGCCAGGAGGATCAGGATCAGCCACGTCTCCGGCAGATGGGAGACGAAGGCCACCGTGACCTCGGCCACCGTCAGGATGAGCAGATACAGCCAGATCAGGTAGTAGTTCGGCGCCGCGTGGGCGACCCGCTCCTCCGTCGCCGCCGACGCCGCCAATGTGCCGTGGCCGTGTTCCTCCGCCATTCAGCTCCTCATATCAGGTAGACGATGGTGAAGAGAATGATCCACACCAGATCCACGAAATGCCAGTACAGACCCATGATCTCCACCCCCCCGTAGTCCATCTCCGAATACCGGCCACGGAAGGCCTTGACGGCGGTGAAGGTCATGCACAGGACACCGATCGAGACGTGGGCTCCGTGGAACCCGGTCATGGTGTAGAAGGTGGCCCCATAGAGCGGCCCGCCCTCGGCGGCGTAGGCGTCGCGCATGGGGACGAAGCCCGCGTGGGCGAGATGCATGTACTCGTAGACCTGGATTCCGACGAACGCCGCGCCCAGAACGATGGTCGCGACGAGCCACTTCTTGAGCCCGGCCTGGTCGCCGTGCTCGATGGCGGCGAAGGCCTTCACCATCGTCACGCTGCTGCAGATCAACATGAACGTGTTGAACGCGGTGAGCGGGACGGCCAGCACGACCCCCGGCTCGGCCCACTGCTCCGGATTGGCGAAGCGGAGGATGATGTAGGCGCCGATCAGGCCCGAGAAGAACATCACCTCGCTGAGGAGGAAGACCCACATCCCGAGCTTCTGGTTGTAGACCTTCATCCCCGGCATCGGCCGGGCGACGGTGGCGGCGCTGGCCGGGTACGCGCTCATCTGTTCGGCTCCTGCGTGGCCGGCTTCTCGTCACCTATCACGGTGCCGTCCGGCGAATGGTCCGGGGCCGGGCGTCCCCCGGGAGGCTCCCACTGCGGCCAGTAATCACGCTCGTGTCCGGGAACGCTGTACTCGTAGGGACCCCGGTAGACGTGCGGCATCGCGGTGAAGTTGCCGTGGGACGGCGGCGACGGGAGGGACCACTCGAGCGAGTTGGCGCCCCACGGATTGGCCGGCGCTCTCTGCCCGCGCCAGAGCGACCATACGACGTTGAATAGGAAGACGATCTGGGCCGCGCCCAGCAGAAACGCGCTCACCGTGATGAAGGTGTTCACCGGCTGCAGCGGCTCCAGGAACGCGTACTGGTTGGGATCGTAGATGCGTCGCAT
>JBOHRQ010000207.1:0-2952 GCA_050732875.1 Gemmatimonadota bacterium | reverse complement strand
GCCGACCGATCGACCCGCCGCGTGGCGCGACGGGATCCCTACGCGGGCTGGCTCGTGGGACGGCATTTCCTTTCCTTTCACGAGCGGAGCCCGGAAGCGCGGCCATGGGTGGAGTCGCAGAAGCGGCATCTCGCGGAGCTGCTCGCCGCGGCGGGCGATCGGCACGAGCCAGCGGACATGGAGCCGACCAGCCGCGAAGCGAACTTCGACTGGCTCCAGCTTCTGGACGCCGCTTCGCTCGGCCTGTGCCAGGCCTCGCTCACCTGGGACGGGCGCCCGATGGCGGCCGACTACGGAGGTCGGAAGACCTGTTACAGCTACCGGACCACGAGTCCGGGCGAGCTGCTCGTCGAGGGCCGTCTCGACCCGTGGCCGTTCGCTCAGGAGCGGCTGGCGGACGCGATCCCGGCCCGTCTTCTGGAAGGACGGACCTGGGCCGACGACGCGGCCCTCCAGCGGGGATGGGACGCGGGGCGGATGGTCGAGGTGGAGATCGTGCTCGCGCCTGCCGGGTCCGGGGGTCGGGCGTAGATTGTCCTCGTGAACTCGTCCCCGCCGAGCTGGCACCCCGCCTATCACGCCGCCCGGGAGGGGGCCGCCCTGTTCGAGCTTCCCGGCTCGCGGCTCGTGGAGATCCGCGGACCCGAGCGGCGTTCGTATCTGAACTCGCTGTGCACGAACAAGGTGGACGACCTGGCCCCCGGCCAAGGGACGCGCGCGTTTCTCCTCGCCCCGCAGAAGGGCCGGGTGCTGGCCGATTTCCTCGCCTGTGAGACCGGCGAGGTCCTGCTGCTGGAGTGCGCCGGCGGATCGGCCGTCCATGTCCTCGAGCTCCTTCACAAGTATTACTTCGGTCAGGAGGTCGAGTTCACGGACCACGGGGATCGTTGGCGGGCGGCTTCGCTTCAGGGGCCCGCGAGCGGGTCGGTCCTGGAGCGGGCGGTCGGGTCTCCGCCCGGCGACGGGGAGGGGGACCATCGGGTGACCGCGATCGGCCCCGCCATGGCCCGCGTCGTCCGCTGGACCGACACCGGTGAGACCGGCTTCCACGTCTGGGTCGAGGGGGAGGATCCGGCCGCGACGGCCATGGCGGCCCTGGTCGAAGCCGGCGCCGTGCCGGGAGAGCCCGAGGCCTGGGACGCCCTCCAGATCGAGGCCGGGATCGCCGCCTACGGCCCCGAGCTCGGTGAGGAGACGATCCCCCTCGAGGCGCCTACCGAGAACGCGATCAGCCACACCAAGGGCTGCTATCCCGGTCAGGAGGTCATCGCCCGGCTCTGGGCCCGGGGGCGTCCGGCTCGTCACCTGAGAGGGCTCCGGTTCGACGGCGAGGGCGCGCTTCCGCCCGGCGCGATGCTGGACGCCGAGGGCAAAAGCGGCGTGGCGCGTGTCACGCGCAGCGCGGTCAGCCCGGCGCTCGGCCCGATCGCCCTGGCCTTCGTCAAGCGCGACCACGCCGCGCCGGGAACCCGGCTCCGCGGCGAGGGCGTTGAGGCGGAGGTGACGGAGCTCCCGATGGCGCCCGTCCACGCCTGAGCGGTGGCCCGATGAAGATCTACACGAAGACGGGGGACGCCGGCGGGACGGCGCTGTTCGGAAGCGGCCGGGTCTCGAAGGCCTCGCCGCGGGTCGCAGCATACGGCGAGGTCGATGAGCTGAACGCATGGATCGGAGTGGCGCGCGCTCATGTCGAGGAGCCTGCTCTCCGGGAATCCCTCGAGCGCGTGCAGAAGGACCTGTTCGCGCTCGGCGCCCTCCTCGCGACCCCCGATCCGAAGCGCCGGCGGGGAGAGAAGTTCGATCTCCCGGCGGAGCGGGTCGAGGCGCTGGAGAGAGACATCGACGTCTGGCAGGAGGAGCTTCCGCCGCTCACGGCGTTCGTCCTGCCCGCCGGCTCGCGCGCCGGCACCTTCCTCCACGCCGCGCGGACGGTCTGCCGGAGGGCCGAGCGGGCGATCGTCGCGCTCGACGCGGACGACCTTCCGGAGACGGTGCTGCCCTACGTCAACCGGCTCAGCGACTGGCTCTTCGTCTGCGCGCGGCTGGTGAACCGGAGATCGGGGGAAGAGGAGAGCCTGTGGTGACGGGCGACCGCTACTCGCCCGATTCCTCGGTCGCGTAGATCACCGGCGCCAACCATGGAACGATGGACACGTCGCGATCGGGGAGCCGGACGGTGATCCCGCACTGCGGGTCGTACTGGACGACCTCGAAAGCCACCCCCTTCTTGAAGCCCATCTCGACCAACCGTCGCTCCACGTCCGCTTCGAGCCAGCGGATGCCGGCCACGCGGCCGCGCTCGCCCTCGTGCATGAAGTGCAGCGGAAACTCGACGGTCATAAGAACTCCTAGATGAGAATGGTTCCTGACCTCAGCATAATCTCTTGCTGCCGGTCGGGTCAACCACGTGCCCGGGTTCCGTTGCTCGCAGGCTCGGTCAGCCCACGAAGACAGCGCGGGCCAGCTCTTCGTCCACGGTCACGCGCTCGCCCTCGCGCTCGACGGTGATCGGACCGCCCGCGGGACGCTCGACCACCATCAGCTCGACGCCGGGAAAGAGCTCCAGGCTGGAGAGATCACGAAGCGCGTCGCCATCGCGGTCGTGCACACGACGCACGACGACGAGCTCGCCGACCTCGACCTCGCTCAACCGCCGATGCTCTCCGGACGGCATCATGGGGCCGGTCTTGGGCGGGATCGGATGCCCGTGCGGATCGGTCGTGGGATGGCCGAGCATGGCGTCGATCCGATCCTCGAACTCCTCGCTGATCACGTGCTCGAGACGTTCGGCCTCGTCGTGGACCGCATCCCACGAATAGCCCAGCGCCTCGGCCAGGTAGAGCTCGAGGAGGCGGTGATGCCGGATGACCTCGAGGGCGATCTTCTCGCCGGCCTCGGTGAGCGAGACCCCCTGATAGGGCACGTAGTCGACCAGCTTCAGCTCGGCCAGCC
>JBOHRQ010000206.1:0-2966 GCA_050732875.1 Gemmatimonadota bacterium | reverse complement strand
CCGTGGGGAAAGACGACGACGGCCAGGTTCTCCGGCTCGACGCCCTGCGGGATGGTGAGATAGGCCGGGACCTCGATCCCGTCGCGTGCCGGGTAGCGGACGGGCTTCATGGTGGCCATGTGCTCGGTCGGCACGTCGGGGCGCACCCGGTAGAGCAGCTCGGCCTCGCCGGACCCGCGATCGAAGACGTAGGTGGAGCTGGGATCCACGTCCGAGTCGACCGAGACGAGCATCAACGCGCCGTCCTCGGTCATCGAGCGGAAACCGTAGTCGCCCTCCGGGAGCGCGGCCTGGATCTGCTCGAGGTCGCGCGCGAACTCGTCGGTCTTCGGGTAGTATCGGATGCGGTCGCCGGTGTAGAAGGTCCCGATGAGCTCCTCGGTAGCGTTCGAGAAGATCGTCCCGCCGAAGTCGACCTCCCCGTCCGGATCGCTCTCCACGAGCTCGGTCGCGCCGGTCTGAGCGTCCATGAGCTCGAGGCGGACCAGGTCGCCCTCGCCCTTGTTGGTCTGGAGGTAGACGTGCTGGCCGTCCTTGTGGAAGCGGTCGGGGAAGCAGGTCTCCTCGGAGCTGCACGTGTAGATCGGGGTCAGTGCGTCACCGTCGACGCGCAGGATCTCCCAGCCTCCGTCGTCCGTCTGGCGGACGCCGAGTCGAAGCTTGCCGTCCAGGTCCGCCACCCAGGCGGCCACGTTCTCGTCGTTCTGCAGCACGAGCTCGCGTTCGCCCGTCGTGATGTCGATACGGTACACGTCGTGAACAGCCGCATCACGATCGTTCAGGCCGACCAGGATGTGGTTCGGGTCGTTCTCGGGGACGGCATAGATGGCGGCGCGGACGTCCTCGAGCGGCGTCAGGTCGTTGGCCGGCGGGACCTTCGCTCCCGGTGCCGGCTCGGCGCTCGGATCGACCGCGTAGACGTGGTAGTTCTCGTTTCCGCCCTGGTCCTGGACGAACAGGATGACTTTCGAGTCCTGGCTCCAGAAATAGCCCGGTATGGGCCGCGTGGAGTCGGCGGTCATCGGACGGGCCGCCTCGAAGGGCTCGTCGATCGCCTTCACCCAGACGTTGCGGATTCCGTCCAGGGGCTTGATGAAGGAGACCCACCGGCCGTCCGGCGAGAGCTGGCCGCCCGAGATCTCCGGGTTGCCGAAGAAGATCTGCCGGTCGACCAGCGGTGGGAGCTGGTCGAGATAGGGGAGCACCTCGGCCCCGCCGGTTACGGTGGCCGGCTCCACCTGCTGGGCGAGAGCGACTCCGGGCCGGAATCCGAGCCCTGCGGCGAGAGACAGCGACACGAGCATGGCTAACAGTCGTAAACGGGACATTGTTCACCTCGAGGGAGAAATGGGTCCATGGGAGCAGCTGCAGCGAACCCGTCGCGGAATTGGAAAAGGGCCTCGTCGCCGACGGTGCCTACCGAGCGACCCGCGGTCAATCTAGGTTCTGGACGGTCGGGATGCCGCAATCGTTCAAGGCTCGTGAGACGGGGCCGACCTCCCGGGCGTTCCCGCGGGTGGCGCACGCGTCACGACGCCGCCCTTTCCCTAATGTCAAGTATCCAAGATTAAAAGGAATGTCTTCTTGTCATGTCCGGCGAATCGCCCGCAGGGCCACGAAGTAAGGCTCCCATCAGCTCTCCTTTCGGGGACGGCGGTCCTGGCCCGCATGAACGAGCGCGGCGGCGGTCACGATCTCGTCCTCGAGATCGATTTTCACGCCGTTCTCGCCCCACAGGTGCGAGAGGAGGTTCCACACCGTGCGCGCATAGAGCAGGCTCGCCTGCTCGGCCATCCGCGAAGCGAAGTTCGTATGGCCGATCACCGTCAGGCCGTTCTCCCGCCGGACGTCTCCGGGAACGGTGAGCGCGCAGTTGCCTCCCCGCTCGGCAGCGAGATCCACGATCACCGACCCGGGCTTCATCGCACGCGCCATCTCCTCGGTGATGAGGACGGGGGCGGCCTGTCCGGGGATGGCGGCGGTCGTGACCACCACGTCCACGTCCGCAACGTGACCGGCCAGCAGCTCGCGCTCCTTCTCGAGGAACGCCTCCGATTGGGCGGCGGCGTAGCCGCCGGTCGTCTCCTCGATCGCGCCGATGTCGAGCTCGATGAAGCGGGCCCCCAGCGACTCGACCTGCTCGCGGACCGGCGGCCGCGGATCGAATGCCCGAACGACGGCCCCCAGACGCCGCGCGGTGGCGATCGCGGAGAGTCCGGCCACGCCGGCGCCGATCACCAGGACGTGGGCCGGCGTTACGGTTCCGGCGGCGGTCATGAGAAGCGGGAAGTAGCGCCCGTAGGCGTTGGCCGCCTCGAGGACGGCCTTGTAGCCGGCCAGGTTCGCCATCGCCGACAGGGCGTCCATCTTCTGGGCGCGGGCGATCCTCGGAATCGACTGCATGGCGAGCGCGGTGGCGCCGGAGTCCACGAGGGCGCGGAATGCCTGGCCTTCGGCGTCGGAATCGAGGAAGGAGACGAGCACCGCTCCCGATCGCAGGCGGCGCGCCTCGTCGGCCGTGGGCGGGGCGACCTTCAGCACCACGTCGGCCGCCCACACTTCGTCGCCGGGCGCGATCCGGGCGCCGGCGCCCTCGTAGGCGGCGTCGGAATGCGAGGCGGCCGCGCCTGCGCCCGCCTCGACGAGAACGTCGGCCCCTCTTTCCGTTATCTTTCGGACGGTGTCCGGCACGGCCGCCACGCGGCGCTCGTCCGGCGCTGTTTCTCTCGGTACTCCGACGTGCAAGCGACACTCCCGGGCTGAGGCCGCGCCCAAGATATCGGAAGGGTGCCGGCTTTGGTACCGGGGCCCGGAAATCGACCGCCGCCGCCCAAACCTGCGAACCCGCGCCCGAGGATCCGTGCCCCGTCCACCCCAGCCATCGGTGCGCGTGCTCCTGGTCGAGCTCGCGCTCTACGCCGTCCTGGTGGTCGGCTACCTGTGGGGCGTCCTCCTCCTGATCGACC
>JBOHRQ010000205.1:0-2977 GCA_050732875.1 Gemmatimonadota bacterium | reverse complement strand
GAATCATCGCGGCGACACGGTCCCGGATCTGGCGATAGATCGGTTGGCTGTCGTTCCACTCATGGTCCATCAGGTCCGCCGGATCGACTCAGCGAGCCGCGGTGCCGCTCCCCGCGTTCGTCCGCTGAAGGTCGAAGCGTGCGCGGACGGGCTTCTCGCCCGGCATCATGTACGTCCACTCCTCGATATGATGGTTCTCGTCGACGAAGGTGAAGACAGCGCTGTGCATGTGCCCGTGCCGGTCGCCTCCGGCGAGATCGAGGAATTCGAACTCCACCCTGTTTCCGTCGGGCGAGACCTTGCCGACCATGCGCGGCCGGTTGCCGGCGTCGCAGTAGTGCGTCAGGGTGAGACGGTCCTCCTCGAGGTAGAACAGCGTGACCGGATGGTCCGGGAGGCCGGAGACGGACATCTCGTGAACGAGCGAGTTGCCGAGGGACGCCTCGCGCAGCGAGAAATGCGCGAACTTCCCCTCGACGCTGGGCTCCTGTGGGGTAGTCGTCAACGAGCCGACCCACGTCCCCGCCAGCGACTTGATCTTGTCGAAGGCAGCTTGCGCATCCGACGGTGCTGCCGCGTCGGTGGATTCGTACGGCGTGGACTGGGCGTATAACGGGCTGGCGACCGGCAGTAAGAGCAGGAGCGCGAGACAGATGATTTTCATTTTCTTCCTTCTCCTTGGCGGGACGGGATGGGACCTCAGCTGTCCTCTGTGTTACTGTTATAGATGAGTATAACACATGCCCGGTCATCACCGCAACCCCAGGGTGCGGCATCGGCTCCCGTCCCGACCAAACCCAGGCGTTGACTACATAACACTGGCATGTATAATGCTGCTATGTACGATTGCGTCGCCCCCTTAGCGCCGCGCGACACGTAGAATCATGGCGATCAACAAGGACCTGATAGCCGCTTCCTCGACCCCGATCGTCCTGGCGATCCTGGCCGAAGGGGACAGCTACGGCTACGCCATCCTCAAGCGAGTTCGGGAATTGTCTGGAGGGCGCATGGAGTGGACGGACGGGATGCTCTACCCGGTTCTGCATCGACTCGAGCGACTCGGCCACGTCGAGGCGCGGTGGGAAGTTGCGGAGAGCGGACGCCGTCGCAAGTACTACCGGATCACATCCCGGGGCCGGGCTCAGCTCGCCGAGGAACGCAGGCAGTGGCAAGCGGTGGACGCCACGCTGCGGGGCATCTGGCGGGCGCTCTCTCTTTTCGTCCCGGCCGGTTACGCAGCGCCATCCGTGCTACTTCCACAGGGAGCCTGAACGATGCCGGATCCGGCTCACGCAGAAAAACTCGAGGAGCAGATCGACCAGTGGCGGAGCTACCTCCGCCGCCGGCAGGCGATCCACTCCGTCGACGTAGCGGAGTTGGAAGACCATCTGCGCGAGCAGGTAGCGGTCCTGGTCGACACGGGGCTCGCTGCCGATGAGGCGTTCCTGATCGCGGTGAAGCGCATGGGCGATCTCGACACCCTCTCGAGGGAGTTCGCGCGCGAGCACTCGGACCGCCTTTGGAAGCAGCTCGTGGTGAGCCCAGCCGATACGGGCGAGCCGGACGCGTGGGCCGGGCGCGATGCCGTGGTCGCCTTCTTCCTGGCGGTGCTCGCCGCCGTGGCCGTGAAGCTCCCCGAGCTGTTCGGGCTCACGCTGGACGAAGACGCCGGCTTCTATTCCCGCAATGTGAGCCTGTTCGTCCTTCCCCTCCTCGCGGGCTACTTCGTCTGGAAGCGGGGATCCGGCCCGGCCACTCGGCGCTGGCTGCTGGCGGCGTTCGTCGCGGCCGCCGTCTTTGCCAACGTGTATCCGTTCTCGCCCGAGGGCTCCACCGAGGTGCTCACGTCGATTCACCTGCCGATCGCGCTGTGGGTGGTCGTCGGCGTCGCCTATGCGGGAGGCCGGTGGCGCGATCCAGCGGCCCGGATGGATTTCATCCGGTTCTCGGGCGAACTCTTCATCTACTACGTGCTGATCGCGCTGGGGGGCGGCGTGCTCAGCGGCTTTACGGCGCTGCTGTTCAGGGCCATCGGGATCGACATCGAGCCCTTCTTCGAGCGCTGGATGCTGCCGTGCGGCGCCCTGGGAGCCGTCGTGGTCGCCTCCTGGCTGGTGGAGGCGAAGCAGAGCGTGATCGAGAACATGGCGCCCGTCTTGACGCGTCTGTTCACGCCCCTGTTCGCCCTCGTGCTGATCGCCTATCTGGCGACGATGACGTGGACGGGGCGCGGGATCGGCTTCGACCGCGACCTCCTGATCGCGTTCGACCTGCTCCTGGTGGTCGTCCTGGGTCTGCTACTCTACTCCATCTCCGCCCGCGACCCGCGGGCACCCCGGGACGTGTTCGACGCGATGCAGGTCGTGCTCGTGATCAGCGCCTTGCTGGTGGACGCGAGGGCGCTGTGGTCGATCGCAGCGCGCATCTCGGAGCTCGGCTTCACCCCGAACCGGGTGGCCGCCCTGGGCGAGAACGTCATCCTGCTGGTCAACCTCGCGTGGTCCGCCGTGCTCTACGTCCGCTTCCTCCGCGGCCGCGGACCGTTCACGGAGCTCGAGCGCTGGCAGACCAGCTATCTGCCGGTCTACGGGGTGTGGGCGGCGATGGTCGTGACAGTCTTTCCGCCGTTGTTCGGATACATCTGAGGAGCATCCCTACGATGAAGTGGCTGGAGATCGTACGCTTCGAGCTGGTCTATCAGCTCCGGCGTTGGCACACGTGGGTCTTTTTCGGCGTGTTCCTGCTCCCCCTCTTCGGGGAGATGAACGGCGAGGCGCTGGAGGCGCTGGGTGGCGAGAACCCGTTCGTCCAGCGTGAGCCCGAACAGCTCGGGGAGCTTCACGGCCACGGCAGCGAGCACCGCCAGGAAGAAGGCGACTACTGCGTCGCGTCCTGCCCACGCGTCCGGCTCGCCCATATCGGCAGGGCTCACGACGAGCTGCTTCCAAAGCCGGTCCGAGTGCTCGCGGGCTGAGCG
>JBOHRQ010000204.1:0-2986 GCA_050732875.1 Gemmatimonadota bacterium | reverse complement strand
GTCGAGCCCTACGCCTGGATCGAGCGGGCGGGTCTCAGGATCGCGCTGATCGGGGCGTCGACGGTGGCCACGCCCGAGGTGACGCTGCCGGTCAACGTCGAGCCGTACGAGTTCCGCGACATCGCCACGGTCGTGAACGAGCTCGCGCCGAGCCTGAAGGCCGAGGGCGCCGATCTGATCGTGCTCGTCGTCCACGCCGGCGCCGTGGCAGTCGGAGAGGGGCAGTACGAAGGCGAGATCGTGGATGCGGCGGGGAGGATCACCGCGCCTCTGGACCTCATCGTGTCGGGCCACACCCACTCCGAGGTCCGGGCCGAGGTGAACGGCATCCCCATCGTCCAGGCCCGGTCGAGCGGGACGGCGGTCGGCGTAGTCACGCTGACCTGGGATCGCGGGCAGGAGGAGGTCGTCGACCATGCGATCCAGGTGTGGACCACGCGTCACGAGGGCGTGTCACCGGATATCGAGGTCGCAGCCCGGGTCGAGCGCTGGGTGGACGAGGTGGCGGCGGTCGCCGAGCGGCCGATCGCGCGGCTTGCCCGGCCGCTCCGGCGCTCCCGGGACGACGAATCCGCGCTGGGTGACCTGATCGCGGACGCCCAGCGTGCGGCGACGGGAGACCAGGTCGCGCTGGTCAACGGCGGCGGCATCCGGACCGGCCTCGACGCGGGACCGGCCAGCTACGCCGACGTGTTCGCCGTTCAGCCCTTCCAGAACCAGCTGGTCAGCCTGCGGCTCACCGCGGGCCAGCTCCGGAGGGCGCTGGAGGCGGTGGTCCAGGACCGGGTGGGACAGGTCTCGGGGGTCCGCTTCCGGTTCGATCCCACCCGGCCGCCCGGCCGGCGGGTGCTCGACGCCTGGCTCGAGGAGACCGGACAGCCGATCGTCCGGGACGGAGAGGTGGTGGACGCGGGCGTGACCATCTCGGTGACGGCCAACAACTTCATGGCCGCGGGCGGAAGCGGCTACGATGTCCTGGGGGAGGCCGCGGGTACGAACACCGGGCTCGTCGACAGCGAGGTGCTCATGCGCCATCTGGCGTCGCTGCCGCAGCCGGTTGAGTACGAGGAGCAGGGGCGGATCGATCGACTGGCTCCATGGCCTGAGGAGAGACGCTGAACGGAAGGAGAGGGGGAGTGAGATGAAGGAGAACGGGAACAGCGGAGCGCGGGTCAACCTGACCGTCAACGACGAGGAGGTGTCGGTGCGGTCCTCGGCGACCTGGGGTGACGCCATCACGTCCTGGCGCGGGTGGGCGGGGGCGGCCATCGGTCGAGGCGAGGCCTACATCCGCGACGCGGCGGGAGCGCCGATCGACGCCGGTGGCCGGGTCGTGCCGGGGGCCACGATCCATTTCGTCCGCTGCGGGGTCGATTGAAGGTCGACCGCGAGCAGCTCGAGCGGCTGCCCAAGACGGACCTCCACGTCCACCTCGACGGCTCGCTGCGGGCCGGGACGATCCGGGACCTGGCCGAACGCGACGAGGTGGACCTGCCGTTCGGATCCGTCGAGGACGTGCGCCGCTTCTTCAACGAGGACCTCCCCGAGCGTGACCTGGTCGCCTACCTGGAGCGTTTCGACGTCACGACGGCGGTCATGCAGACCGAGCAGGCCTTGGAGCGGATCGCCTTCGAGCTGGTCGAGGACGCGGCGCAGGAGAACGTCTGGTACATGGAGGTCCGCTATGCGCCGATCCTGTCCGCGAAGCGGGGACTCTCCCCAAGGCAGGTGGTCGACGCGATCGAGCGCGGGCTGCGCCGTGGCCAGGAAACCTACCCTCGGACGCGCGCCCATCAGATCATCTGCGGGCTGCGCCACTTCGAGCCCGAGCGCGCGGTGCGGATGGCGGCGCTGGCGGTCGAGTACAAGGATCGCGGGGTCCTGGCGTTCGACCTGGCGGGGGCGGAGAAGGACAACCCCGCCAAGCGCTTTCGCGAGGCCTTCTATCTCGTTCGCCACGCCAACCTGAACGTGACCGTGCACGCGGGAGAGGCGTACGGCCCCGAGTCCATCCATCAGGCCCTCCACTGGGCCGGGGCGCACCGGATAGGCCACGGCGTAAGGCTGCGCGAGGATCAGGACCTGATGGAGTACGTCTGCGACCATCGCATCCCGCTGGAGATGTGCCCTACCTCGAATGTCCAGACGGGGGCGGTGACCTCGATCGACCAGCATCCGCTCCGCGAGTACTTTGATCGGGGGCTGCGGGTGACGGTGAACACCGACAACCGCCTCATGTCGAACACCACGATGACCGACGAGCTCGCCCTCTGCTGCGAGCACCTGGATTTCAACCTCGAAGAGATCAAGAAGCTCATCCTGAACGGCTTCAAGAGCGCCTTCCTGAGGTATCCCGAGCGGAAGGCGCTGATCGGCGAAGCACTGGCCGCCCTGGGCGATGGCGTCCACTGAGGTGGGCTTCGCCTTGGGCCGCAGGCCCCGGCGCCGATGAACGACCCGCCATCCACGAACGTCAACGGATACGTCGATCCGCAACTCGTACTCCCAAACCAAGCCCGGACGAGGATCATGAATCGGATCACGCTCCTTCTCGCGCTCCTGCTGAGCGCCGCTTCCGCGGTCCCGGCCGCCGCTCAGTCGTTCGGCCAGACGGCCGCGGTGGCTGGCGAGGACGTCCTCTTCGGTCAGCCGGACATCGACCGCACGCCAGGCGCCGTCTACGTCTATCGCCGGAGCGGCGGGACCTGGGAGGAGGCGGCGCGGCTGACGGCGGCGGACGGGATCCCCGGCGACCGGTTCGGCTCGGCCCTGGCCGTCGACGGCGACCGACTCCTGGTGGGCGCCTTCTGGGCCGACAGCGGCCGGGGGGCGGCCTACGTCTTCGAGCGCGGTCCGGAGGGCGGATGGAGCCAGACCGCCAAGCTGGAGGGCAGGGCGGTGGGGGACAGTCTGGGCCTGAAGGTGGCGCTCCACGGTGATGTCGCGCTGGTGGCGGCGGCCGGGGACTCGGGCGCGGGGGAGGTGC
>JBOHRQ010000203.1:0-2988 GCA_050732875.1 Gemmatimonadota bacterium | reverse complement strand
GGTCTACGCCGGCTGGGGGCTCCACCCCGACTACCAGCTGCTGGACAGCCTCGGCGTCGACGTCCGGGGCCGGGTGGTGATCGCCCGCTACGGCCGGGCCTACCGGGGCGTCAAGGCGCGGCTCGCGGAGGAGCGCGGCGCGGCGGCGCTGCTCCTCTACTCCGATCCTGAAGACGACGGCTACGTCCAGGGCGACATCTATCCCGAGGGCCCGTGGCGGCCGTGGAGCGGGGTCCAACGAGGGAGCGTTCTCGTCGGCTCCGGCGACCCCGCGACGCCGGGCCGTCCCAGCCTGCCGGGATCCCCCCGGCTCGACGCGAGCGCGCTGGCCCGCGCGATCCCGGGGATCCCCGTCGTCCCGGTCTCGTACCGGGTCGCGTCCGAGATCCTCTCGCGCGTCCGGGGAGCCGATCTTCCCGAGCCCGAGTGGCAGGGCGGGCTTCCCTTCCGCTATCACGTCGGGCCCGGGCCGGCCCGGGTCCGCGTGCGGGTGAAAGACGACCGCGACGGGCCGGAGGGCGGGATCAAGTCCATCCATGACGTGGTGGCCACGATCGAGGGGACCGATTGGCCGGACGAGGTGATCGTGATCGGCGCCCACATCGACGCCTGGGGAGCGGGCGCCAACGACAACGTAAGCGGGACGACCTCGATCCTGGCCGCCGCGCGCGCCATCCGCGCCCGGGCGGCGGCCGGCAGTCCGCCCCGGCGGACGATCGTGGTCGCCGGCTGGGACGGGGAGGAGTGGGGGCTCCTGGGCTCGACCGAATGGACCCAGGAGCACGCCGAGCGGCTGACGGCGGGAGGCGTCGCCTATCTCAACCAGGACGCGGTGGGCGGCAAGCGCTTCGGGGCCGGGGCCGCGCCGCTCCTCGGCGGGCTCATCCGGGAGGCGGCCCACGCCGTGCCCGGCGAGGACGGGACGCTCTTCGACGATTGGCAGGGAGCCGACGGGAACGAGCCCGAGGTCGGCGACCTGGGGGGCGGCAGCGACTTCGCGCCCTTCTATCAGCGGCTCGGAATCCCGAGCGCGAGCTACGGCTTCGGTTCCCCCGGCGGGGTCTACCACTCGACCTACGACACCCATCGATGGATGAGCCGCTTCGGCGATCCGGGCTACCGGAACCACGCCCGGACGGCCGCCCTGACCGCGATCCTCGCGCTGCGCCTCGCGAACGCCGAGATCCTTCCCTACGACGTACAGGGCCTGGCCGGGCGGCTGGACTCCCTGTGGACCCCGCTCAGGACCATGGCGGTGGCCGAGACGGATGTCCAGGAGAAGGACCTCGAGCCGCTCGACCGCGCGCTGGACGATCTCCGGTTGGCGGGGGAAGCGCTGGCCGGTGCGCGCGGGCGCTACCTGGAAGGACGCGTGGAGGGCGCGACCTCGCGCCGCGCGAACCGGATCCTGATCGGGATCGAGCGCCGCCTCACGCGCGACCCCGGGCCGTTCGGCGACGGCCGCGTCCGGAACCTCACCTTCGCCAGCGACCCCCGGAACGGGTACGCCACCCTCGCCCTGCCGGGCGTGGCGACAGCGGTGCGCGAGGGAAGCGGCGAGCGGGTCCGCTCCGAGGTCCTTGACCTGGCCGGGCGGCTCTCGGCGGTCGCCGCGGAAGTCAATCAGGTGGCCCGCATGCTGGACGGCGGCTCGCCGGGCGCCGCGGGTCCGGCTACCTTGACGCCCGCGACGCGCGGGGCGGACCCGCCACCGGAGGAGGTCGACGCATGGTAGCGACCCACGTCGACGGACCGATCGCGCGAACGATGGAGCTGTTCGGGCTCGACGCCCAGCAGCTCGCCGACGCGATCGGTTGCTCGACCAGCACCCTCAACCGCTGGCGCCGCGGCGACCAGCAGCCTTCCGGCCCGTATCTGGAGCGGATCCACCTTCTGGACGCCCTCCTCTTCCAGATCAACCAGACGCTCCGCTCGCGGCAGCGGGCCCGCGAATGGTTCGACACGCGGATCCCAGCGCTGGGGAATCACACGCCGCGTGCGGTGTTCCTGGGCGGAAATCTGGCGCATTTGGTAGTCTATCTCCGCCAACACGACCGGTTGTAGGACGGGCCGCTGAGGATGGCCAATATCTGCGTTGCCCTCCCTCAGACGCCTTGCGGCGTACCTTTCGGTACGCCTCAGGCGTCTTCGGTCGGGCGCCTTGATCTTGGCCATCCTGAGCGGCCCCGGAACTTCACCGCGGTGTCATGACCCAACAGCTTCTCCAAGTCGAGGATCTGCGGACCTGGTTCCATACGGACGAGGGGACGGCGAGGGCGGTGGACGGGGTGTCGTTCGAGATCGCCGAGCAGGAGACGCTTGGGATCGTCGGCGAGTCGGGTTGCGGCAAGTCGGTCACCGCCCTCTCCATCCTGCGGCTGATTCCCGATCCGCCCGGCCGGATCGAGGGCGGCAAGGTCGTTTTCCAGAACCGCGACCTGCTGCCGATCTCCGAGAAGGAGATGCGTCGCATCCGCGGCAACGAGATCGCGATGATCTTCCAGGAGCCGATGACGTCGCTGAACCCGGTCTACACGATAGGCGAGCAGATCGGCGAAGTGCTGCGCCTGCACCGCGGGATGTCGCGGGGCGAGGCGGAGGAGCGGTCGGTCGAGATGCTGCGCCGGGTGCGAATTCCCGACCCCGAGCAGCGGGTCGAGGAGTATCCCCATCAGCTATCGGGCGGACAGCGCCAGCGGGTCATGATCGCGATGGCGCTGGCCTGCGATCCGGCGCTCCTGATCGCCGACGAGCCGACGACCGCGCTCGACGTCACCGTGCAGGCCCAGATCCTCGCGCTCCTGCGCCAGCTCCAGGAGGAGTTCGGCATGGCGATCATGCTGATCACCCACGATCTCGGGGTGATCGCCGAAACGGCGCACCGCGTGGTGGTGATGTACGCCGGGATCGTGGCCGAGACGGGGACCGTGGAGCAGATCTTCGACGGTCCCAACCACCCCTACACCGAAGGCCTCAAGGCGGCGATCC
>JBOHRQ010000202.1:0-2999 GCA_050732875.1 Gemmatimonadota bacterium | reverse complement strand
CGGGCCCCGATCGGCGTGTCGGCGGTGATCAGGGCGGCAGGTTCGGGCTGACCGGCTTGGGGGGAGACGGCGAAGATGGCGAGCGGCGACTGGTGCCACACCCGCGAAAGCCGGGGTGAGCCAGCCAGCACCTGTGCCGTGGAGTCGGAGACCGCGACCACGTGGGTGACCCCGTAGCGCGCCATCTTCTCGGCGGTGACCCCGGGCGGTTCTTCGCCGAAGTACTCAGGGGCCAGAGCTGCCCCACCGGTCTGGGAGGATTCCAGGCTGAAGACGTTGAGGGAGTTGCGGCCGGATGCCCACGCCAGCCAGCGGTCGGGATTGATGACACCTGTCCGCTCGATCTCGCCCGGGTAATCCCGTTCGGTGGCGAAGCGTGCGCCTGGGGTCACGATCTCCTGCAGTTCGGCCGCTGCGGAGTGCATCTGCGGGACCGGATCCGGCATCTGACGGGCGGCTTCCCGCCACGGCCCGAGCGGGAGGACCACGATGGCGGTTGCGGCCGCGACCGCCGTCGCCTGGCCCACCTTGCCCAGCAGCCGGCCGGCCCGGGCCAGCATCGCCGCCAGGGGGAGCATCGCGAGCATCCCAGCGAAGCCCAGGCCGCGTTGTGGAAGCTGGGCCGCGAAAACGCTCGCCGGCCACTGCTCGACCGCCCAGTAGGCAAACGCCAGGAAGACGAACGGGGTCGCCACGAGGGCCAGGGCGAAGGGTCGACGCTCGAAGACGCGGAGTAGAGCCGCGACAGAACCCAGCAGGACGATGGGTGACACGTCGGGTCGGAGAAGGGATTCGCCCCGCCAGATGCTGGTCAGTCGCTCGATCAGGGGAGGCTCCGGCCAGCCGGTAAGCCCCCCCATCAGGTCGCGATGAACCAGGATCGGGATCACGTACAGGGCGGCGAGTCCGAGGGAGAGCCACGCCGCCGCCAGCAGATGGATGAAAGCCGGGCGGGAGAGAATGACGTCGGGCGCCGGCCGATTCCTGGCATCGTCGAGCGTCGCGCGTTCCTTGGGGAGACCCGGCCGCTCCAGCTCCGCGCGCACCTCCCGCCGCACGAGGACCCGGAGTCGCTCCTTCCGCAGCACGAAGACCTGCTCGTCCCACACCCGGGCCGCCCAGTGTCGGACAACAACCGCCAGGATGATGATCGTCGCAATCACGACCAGCACCGCCGCCGATCGGGCATGGGTGAGGATCAGCGCCCCTGCGCTGGCCCCCGTGAAAGCCGTCCAGCGCCAGGTCGGGTTGGAGAGCAGGCGCAGCACTCCTCCCAGGCAAAGGCAAAACGCGACGGCCCCCAGCTGATGGAGGATCAGGCCGACCACGAACAGGCCGTGAAGGCCCACGCCCCCGAACGGACTGTTGACGGCAAGGGTCAGGATCGCGGCAATACCGGCCGCAGATCGGGTCAGGCCGAACGACCGGGCGAGAAAAGCGACCGCCAAGGGAAACGCCACAAAGGAGCCGATGACGACCAGCTTGAACGCGGCCACGTGGGACAGCGTGCCTAACGACAGCGCTCGGAGAGCCGCCACGATCCATGCGAATGCGGGGCCGAAGAAGAGAAACAGCTCATAGCCCAGCATGAACCTCGGCTGCCAGCCGTCGATCTGTCCGCGATGGAAGAGCTCCTCGACGGCGAACTGGGTGAGCACGAGGTGGCCCATCGTGTCCTCGCCGGCGGGAGGACGGTCGCCCCAGACTCCCGCGGTGAACCAGAGAGCCAGAAGGACGGCGACTACGAGACCACCCGCCATGACGATCCTCTCCGGCCATTCCCGCCGCAGCGCGAGCAGGAGCTCGCTCTCGGGTCGATCCCGGACGTGCTGCTTGCGCCCGCTGGCTTCCTTAGTCACGAGTACACATCCCTCGGAGAGGTCTCACCAGGCAGAAACCGGGAACCACACTAAGCCCCGAGCGAGCAGGATCGCCAGAATCGCGGTGCTGGCCGGCCGTCATACCGACTCTATTTTCTGACGCCATGACAGCCCAACAGACCTTTTTCATCGGACTTCTCTGCCTCGTCGCCATCCGCTGCGGGGCGTCGGACGAAGGCGCCAGGGAAGGCACCGGGTCCCAGAGCGACACCACCGAGGCGGCGGTCGTCGGCGCGGAGATCACCTTCGTGAACCACTGCACCGCGACCGGTCCCGACCTCGAGCTCGTGACTCCCGCCGAGGCCGCCGAGTGGAGCGGGTCGGAGGCGCCCTACTGCGTGGTGTTCGAGGACACGCCCGAATACTACGGCGGCTTCGACCCGCTGGGCCTGGAAGGTCCCTGCGGGGCAAGCGACTCTGTCCCGCCCTGGGAGTCGTCGAAGGAGCTCTACGTGGTCGTGACCGCGACGGGTGAGGCGAACTACAACCTGCACGTCGCGACGCGGATCGAGGAGACCGAAGACGAGCGCTGCGTCGGCTGCTACCCGGAGGAGGCCGGCTGCGCGGGAGCCTCGTCGATTCGTGAGCTGTCCCGTGACGTCTCGCTCACCATGCCCGGTGGCGGCGGCCATCGGGTGGTGCCGCTCACCGAGATCCAGCGGCTCGACTTCGAGCGCGAGGTGCTGTCTCTCGAGCTGGCGGTCGAGGTCCTCGCGGGGGATAGCGTCGTCGCGCGGGACACGCTGGCGCCCGTCTGGGCCCGCTGCTGCTGAGAGATGCCGATCGACCACACTATCTACGACAAGCGCAAGTACCCGATCGTGGACGTGCGGGCAGGATACGGGGAGTGGGTGCGCACGTACGAGAAGACCGTGCACGACGAGATGGACCTGCGTCTCCTCGATCGGCTCGAAGCCGTGGATTGGGCGGCGGCGCGGGAGGTCCTCGACCTGGCTTGCGGGACGGGTCGAATCGGCGCCTGGTTGAAGGGGCGGGGCGCGGGCGAGATCGACGGCGTCGACCTGACCCCGGAGATGCTCGAGCTGGCGCGCGGGCGGGGGATCTACCGGACCCTTCGCCTCGCCGATGTCACCGCGACCGGCCTGGCCGACGGAGCCT
>JBOHRQ010000201.1:0-3000 GCA_050732875.1 Gemmatimonadota bacterium | reverse complement strand
TGGACTCCTGGAACGACCTCATGGCCCACATCGACGAGCAGAGCGCGGCGCTCCGCGCCTGAGCGCGCGAGGCCGGAGGAGGCCCGATGAGCACGACCGCCACCACGGCGCCGCTCAGGACGCACCCCGCCTGGGCGGCCCTGGAGAAGCACTACGAGGAGATCCGCGACGTTCACCTGCGCGACCTCTTCGCCGGCGACCCGACGCGGGGCGAGCGGCTCGCCGCCGAAGGAACCGGTCTCTACCTCGACTACTCGAAGAACCGGATCACCGACGAGACGATCCGCCTCCTCGTCCGGCTGGCGGAAGAGGCGGGCCTGCGCGAGCGGACCGAGGCGATGTTCCGCGGGGACCGCATCAACGTCTCCGAGAACCGCGCCGTCCTCCACGTCGCGCTACGCATGCCCCGGGAGACATCGCTCGTCGTCGGCGGGGTCGACGTCGTCGAGGAGGTCCACGCGGTCGTCGCCCGGATGGCCGGCTTCGCCGAGCGCGTCCGCTCGGGCGAGTGGCGGGGGCACACCGGAAAGCCGATCCGCAACGTCGTCAACATCGGCATCGGCGGCTCCGATCTCGGGCCGGTGATGGCGTACGAGGCGCTGCGGCACTACTCACGGCGCGACCTGACCTTCCGCTTCGTCTCCAACGTCGACTCGACCGACTTCGCCGAGGCGACCCGCGATCTGGCGCCGGAGGAGACGCTCTTCATCGTCGCCTCGAAGACGTTCACGACGCTCGAGACGATGACGAACGCCCGGACGGCGCGCGAGTGGACGCTGGCCACGCTCGGGGACGAGGCCGCGATCGCGAAGCACTTCGTGGCCGTCTCAACGAACGCGGAGGAGGTCGCAGGGTTCGGCATCGACACGGCCAACATGTTCGGCTTCTGGGACTGGGTGGGCGGCCGCTACTCGATGGACTCCCCGATCGGCCTCTCGACGATGCTGGCCGTCGGGCCCGACGACTTCCACGAGCTGCTCGCGGGCTTCCACGCGATGGACGAGCACTTCCGCACGACCCCGTTCGAGCGCAACCTGCCCGTCCTCATGGGCCTCCTGTGCGTCTGGTACGCGGACTTCTTCGGCGCTCAGACCGCCGGGGTCATGCCCTACAGCCAGTACCTGAAGCGCTTCCCCGCCTACCTCCAGCAGCTCACGATGGAGTCGAACGGCAAGCACGTCACCCTCGACGGCCGCGCCGTCGACTACCAGACCGGCGCCGTGTTCTGGGGCGAGCCCGGAACCAATGGCCAGCACAGCTTCTACCAGCTCATCCATCAAGGCACGAAGCTGATCCCCGTCGACCTGATCGGGTTCGGGAAGACATTGAACCCGATCGGCGACCACCACGACATCCTGATGTCGAACGTCTTCGCGCAGGCGGAGGCGCTCGCCTTCGGCAAGACGGAGGAGGAGGTGCGGGCAGAGGGAACGGCCGAGGCGGTCGTTCCGCACCGCGTCTTCGAAGGCAACCGCCCGTCCAACGTGATCCTGGGCGAGAGGCTGACCCCGTTCGCGCTCGGCACGCTGGTCGCGCTCTACGAGCACAGCGTCTTCACCCAGGGCACGGTCTGGCGGATCAACTCCTTCGACCAGTGGGGGGTGGAGCTGGGGAAGGTGCTCGCGAAGCGCATCATTCCCGAGCTCGAGTCGTCCCAGGAGCCAGACCTCCGGCACGACAGCTCGACGAACGCACTGATCCGGCGCTACCGCGCGCTCCGCTCATGAGCCCCTCGCCGATCCTGCTGCTCCTCGTCGCGTCCGTGGCCGCCGCCGCCCACGACGAGTTCGGCGATCACGTCGCCACGATGAGAGCATCGTAAAGGAGCTGACTGTGGCTACGAAGACTCCCATGCAACTCGGAATGGTCGGCCTGGGCCGGATGGGGTCTGGCCTCGTCCGGCGGCTCCTGCGCGACGGGCACCGTTGTGTCGGCTACGACATGTCCGCGGATGCCGTCGAGGCCGTCGAGGCCGACGGCGCCGTCGGGGCGGACTCGTTGGAGGGCTTTGCCGCCGAGCTCGAGAAGCCGAGGACGGCCTGGGTGATGGTGCCCGCCGGCGAGATCACCGACAAGACGATCGCCTCGCTGGCGGACGTCCTCGAGCCCGGAGACACGATCATCGACGGCGGCAACACCTACTACCACGACGACATCCGTCACGCGGGGGCCCTCGAGGAGAAGGGGATCCACCACGTCGACGTCGGGACGAGCGGCGGCGTCTGGGGCTTCGAGCGCGGCTTCTGCCTGATGATCGGCGGGGAGAAGGACGTCGTCGACCGCCTCAGCCCGATCTTCGCGTCGATCGCCCCGGGCGTCGACACCGCGCCGCGCACGCCCGGTCGGACCGGCGAGCCAGCCCCCGCGGAGCACGGCTACTACCACTGTGGCCCGAACGGCGCCGGTCACTTCGTGAAGATGGTGCACAACGGCATCGAATACGGCGTCATGGCCGCCTACGCCGAGGGTCTGAACATCATCAGGAACGCCGACGCGGGCAAGCGCGAGCGCGAGCGCGACGCGGAGACGGCGCCGCTCGAGACGCCGGAGCACTACCAGTACGAGATCGACACGACCGAGATCGCCGAGGTCTGGCGACGCGGCAGCGTCATCGGCTCGTGGCTCCTCGACCTCACGGCGCAGGCCCTCTGCGCGTCGCCGAGGCTCGACGAGTTCGCAGGTCGGGTGTCTGACTCCGGGGAAGGCCGGTGGACCTCGACCGCGGCCATCGACGTCGGCGTTCCCGCCCCCGTCCTGACGACGGCGCTGTACTCGCGCTTCGCCTCGCGCGACCTGGACGAGTTCGCCGACAGGCTGCTCTCCGCAATGCGCCAGGAGTTCGGCGGGCACAAGGAGAAGACGGCGTAGTGGCACTAGAGATCGAGGTTCTCGCCGACGCCGACGCGGTAGCCGAGCGGGCGGCCACGTTCGTCGCCGACCTCGCACGGTCGGGTTGGATCCGTGACCTGCGTGACGAGATCGACGAAACGTGACGTGGCG
>JBOHRQ010000200.1:0-3036 GCA_050732875.1 Gemmatimonadota bacterium | reverse complement strand
GCCAGGGACAGGACGATCAAGCCCGCGGAGCGCATGGGTTTCCACCTTTCTTCAGTTGATTCCCCCGTGGAATAGACGCGAACTCCGGGTTCGTTTCAACCCTCGACCTGAAACGTCATATGCGCTACCGTCATTCCTGAAGACTCCTTCTCCTGAAGAGAGAGGCGAGCGATGAAGAAGTCGTTCCGATCGACGTCCCTGAACCGGGCGCTCCTGACCGCGCTGGCCATGGGGCTCGGCGCCGGCGCCGCGTGTGGACAGACCCAGGCCGAAACCTCCGGGGACATCGGGGACCGGAAGCCGGGCGAGGAGGTCTTGAGAAAGACGCTCAGCCCCCTCCAGTACGAGGTTACCCAGGAAGAGGGTACCGAGCCGCCCTTCCGGAACGAATACTACGACAACGAGCGGGCCGGGATCTATGTCGACATCGTGTCGGGCGAGCCCCTCTTCAGCTCGCTCGACAAGTTCCACTCGGGGACCGGCTGGCCCAGCTTCACCCGCCCCCTGGAGCCCGACAACATCGTCTACCGGGAGGACCGGAAGCTGATCTACAAGCGCATCGAGGTCCGCTCGCGGCACGCGGATTCTCACCTCGGCCACGTCTTCGACGACGGGCCGCCGCCGACGGGACGCAGGTTCTGCATGAACTCGGCGGCCCTGCGGTTCATCCCCGTGGACAAGCTCGTCGAGGAAGGATACGAGGAATACCTGCCGCTCTTCGTGAAGGATGGGAACGAAGGGACCGCGGACGCCAGGAGCTGAGAGGCACGGCCATGTTCGGAAGAATCCTGCTGATCCTCTGCCTGGGCCTTCTCGCGGCCGCGTGCGACGACGTGACGGGCCCGGGCCAGCCCCCGATCGAGGCGCTGCCGCGCGAGCTGTCCCCCCAGGAAGCCGCCCTCGTCGAGGCCGGCAACGGCTTCACCTTCAAGCTGTTCCAGCGCCTCGTCCAGGAGGAGCCGGCCGGCAACGTTTTCGTCTCTCCTCTCAGCGTCTCGATGGTGCTCGGAATGTTGCTGAACGGGGCCGCGGGGGAAACACGCAGCGAAATCGAGGTCGCACTCGGTCTCTCCGCGCTCACCATCGAGGAGATCAACCGGGCCTACAGGGATCTCATCGATCTCCTCCTGGGCCTCGACCCCAGCGTCGAGACCGGCGTGGCGAACTCGATCTGGATCCGGGAGGGGTTCCCCGTCGTCCCCGAGTTCCTGGCGGTGAACCGCGAGTTCTTCGCCGCCGAGGTGGGCGATTTCGGCGACGCGGGATCGGTCGACCGGATCAACGCCTGGGTGGATGAGCACACGAACGGCAGGATCACGCGCATCGTGGAGGAGATCCGGCCCCAGGACGTCATGTTCCTGATCAACGCGATCTACTTCAAGGGCCTGTGGCGGATCCCCTTCGACCCGGACGACACCCGGCCCGAGCCGTTCCATCGGCCGGACGGGAGCCAGGTCGAGGTGGCGTTGATGACCGTCGACTCGATCTTCCCCCACTCGCTGACCGAGCGCTACCAGGCCGTCGACCTCCCCTATGGCGGCGGGGCGTTCACGATGACTGTCGTCCTTCCCGCCGAGGGGTCGACGACGGCCGATCTGGTGGCGGAACTGGACGCTGCAGGCTGGAAAGCGCTGACCGAAGGCCTGCAAACCGAGTTCCTCCAGGTCTTGCTGCCCCGATTCGAGCTTGAGTACGAGAAGACGCTGAACGAAGCGCTCCAGGACCTGGGGATCCGAAAGGCGTTCACGGATGCCGACTTCAGCCGACTGACGCCCGGCGGCGGGGTCTGGCTCGACTACGTCAAGCAGAAGGCGTTCGTGAAGGTGGACGAGGAGGGGACCGAGGCGGCTGCGGTGACTGTCGGCGGGATTGCGACATCGGCCCCGCCGTCGTTCCGGGCCGACCGGCCGTTCGTCTTCGCGATCCGCGAGCGGTTCTCCGGGACGATCCTCTTCGTCGGGGTGGTGACCGACCCTTCGAGCTGAAGCCGGCCCTTCAGCGGGCGGCGGCCGCGAGGCAACGATGGGACGCCCGGAGGGGTCGCCCGCCGGGTTGGACATGCGGGGGTCGGACGCGGAGATTCCTTCGTCATGCTCGAGATCATCCGTACGAAGCTGGCCGCCGGTCAGCGGCTGACGCCCGCCGAAGGGGAGTGGCTGCTGAGCGCCGCGCCCTTGACCCCCCTGGGCGGCCTCGCCAATGCCGAGCGCTTCCGGCGGCATCCGGAGCGCGAGGTCACCTACGTCATCGACTCCAACCCCAACTACACGAACGTCTGCAACGTCGACTGTGTCTTCTGCGCCTTCTACCGCCACGCGGATGACGCAGACGCCTACACGCACACGGTCGAGCAAGTGCTCGAGAAGGTGGCCTGGGCGGCCGAGCAGGGGGCCACGACCGTGCTCCTGCAAGGCGGCGTCAACCCCGATCTTCCGTACGAGTACTACCTGGATCTTGTCAAGGAGACGGTGGCCCGGTTCCCGACCGTCACCCCGCACTACTGGAGCGCGGTCGAGATCCAGGGGATGGCCGAGGTCGCCGGCAAGTCCCTCCAGGCGGTGCTAGAGGACCTGTGGGAGGCCGGCCAGCGAACGATCCCCGGCGGCGGCGCCGAGATCCTGGCGCCGCGCGTCCGGAAGAAGCTGGGGATCAAAAAGGGTGGACCCGAGGCCTGGCTGGAAGTTCACGAGATCGCGCATCGGGTCGGCTTCCGGACCACCGCGACCATGATGTACGGCTCGATCGAGAAGCCGGCCGAGGCCATCCAGCATCTGGAGAGCGTGCGCGCGCTCCAGGACCGCTCGCTCGCGCTCACGGAGGCCACCCGCGCCGACCGGCCGGGGTCCTTCACCGCCTTCATCCCGTGGTCGTTCAAGCCGGGCAACACGCCGCTCGAGAAGGTGAAGCGGGAGCCCGAGGGGCCGGCGGCCTACCTCCGCATGATCGCCACGAGCCGCCTCTTCCTCGACAACGTGGATCACGTCCAGGCCTCCTGGTTCAGCGAGGGCAAGAAGGCGGGGCAGGTCGCGCTCCACT
>JBOHRQ010000199.1:0-3036 GCA_050732875.1 Gemmatimonadota bacterium | reverse complement strand
ACCACACCTTGACCGCGTCGGCGCCGAGTTCGGCCAGCTCCCGCACACCCGACCGGCCGGCTTCGGCGCTCGTCAGCATGATGAACTGGCTGCCGTCATCCGGCGTGCTCATGATCTCCAGCCCCGCATGCGAGATCAGCGGCCCCGCCGCGCGGATGTGCGGGGCGGCGGGGTCGTCGGCCGCCTCCCGCGCCATGTCGATCGTCCAGCGGAAGCCGCCCACGTCGAAGACGCCGGTGACCCCGGCGCACAGATAGCTCGCGAAGAATCGATCGGGGTTCGATCGCAGCTCCGCGACGAGCTCCTCGTAAGGATAGCGCTCGCGGAGATCGAGGCCGTCGGGGCGCCCGTCGAGCCAGCCCGTCTGGCTGAAGTGGACGTGGGCGTCGATCAGGCCCGGCGTGAGGTACTTCCCCGTCACGTCATGGATCTCCGCCCCTTCGGGCACCGGGCAGTCGGCTCGACTGCCCACGCACTCGATCGTGCCGGTGGAGAAGACGACCACGCCGTCGTCGATCGCCGGACCGCCGCTGCCGTCGAGGATCGTCGCGCCGACGAGCGAGGTGACGGCACCGCCACCAGTGCCCGCATCCGATCCGTCCGTGCACCCGGCTAGCAGGAGGGCGAGCGAGAGGGGCACAGCGAGCCTGTCGAGCACGGGGCTGTTCCACCAGCGCATGCCTGGCCTCCCTAGGGAGAGTGTGGATCGTGGCGGTCGGGGCCCAAACTGATCCTGCCACCGACCACCTGCAAGCGATCGGGGGGCGACCCCGCGGTGATGCGCTAGCCCTTCCACGCCCGCCGGAGCAGGACGAATGCGATGGCGGCGGCGATCAGGAGAATGTTGAACAGCGGACGACTGGTGACGATGATGAGCAGACGTGCGAGGCGGCCCGTGAGCGCGCCGTCCTCCACCTGCCAGTCGACGGCGAACTCTCCCTCCGCCTTGTCGAGATCACTGCTGATTACGTAGAACCGGGTCTCCCGGGCGTCCACACGCAGCTCCCCGTTCGTTTCGGTCCCGATGTCCGGAAGTGTATGCAAGCGCTCGGGGGTCTCCTCCCGGAACGGGATCCACCCGTAGGAATAGACGCTGAGGACGGCCCGCCCTCGCTCGGGCCGGTAGTCGTAATCGACAACCAGCTCCTCTCCCTCGACGAGAAAGACGCGACTTCCGCGCGAAGTGATCTTCGGCGTGAGGGCATGGACCACATGCTGGCCGTTGTCCATGAAACGCCAGTTCCAGCCGAAGCTTATTCCGTAGATTTCCGGGACGCCGAGAAGAGTGGCCAGGGCAACCAGCCAGGCGCAAGTGAAGACGAACATGCCGAAGCTGAGGCCCGCGTACCGCCGTCGCTCAACTCTCATGATTCTCTTCTATCCCGGACCCCTCTGTGCGCTGCTGGCTCGCGTCATCCTTATCGTCCTCCGGACCGCGGGCGGGTCGCAGATAGGTCGATAGACGGGGTAGAAACGAAAGCCTCAGGACCTGTTCCCGCTGACGCTCTTCCTGCAGGTTGCGATCCCGTGCCTCCAGCAGGTTGTATTGGGTGATGAGCCCGCGCAGCCGATCGGGCTGCTGACGGTCCACGACCGGCATCACGCCCACCTTGTTCAGGGCCATGCGCTCCGCGACTTCCCGCAATGACTCGGCTGGAAAGGCCATGATGATGTCCTTGCGCATGATATCGTCGATCTTGCCTTCCGCGTCTCCATCAATGGCTCGCTCCATCACATCCTGCCACGGGACTACGCCGAGCAGACGATCGCCTCTTACCACCGGGAGCAATCGCTGATATCGCTTGTGTGAATATTCTTTGAGCACCGCCGCCACTTCCTGCAGGGAACGGCCAGACTCCACGGTCAGGACATCGGTCGTCATGACTTCCCTGACAAAGAGCACGTCCAGCGGATCGACGTCATACTCCCGCAGCACGTGAAATCCGCGGCGGGCGACCTTCTCGGTTAGAATGGAACGTTTGAGAATCAGGACGCTGATGAGATGCGCGATGGTGGTCGTCAGGAGCAACGGCAGAAAGAGCTGCATGTCGTGCGTGAGCTCGACCGCGAAGATGATGGAGGTGAATGGCGAGCGCGTCACTCCCGCCAGGGCGCCGGCCATGCCGAGCACCGCCCAGTCGGCTGGCGTTCCTCCAGGCAGCACGTGGCCCAGGAGACCACCCGCGGCGGCACCCATCATGAGCAGCGGTGCCAGGATGCCACCGCTGGTACCCGACCCGAGCCCGATCGACCAGATGAGGAGCTTGACGACGAACAGGCTGATCAGGGTGCCGACAGCGAGCGAGCCGGCCAACTCGTCGGCGATCGTGTCGTATCCCACTCCCAGCGCCCGTGGCTCGATCAACCCACCCAGGCCCATGAGCAGTCCACCGATCGCGGGCCACCACACCCAGTGGATGGGCAGCTTCTTGAACGCGTCCTCGGCCCCGTACACGGCCTTCGTGAGGAGCCAGGCGATGAAGCCGCTGGCGATCCCCACGACAACCGCATCCATCAGCCCGGTAGTACCGGACATGTCGCTGCGAAACACGGGAAACAGAGGCGCCGCCTGCATCCACCCCTGAGCGACGAATCCATCACGAATCGCCGCCGCCACGGCACTCGCCAGGGCGATCAGCACCATCGACCGTGGCTTCCATTCGAAGACCAGCAGCTCGACCCCCAGCAGCACCGCCGCGACCGGGGTTCCGAAGATGGCGCTCATGCCGGCTGCGGCACCCGCGACCAGCAGGCAGCGGCGCTCGATGGCGCTGAGCCGCAGGAACTGAGCGATCACCGATCCCAGCGCCCCCCCGGTGAGAATGATGGGACCCTCGGCACCGAACGGTCCGCCGGTGCCGATGCTGATGGCGCTGGAAATCGGCTTCAGGACGGTCAGCTTGGGTTCCACCTTGCTGCCGCCGACGAGGATCGTCTCCATCGCCTCCGGGATGCCATGCCCGCGGATGCGCTCGGAGCCGTAGCGGGCCATCAGCCCAACCGCGAGACCGCCAGCGACGGGGATGAGGACGCTCA
>JBOHRQ010000198.1:0-3087 GCA_050732875.1 Gemmatimonadota bacterium | reverse complement strand
CGGACGTAGCGGCGGAGCGCGTACCGGGTGGCGATCGTCTCCTCGGGGCCCACCGGCGTGTCGTTGATACGGAGGAGGATGTCGCCCCCCAGGAGACCGGCGCTGGCCGCGGTCCCGTTGGGCTCGACGTCGCGTACGACGAAGTGTCGTGCGGGCGTGTACGGCACCCCGAACTCGAGCGCCACCGCCTCGCGTTGTGAATCCGCCACGACCGTCCCCGCCGCCGGCTCGACCACGAGCCTGGCGCCGAGCGTTTGCCTCCCCTCTGACCGGACGGCCGAGCGCAGCCCCGCGCGGGCGAGCCCCGTCTCGATCGAGAGCGCCGAGCCCGAGATGAGGGGGCTCAGGGCAGCCTCCGGGATGCCCAGGGCCAGCGCGGCCTCCGACCACACACCCTCCTGATATCCTCCCACCGGGGTGCCCCGCTGGAGATAGGCGAGCAGCTCGTCGAGCCCGCGCTGGCCGCGCGTGTCGCCACGGATCGCGATGTCGACGACCATGGCCGCGAGCGCTCCCCCGACGACCAGGTCGGCCTCATCCGCCGTGTTCGGGCCCAGGGCGGCCGGATCGATCGTTCCGCCCCGTCCCCCGTCCCGCCAGACGGTGAGGAGGTCCGCCATGGCGTCGTAGAACGTCGCCGGCGGCGCCCGGCCGTAACGGACCGGCAGCAGCCGCGCGTAGTATTCGGCCGCGCCCTCGATCAGCCACGCCTCGGTGAGCTGTGGCAGCACCGAGAAGTCGGGGTCGAGCAGGTACGCCGGTCCGAACGCTCCCGGGTACCAGGCGTGCAGATACTGGTGCAGCAGCAGCGCTCCGATCCCTGCCGGCCGGATCTGGTCCGCGTCCAGCGGCGGCAGGAAGAACGCCGCTCCGGACGCCTGGCCGGTGGCGCCCAGGCCGGCGTCGCCGGGGTCGAGGAAATGGAACGCGAAGACATATCGCTCGTAGGGCGGGACGCCGTAGAAGCGCGTGCCCGTCTCGACCGTCTCGTTCACCAGTCGGAGCAGCGAATCGGGCGCGAAGCTCCTCGGGGCTCCCTGGATCACGACCTGGTGGGGCTTTCCGCCCACGAACAGCTTGTAGTCGGTCATCCGGTCGCCGAGCACGAACGGTGTCCCGGGCAGGACGTCGAAGGATGGAGCCGCAAACCGGGTCCTCCCCAGCTCGCGGAGCGGCGTGATCACACGCCAGTCCCGGGGGAGCTCGAACGACACGGTCACGGGTCTCGCTTCGTGTCCCGCCAGCGTCCCGAACAGACCCGCCCCCAGCGAGTAGCCGCCCTCGAGTCCGAGGATCGTCGCGAAGGCCCGATCCGACCCCGCACCCGCGGACGCGGCCACCCGGTAGCCGATCGTGATGTAGTTCGCCCCGATGGGGTAGAGCCGCCACCGCAGCGAGCCCAGGCGGCGCACCGCGATCGGTTCGCCGTGACCCTCCCGGACCGAGAAGTTTTCGATGGCGGTAGGCGGATCGGAACGGTACCGGCCCGGCGCCCAGGCCGGGAGGTAGAAGTCGATCGAGTCGGCGTGCAGCTCGTCGACCGCCATCGAGACGTCGAAGCGCTGGTCACCCGCCTCATCGACGCGGATGTAGTAGTTGACGGGCGTTTCGGGGATCGACGGGCGCACTGGAGCGCGCGACGCGCAGCCCGCGACCGTCACGGCCGCGCCGAGGACGGCCGGCCATCGCGCCAAGGGGAGAAACTTCATACGTTGTGGATACAATTTCGCTGTTTCGACCACGTGGCGCAATGCCCCCGCGACGGAAACCGGTCGAAAACCGACCCCGGACATGGTTGGCAGATATAACAATGTATGATGACATTGCAACACCCCGTTTCGAGGGCCGTCGGACGACCCTTGACTTTCCCTCCGGAGTCGGTAAACTGCAGGAAGCCGATGCTCTCCGGTCCCGGTCGACTACGGGGGGCTCGGGTAGCGTTAGGCCCGTTTCCTCCTGGCCTAATCACCGAAGGCCTCGCCCCCCGGCGGGGCCTTTCGGTTACCCACGACAGCCGTCGCTCCGAGCGAGGTCCCCAGCCGTTTTCATGAGCGAGTCGAGGCGGGCGTAGAGCTCGTCGAACGTGCCGCCGTTATCGACCTCCAGGTCCAGCTCGACGCCCTCCAGTTCGGTCTCGGTCTCGTGTCCCGGCGTGCCATCCGCGATGGTCGAGATCAGCCCTGGTGGCCGGGTGATCCTGACGCAGACGAAGCCGAGCCGCTTCAGGTACACGGCTTCCCGGGCGAGCCGAAGGTCGTCGACGACCAGCCGGGCGGGACGACGCACGACGATCCGATCGGCCAGCCGCTGCAGCCAGATCTGGGGGTCGTAGCTGCGCCCCACCGTCCCGAGCTCCTGGAGCAGACGCCGGCCACGGGCGTCCTTGCGGCCATCCCAGCCGAACGACCCGGTGGCGATGGCCTTGATCGGCGCCGCCAGCGCGTCCTTCTCGAATCCGTACGCCGCCACCAGTCGATCGGCGGCGGTCGTCTTGCCGACCTGCATCCGACCACCAAAGGCGATCCAGGTCGCGGGGGATGACGAGGGCCGCTCCATGGCGACCAAGGATACGCCCCCGCGGTTCTCGATGCTGCAGGCGACTTCCGATGCCTCACACTAGGTTTCCCGGCGCATGAGCGAAGGCAACCCGCCCGCTGTCCAGATCCATGATCTGCACAAGAGCTTTGGATCCGTCCACGCCCTCCGGGGGATCGAGCTCACCATTCGAGAGGGCCAGTTTTTCGGCCTGCTGGGGCCGAACGGCGCAGGCAAGTCGACGACGATCCACATCCTGACCGGCCTGGTGACGTTCCGTCGGGGGGCCGTCCACGTGCTGGGACGGGACGCCGTGCGCGACTACCGGCACACCCGGCGGGCCATCGGCCTCGCACCCCAGGAGTTTCACTTCGACCGGTTCTTTCCGACCCGCGAGATCCTGGTGCTGCAGGCCGGCTACTACGGGATCCCCCGCGACGAGGCCACCGCGCGGGCCGATCGGCTCCTCGAGCGCTTCGGGCTAACCGAGAAAGCGGACACCAAGGTTCACAAGCTGTCGGGGGGAATGAAGCGCAGGCTGCTGATCGCCAA
>JBOHRQ010000197.1:0-3107 GCA_050732875.1 Gemmatimonadota bacterium | reverse complement strand
CCACCTGCGCAAGCCCGCGTACGTGCATCCCGCCGACGAGGGCCGCATCAAGCGGCTTCTGTCCACGTAGGAGGTAATCATGCCGCGCGCATCGAACAACGTGCAGCGCACCAGGCGCCGCAAGAAGCTGCTGAAGCAGGCCCGTGGATATCGCGGGGGCCGTCATCGTCTGTACATCCCCGCCAAGGAGACCCTGGAGCGGGGGCTGCAGTATGCCTACCGTGACCGCCGGAACAAGAAGCGCCAGTTCCGGAAGCTGTGGATCACGCGGATCAACGCGGCCGCCCGCGAGCACGGCCTGTCCTACTCCCGGTTCATGTACGGGCTCAAAGCCGCCGAGGTCGAAATCGATCGCAAGCTGCTGGCCGATCTGGCGATCAACGACCCGGAGGGGTTCGCCGAGCTGGCCGCCACCGCGAAAGCCAAGCTCTAGGAACCGGCTGATCCCCCGATGAGCTCGTCGCTGCACGAGCGGCTCGAGGCCCTCCACCGCGATGTGGAGCGCGAGCTGAGGGCGGCGGGATCACCTGCCGAGGTGGAGGAGATTCGCGTCCGGACGTTCGGTCGCAAGGGTCGCCTCACCGCCGAAGCACGTTCGATCGGGAGCCTGCCCGTCGAAGAGCGCCCCGGAGCCGGGGAGCTGATCAACCGTGTCAAGGAGGGCATCGAGTCCTCCCTGGCGGACCGCGCCCGGGCGTTGGATCGGGAAGCGCTGGAGCAGCGGCTCGATACCGAGGGCGTCGACGTGACCCTCCCCGGCCGTCGACGGTCGGTCGGAACCCGCCACCCGCTCACGATCGTGACCGACGAGCTGCTCGAGATCTTCCGGGGCATGGGCTTCGAGGTGGCGTCGGGGCCCGAGGCCGAGACCGTCTGGCACAACTTCGAGGCGCTCAACATCCCGGCGGGCCATCCGGCGCGCGAGGAGATGGACACGATCTACGTGGACGACGACCTCGTGCTCCGGACCCACACGTCGCCGGTCCAGATCCGGGTGATGGAGGCCGGCCCCCCGCCCGTCCGGGTCGTCGTTCCCGGCCGCGTCTTTCGCAACGATACGCCGGACGCATCTCACTCCCCCTACTTCCACCAGATCGAAGGACTGTGGGTGGAGGAGGGGATCTCGCTGGGCCATCTGAAGTGGGCGTTGACCGAGTTCGCACACCGCTACTACGGCGCCGACGTCGACGTTCGCTTCCGCGCCAGCTACTTCCCGTTCACCGAACCCTCGGCCGAGCTCGACATCGAGTGCGTGATCTGCGGGGGCGCCGGCTGCCGCGCCTGCAAGGGGAGTGGGTGGATGGAGCTGCTGGGCTGCGGCATGGTCCATCCGGCGGTGCTCGAGGCGGTGGGCTACGACAGCGAGCGCTACACCGGTTTCGCGTGGGGGATGGGCGTCGAGCGGATCGCCATGAACAAGTACCGGATCCCGGACATCCGCCTGTTCTTCGAGAACGACCTCCGCTTCCTTCATCAGTTCCGGGGTCGATGAACGTCTCCTACCGCTGGCTCGGCGACCTGTTTCCCGGCGGCGAGCTCGACGCCATGGATCCCGCGGAGCTGGCCACGCGTCTCACCATGCAGGGGATCGCGGTCGATCAGGTCCGGCGGCCCTTCGGCGAGATCTCGGGGGTCGTCCTGGGCAAGGTTCTGGAAGCGAGCCGGCACCCGAACGCCGAACGCCTGACGCTCTGCCGCGTAGCCGCCGGCGATGGCGAAAGGCAGGTCGTGTGCGGGGCGCCCAACGTCGAAGTGGGCGTCATCTATCCGTATGCGACCGAGGGGGCGCGGCTCCCCGGGGGGCGGGAGATCCGTCGGGCCCGGATCCGCGGCGTCGAGTCCGAGGGGATGCTGTGCTCGGCGCCCGAGCTAGGTCTCGAGGCGCTCGGCTCGGCCGAGGGGATCTGGCCCGTGCAGGGTGTGGCCGAAGGCGATGTCGGCCGCGATCTCGTGGATGCGCTGGACCTCGACGACGAGATCCTCGAGGTCGACGTGCCGTCCAATCGGGGCGACGCCCTGTGCCATCTCGGGATCGCGCGCGAGGCGCAATGGCACGCCCGGGCCGAGGCACGGCTGCCGGCCCGCCGGCCGGAGGCCGAAGGCCCATCGTCCGACTTCACGGTGGAGGTCGCGGATCGGGAGGGATGCCCCGTGTATCTGGGACGGCTGATCCGCGGCGTCACCGTGGGCCCCGCTCCGGCGTGGCTCCAGGTCCGGCTTCTCGCCCTCGGGCACCGGCCGGTCAACAACGTCGTGGACGCCACCAACTACGTCATGCTCGAGTGCGGCCAGCCCCTACATCCGTTCGACGCCGAGCGCCTGGGGGGGCGGCGCATCGTCGTCCGTCGCCCGCGGCGAGGGGAGAAGATCGTGACGCTCGACGGCCGCGAGCGCGTGCTCGATCCCGGGACGACGCTGATCGCCGACGCTGAGCGCGCGATCGCGATCGGCGGGGTCATGGGCGGTCTCGACAGCGAGGTGGGAGAACAGACGCAGGAGGTGTTCCTGGAGAGCGCCTGGTTCGACCCGGCGGGGATCGGACGGACGTCGCGAAGCCTGGGCCTCCGGTCGGACGCCGCCATCCGGTTCTCCCGCGGCGTGGACCCGGCCATCACGGCCGTGGCGCTCGACCGGGCGGCCGCCCTCATCGTGCAGACCGCCGGTGGTAAAGTGGCCGCCGACAGGGTGGGCGAGGAGGTCGAGCCGCAGGACCGCCCGACGCTCGCGCTGCGTCCGATGCGGCTGGAAGCGATCGTGGGACGATCCATTCCCGTGGACGAGGCATGCCGGGCTCTCGAGAGCCTGGGCTTCGAGACGGAGAGCGCGGACGGTGGGGCGATCCGGACGGCGGTTCCCGGCTGGCGCTTCGACGTGCAGCGCGAGATCGATCTGATCGAGGAGGTGGCTCGTGTGACGGGCTACGATCGGGTGCCCCCGGCGCGTCTGCCCGTGCCCGTCGTGGCGCCATCGCCGTCGCCGGTCGAGCGTTCCATCGACCGCGTGCGGACGGTCCTCCGGGCCGCGGGCTACGACGAGGCCCGGACGCCTTCGTTCGTGGGCGAGACGGTCCTCGGTCCCTCCGAGCTTGACAATCTGGTTGAGATACG
>JBOHRQ010000196.1:0-3151 GCA_050732875.1 Gemmatimonadota bacterium | reverse complement strand
GGCGAGCTCGGCTTCCTGGGGATGCTGGTCCCCGAGGAATGGGGCGGAAGCGGCCTCGACACGGTGACCTACCTCATGGCGCTCGAGGAGATCGCCAGGGTCGACCCGTCGATGGCGGTCACCATGAGCGTTCACAACTCGCTCCCCAGCCGGATGATCCTCGAGCACGGTACCGACGACCTCCGGGAGCGCTACCTGCGCCCGATGGCCGAGGGGAAGCTCCTGGGAGCGTTCGCGCTCTCCGAGCACGACGCCGGCTCCGATCCCTCGGCTCTTTCCTGCCGCGCCGAGCGGAAGGGCGGCGCGTACGTCCTCAACGGCGCCAAGGCGTGGGTCACCAACGGCGGGACCGCCGACATCGTGGTGGCCATGGCGCGTACGGGCGGGACGGGCGTCGACGGCGTGTCGGCGTTCGTGGTCGAGACCGGCTGGGAGGGCTACTCCGTCGGCAAGACCGAGGAGAAGATGGGTCTCAAGGCCTCGAACACGGCCGAGATCGTGTTCGACGACCTCGAGGTACCGGCCGCCAACCGGCTGGGCGAAGAGGGGCACGGCCTCCGCTACGCGCTCGGCTCGCTGGAACACGGCCGGCTGGGGATCGCCGCCCAGGCCCTCGGGATCGCCGAGGCGTGCCTCCAGCTCGCAATCGGCTGGGCGAAGGAACGCACGGCATTCGACCGGCCGATCGCGGAGTTCCAGGGCCTCCGGTTCATGGTCGCCGAGGTCGCGGCAAAGGTGACCGCCGCGCGGGCCCTCACCCACGCGGCGGCCGAGCGGCAGGACCGGGGCGAGCCGGCCCGGATGGAGGCCGCGATGGCCAAGCTTCTCGCCAGCCGCGCGGCGATGGAAGCGGCCGTCAAGGCGGTCCAGGTCTACGGCGGATATGGTTACATGAAGGACTACCCCGTGGAGCGCTATTTCCGGGATGCCAAGGTCACCGAAATCTACGAAGGCACGTCCGAAATCCAGCAGATCGTGATAGCCAACGAGCTGTTCGCGGATTAAGCTTTGTCCGTCCCGGGCGCGGGCCACGCCCGGCATCGACGCGGGAAATTCACGGGAGGGACAGCGGTGGACATCTTCGACCTCATGCAGGACTACGGCCACGAGCAGGTCGTCTTCTGCCACGACGAGGAGTCGGGGCTGAAGTCGATCATCGCCATCCACGACACCACGCTCGGCCCCGCGCTGGGCGGGACGCGGATGTGGCCGTACCGGAGCACGCAGGAGGCCCTGATCGACGTGCTCCGGCTCTCCGAGGGCATGACCTACAAGGCGGCGGTGGCGGGTCTCGAGCTGGGCGGGGGCAAGGCGGTGATCATCGGCGATCCGAAGACCGACAAGACCGAGGCCCTGCTGCGCGCCCATGGCCGGTTCGTGGGTACCCTGGCCGGCCGTTACATCACCGCCGAGGACGTGGGCATCTCGGTGGACGACATGGAGTACGTCTATCAGGAGACCAAGCACGTCACCGGGATCCGGTCGAGCCCGCACGGCTCGGGCGATCCCTCGCCGGTGACCGCGTACGGCGTCTACTGGGGGATCAAGGCGAGCTGCCGGCAGAAGCTCGACTCCGACGAGCTGTCGGGGGTGCGGATCGCGGTGCAGGGAGCCGGCCATGTGGGCTACCATCTGTGCGAAGAGCTGGCGGCCGAGGGGGCGGTCATCACGATCACCGACATCGACAAGGAACGCGTGAATCGCGTCGTGGAGGAGTTCGGCGCGACGCCGATCGCCTCCGACGACATCTACGACGTCGACTGCGAGGTCTTCGCGCCGTGCGCGCTGGGTGCCGTGATCAACGACCAGACGCTGCGCCGGCTGCGCTGCAGGATCGTGGCGGGCGCGGCCAACAACCAGCTCGCCGAGGACCGCCACGGCGACGCCCTGGACGCACGCGGGATCCTGTACGCGCCCGACTACGTCATCAACGCGGGCGGGTTGATCAACGTGTACAGCGAGATCGTGGGGTACGATGCGGAGACCGCAAAGGACAAGGCGCAGGGGATCTACGACACTCTTCTCAAGATCTATCGCATCGCCAACGAGGATGCGATTCCCACCTACCGGGCGGCCGAGCGGCTGGCCCGTCATCGGTTGCGGAAGGCCCGCCGGCAGAAGGCGGAGTCGGGACAGGCCGAGCCGGCCCCCGTCGCGACCTGACGGAGGAGGATGGCGACGGAGCGCTCGATCCTGCTGGCCGCCGACCACGCCGGCTATGATCTCAAGACGGAGCTCCTGAACCACCTCGTCGACCTCGGCTGGGCGCCTCGGGACCTGGGGACCGACTCCACCGATTCCGTCGACTATCCGGACTACGCGGGGCGCCTGGCCGACGCCGTCGCGGAGGGGCGCGCTCCGATGGGTATCCTGATCTGCGGGGCGGGGATCGGCATGTCGATCGCCGCCAATCGCTCTGCGGGGGTTCGCGCAGCCAACTGCCTGACCGAGGAGATGGCTGCGCTGGCCCGCGAGCACAACGACGCCAACGTGCTTTGCCTGGGGGCGAGATTGCTGGATTCTACGGCCGCCAAAAAGATCCTGTGGACGTTCCTCGAGACGCCGTTTGGCGGGGGACGCCACCAGCGGCGGGTCGAGAAGATCGAGCGGGTCCACGCATGAAGGAGCTGCGGCGGACCGATCCCGAGATCCTGGACGTCCTGGTCGACGAAGCCCGCCGTCAGGCCGACGGGCTCGAGCTGATCGCCAGCGAGAACTTCGTGAGCCCGGCTGTCCTTCAGGCGATGGGCTCGGTGCTCACCAACAAGTACGCCGAAGGCCTGCCGGGGAAGCGCTATTACGGCGGCTGCGAAGTCGTGGACGTCGCCGAGCGCCTGGCGATCGAGCGCGTGCTCGAGCTCTTCGGTGCCGATCACGCCAACGTGCAGGCGCACTCGGGGTCGCAGGCCAACATGGCCGCGTACCTGGCGGTCATGGACGTGGGCGACACGCTCCTCGGCATGGACCTCTCGGCGGGCGGCCACCTGACGCACGGCAGCCCGGTCAATTTCAGCGGCCGCCTGTTCCAGGTCGCGAGCTACGGGGTGGACGACGAGGGGCGGATCGACTACGACGCGGTCGAGCAGGTGGCGAAGGAGCACCGCCCCAAGGTCATCGTGGCCGGCGGGAGCGCCTACAGCCGGACCATCGA
>JBOHRQ010000195.1:0-3179 GCA_050732875.1 Gemmatimonadota bacterium | reverse complement strand
CAGGGGATCGCCGCCGTGTCGGCGATGCTCAGGAACCTGGCCCTCGAGCTGATCCGGATCGCCAACGACCTCCGGCTCCTCGACTCGGGCCCGCTGACGGGCCTCGCCGAGATCGCGCTGCCGGCGCGGCAGCCCGGCTCGTCGATCATGCCCGGCAAGGTGAACCCGGTCCTGCCGGAGTGCCTGAACCAGATCTGCTTCCACGTCGTCGGGGCGGATGCCGCGGTGGCCCTGGCCTCGCAGGCCGGGCAGCTGGAGCTCAACGTCATGATGCCGGTCATGATCTGGGAGCTCCTCTTCTCGATGGAGATCCTGACGAACTTCCTGCCCGTCTTCCGGGAGGGCTGCGTGGAGGGAATCACCGCCGACCGGGAGCGGCTGGCCGAGTTCGCGCACAAGAGCCCGTCGCTGGCGACGGCGCTCAATCCGGTCCTCGGCTACGCCAAGGCCGCCGAGATCGTCAAGGAGGCGCTCAGGACGGACCGGACGATCCAGGAGGTGGCCCTGGAGCGGACCGATCTCACGGAGGAGAGGCTGAAGAAGATCCTGTCGCCGGAGAACCTGACCGGCCAGCTCGAGCGCGAAGGGAACTAGCGGATGATGGGCGGGCGGGCGACCAGCGCCGTGGCGGCGGCGATCTTGAGCGCTGCTCCGGGCAGGAAGGGGAGGACCGCCAGGGCGAAGGCCTCGCCGGGACCGACGCCCATCACCAGCGCGAGCCAGCTGGCCCCGAGCGCGAACACGATCCCGATGGCGGAGACCAGCACGACCAGCGCCCGGCTCAGGCGATCACCGGGCCGCAGGCTCCCCCCCACGAGCCACGCGGCGATCGGGAACGCGACGAGGAATCCGCCGGTCGGCCCGAGCAGGTGCGCCAGGCCGCTCCCGCCGGCGAACACCGGGAGCCCGGCCGCTCCGAGGCCCAGGTACAGCCCCTGGCTGGCCGCCGCGTCGCGGCCGCCCAGATAGATTCCCGACGCCAGGACGAAGAAGGTCTGCAGCGTGATCGGCACGGGCGTGAACGGGAGCGGGATGCGGACAAAGGCGCCGATCGCGGTCAGCAGCGCGAAGGCGGCGATCCCGGTCGCGCGCCGGCCGGCGGTGACTTGGGACCGCGTCCCGGCGTATTCCAGCGACAGGGAGGTGGGCAGCATGGCGCGAATGGTAGCGGTGGACGGGGACCCGAGCAAGACGCACGCGTGCTGATCTGGCCGGCCACGCGGTTCGTGGCGGGGGAGGGGGCCGGGACCGCGATCGAGGCCGCCCGCGAGCTGAACGCCCTCGGAATCGCCGCCTCGCTCGACCTGCTCGGCGAGAACGTCACCGACCCCGGGGAGGCAGCCCTGGCGCGAGACGCCTACGTGGAGCTGCTGCGGGGGATCCGGCGAGCCGGCGTGGAATCCAACATCTCGATCAAGCTCACGATGCTGGGGCTCGACATCTCGCCGCGGCTCGCGGAGGAGAATCTGTCGCGGCTTCTCGACGTCGCCCATGAAGCCGACAACTGGGTCCGAATCGACATGGAGGGAAGCCGCTACACGCAGCTCACCCTGGAGATCTTCGGTCGTGTCTGGGAGTCCCACCGCAACGTCGGGGTGGTCATCCAGTCGATGCTTCGGCGGAGCGCCGAGGACGTCGAGCGACTGATCGGGATGGGGGCCCGGGTAAGGCTTGTGAAGGGCGCCTATCGGGAGCCGGCCCCGCTCGCGTTCCAGAGCAAGGGCGAGGTCAACGAGGCCTTCGACCGGCTCGCCGCGCGGCTCCTGGACGGCGGCCACCTCCCCGCCATTGCGACCCACGATGACGCGCGCATCCGGCACGTCACCGAGCACGCCTCGAGCCGCGGCCTCGCTCCCGACCGGTTCGAGTTCCAGATGTTGTACGGGATTCGCACGGCGACGCAGGCGGCAATGGTCGAGCGGGGCTATCGGATGCGGGTCTACGTCCCGTTCGGAGAGCGCTGGTTCCCGTATTTCTACCGGCGGCTACGGGAGCGGAAGGAGAACGTGTCGTTCGTGCTCAGGAACCTGCTGCGCCGGTAGACGAGGAGCTGAAGAAGTCGGCGTTGATCTGTATGAAGTTCCGCATCTCGGGGGGGACGTCCTCTTCCGCGAAGATCGCCTCCACCGGGCACTCGGGCTCGCACGCGGCGCACTCGATGCATTCGTCGGGATGGATGTAGTACATGTCCTGGCCTTCATAGATGCAGTCCACGGGGCAGACCTCGACGCAGCTCGCGTCCTTCACCCCGATGCAGGGCTGCGTGATCACGTATGTCATGCAACCTTCCTTTCCATGGGAACTCCGGTCGGGAGGATTGCAGACACCTCCCAACAGTCCACACAAAGATGGGGCAATAGGGATCGGTCAGCAAGGGCGAGCAGATTCCCGGGCGAGGTCTTGCGCGGGTACTACAATCCCCGTATAATGCGCCGATCACGCGGTGGGAGTTCCCCCGGTTCAAGCTGCGTCAGGCCGTCACCTTAGGGCGCGGGGTGTATGGAGACGCTTGACACGACGCGAATCGACCAGCTCCTCGAGACACTGACCGGCGTGGTCCGGGCCAGGGTCCGAGGCGCCGAAGACGGCAGCCGGCTCACCGAGATCCACATCCTCAGCGACGGGGCGCTGCCGCCCAAGCAAATCGTCCGCAACATCGAAACCCTTCTGCGAACGGCGTTCGATCTCGCGATCGATCACCGTATCGTCTCGATCGCCGTGCTCAAGGAGGAATCCCCGCTCGCCCTCGCGGCGAAGGGTCAGCCTGCGCCGGAGGAGGTCACGGCGACGGAGATCGGGCCCGACACCGCCCCCGCGGCACCCGGGAGGGCTTCCCGGAAAGCCATCCCCCCGCGGCTGGTCTTCCAGCGGCTCCGGGTGACTCAGGACGAGGAGCTGAAGTGCACCGCCCACGTCGAGCTCAAGCTGGGCGACGTGATCTTCGAAGGCAGCCACCGGGACACCGACACGCCCAGGGCGCGCGTGTACTCCTCCGCCCGGGCGGTCATCGAGGCGCTCGACTACCTCGCCGAGAAGGAGATGGCGTTCTATCTGGCGGGCCTCGAGCTGCTCCAGGTCTTCCAGCGCGACGTCATGATCGTCCTCATCGAAGGGCGCCATCAGCTGCAGCACACCCGGCTCGTAGGAACCGCCGAGATCGGTGACGACCCCCACGAGGC
>JBOHRQ010000194.1:0-3191 GCA_050732875.1 Gemmatimonadota bacterium | reverse complement strand
GTGAGCCGCTCGAGCTCGACCAGCGCGATGGGACGGCGCTCCTCGACGATCAACGTGAGCCCGTTCGGGAACCGGCGCTCGAGCTTCGCCTCGGCGATCATGGGGTCACGCTCCACCTGCTCGGCATATCTGCCGAGCGAAGACCACCAGCTGACGGAGCGTCCCATCAAGCCGGCTTCCGCTACCAGCACCCGCGGGTTCGTCACGCGGGCGCCGACGACCCGGACGTCGCGCACGCGGAAGGGCGAGAGCCATCCGCGGGCATCGGCCATGCGCAGACCCTGATAGCCCAGGGCCCCCACCACGAGGCACAGGATCGCGGCCCGCACGCCGTGACGGACCGCCCGGCGCCGTGCCCTCCGACGCTCGCGGTCCACGCGCCGGTTCGACCTCGCACGCCCGATCCTCACGAGCCCGCCTCGGAGTCGAGAAACGAGATGTCCGCCCGCGGAAAGCCGATCAGCTTCACCTCCGGCTCCAACCGGATCCCGTACAGATCCCGGACGCGCTCCCAGGCGTGCCGGATGCACGCCAGCGCGTCGGTCGCGGTGGCGGCCCCCAGGTTCACGACGAAGTTGGCATGCAGCTCGGAGATCTGGGCGTCTCCGACGCGGTAGCCTTTCAGCCCCGCCCGCTCGATGAGCCCGCCCGCCGTCGTCCCCTCCGACGAAATTCCGGACGGATTCCGGAACGTGCTCCCCCACGACGGATAACGCAACGGCTGCGTCTCCCGGCGTGAGGTCGAGAGCCGCCTGGCCGCGGCGTGGATCGCATCCGGATCCCCGCCCGGGATCGCGCCGATCACCGCCGTCACGATCACGTCGCCGGGGATGTTCCCGCGGCGATATCCCGGCCGGAGTTCGTCGCGCCCCAGGCGGACACGGGCGCCCGACCAGCGGAAGCCCTCGACCGCCAGGACGCGGTCCCAGACCGACAGCTCTTTGACGCCGGCGTTCATGACGACCGCTCCGCCCAGGCTGCCCGGAACCCCGGCCAGAAACTGGTAGCCCTCCCAGCCCCGCGCCGCCGCCTCGCGAACCAGCCGCGGAGTCCTGATCCCGGCCTCGATCCGCACGGTGCCGTTTTCCCGATCGACGATGATTTCGTTGAAGTGCTCGCTCAGCGAGAGCACCAAGCCATAGGTCCTGCGGTCGTCGATCAGCACGTTCGCGCCGCCGCCCAGGACGAACACCTCGTCATCCGGGATCCCGGCTGCCTCCCGATACCGCAGGACCGCCACGACGTCCTCTTCCCCGCGGGCCTCGCAGAAGACTTCGGCGATCCCGCCGATCTTGCAGTGCGTGCGTGGGGCGAGAGGCTCGTCGCGCCGGCAGGCGGGCGGCAAGATACGTTCGCGCGACGCGCTCAGCATCCGTCCCCCTCGCCTTTGCGCCGGCGGCGGAGCGCGAGGTCGCGCGCCAGGCTGTCGATGTCCCCGGCCCCCATCGTGACGACCAGGTCACCCGGCTCGAGGCGGGCGGCCACAGTGTCCGCCGCCATGCCGTTCTCGACGTCGATCGCCTCGGCCGAAGCCGTCCGCGCCGCCTCGCTGACGAGCCTCCCCGAGACTCCGGGGATCGGCTCTTCCCGCGCCGCGTACACGTTTGTGACGAAGACCAGATCCGCTGACGCCAGCGCGGCTCCGAACTCGCGGGCGAGGTCCCGCGTCCGCGAATAGAGGTGGGGCTGGAACACCGCCACCAGCCGGCGTTCCGGCCACCCGGAGCGGGCGCTTTCGAGCGTGGCCGCGATCTCGCTCGGATGGTGCGCGTAGTCGTCGACGATCAGGATGTCGGCGTCCTCGTGCACGATCTCGAAGCGCCGCTCGACGCCCTGGCCCGCGGCCAGGCCGCGGACGATCGCGTCTCGCGGGATGCCCAGCCCCCAGGCGGCGGCGGCCGCCCCGAGGGCGTTCAGGACATTGTGCGCGCCGGGCAGTCCCAGGATCACCGGGATCGCCTCCTGGTCGGGGAGACGGATGAGGAAGCCCGTCTCGAGCCGCCGCCGCTCGATGCCCGAGCCGCGGACGTCGGCCTCGACATGGAGCCCGAACGTGACCGCACGGCGGCCCGGCGGAACCCGGAGACCGCGCACCTCGGGATCGTCGATTCCGAGGGCCACCACACCTCCTTCGCGCGTCCGGCCGACGAAATGGCCGAACGCCTCCCGCAGGGCGTCCATGGTCCCGTAGGTGTCGAGATGGTCGGCCTCGAGGTTGTTGATCACCGCGCACTCGGGGCTCAGCGCCAGGAACGAGCGGTCGAACTCGTCGGCTTCTGCCACCAGCCACGGTCCCTGGCCGATCCGCGCGTTCCCCTCCCGGCCGCGGATCCGGCCACCGACCAGCACGGTCGGATCTCCGCCGGCCGCCTCCAGGACGGCGCCGATCATGGCCGTGGTCGTGGATTTGCCGTGCGTTCCTGCCACCGCGATCCCGCGCATGCGGTCCATCACCGTTCCCAGCAGCTCGGCTCGCCGGACCACCAGATCACCGCGCTCCCGGGCGGCGACGATCTCCGGATGATCGAGCGGTACGGCCGAAGTCACGACGAGGGCCGATCCCGGCGCGGCATGGTCGCCGTGCCCCTCCCGGACGTCGACCCCCAGGCGCACCAGGCGCGCGGCGGCCGGACCCGGCCGACGATCGCATCCGCTGACCTCGTAGCCGCGGGCGACCAGGAGCTCGGCCAGCGCGCTCATCCCCGCGCCGCCGATCCCGACGAAGTGAAAGCGCCGGTGGTCGTCGAGGATGCTCATTCGACCTCCGAAGCCGCTCCGACCGCCACGGCGATCACGCGATCCGCCACCGCGGCGGCTGCTTCCGGCCGGCCCAGCCGCCGCGCCGCCCTCGCCATGGCCTCGCGCGCGGCGGGGTCCTCGAGCAGGTCGCCGAGGGCCGCCTCGAGCCGCTCGCTGGACAGCTCGCTCTCGGGCACGACGACCGCGGCCCCGACCCGCTCCAGCGCGCGGGCATTCGCCGTCTGATGGTCGGCGGTCGCGAACGGAAAGGGAACCAGCACTGCGGGGATCCCCCACGCGGCCAGCTCGGCCAGCGTCATCGCCCCGGCCCGGCACACGATCGCGTCGAGCAGCGGGTAGACGGCCGTCATCGGGGTGAAGAACTCGCGGATCACGACCCGCTCGGGCCATGTCGCGGCGGCCCGGATGCGCGCTTCGTCGAGCTGTCCGGT
>JBOHRQ010000193.1:0-3193 GCA_050732875.1 Gemmatimonadota bacterium | reverse complement strand
TGCAGGTGATCGTCCACGATCAGGTCTTCCTCGCGCTCCTCCGCCTCGCCGGTGTCGCCGCCGAACTCCAGGATGAAGTCGTCCCGATAGTTGAGGCTGAGCTGGGTCCAGAAGCGGCCCAGCTCGTAGCTCAACGCGGTGTTGAATACGTTCTCCGACTGGCCTCCCAGGCGGGTCTCCCGGCCGCCGGGCAGCGTCGCGTCGGAGTCTGTGTAGGTGTAGTTGGCATAGATGCCGAGCCCGTCCAGCGGAGCCGGAAGGAAGGTGAGCTGCTGCTGGAGCGCGAACTCGACCCCGCGGATCTCGCCCGAGTCGATGTTCCTGGGCTGGACGGTGTTCCCGCCCAGCTCGTTCTCCTCGGTGAAAGGAAAGATGGGGTCGTTCAGCGACTTGTAGAAGAAGCCCGCCGACATGACCCCGATCCGCCGGTCGTAGTGCTCGAGCAGGAGATCGAAGTTGGTCGAGGTGGTCGGCTCGAGATCCGGATTACCGATCACGATGTCCTCTTCGTCCACGACCCGGAACGGGACCAGGTCGACGAAGTTCGGCCTGGCGATCGCGCTGGTGACCGCCGCCCTCAGATTGGTCAGCGGGGTGAGCTGGTACTTCAGGTGCACCATCGGGAAGAACCGGCCGTAGTCGTTCTCGGCCGAGATGGGGGTCAGGGTCTCCTCCTCGCCATCGAACTCGAACCCGTCGCTGGTCACCGACGTGTGCTCGTACCGCGCGCCGGGCAGGATCATGAACCTGGGCGTCAGGTTGATCTCGGTCATCGCGTAGACGGCGGTCGTCGTCTCGCCGACCTCGAAGTCCTGGGTCTCGGCCTCCAGGTTCAGACCGCCGTCGAGCACGTCGCCGAAGCGGCTCATGAAGGCCTCGTTCTCATCCTCGCTGGTGGCGAACGGGGCGAACTCGTAGTCGCCGGGGTTGTAGTCCCCGAGCTCGAACGGTTCGCCCAGGTCCTCGCCTAGGACGATGTCGGGCCCATCCTCGATCAGCTCGAACTCCTCCTCGTCGACCGCCTGGTCCTTGTCCTTGTCGCGAACCTTGAAGCCGAACTTGAAGCTCCCGGCGCCTTCGGAGCCGAAGCCGTAGGGGATCGTGATGTCGAGGGCGGCGACCAGGTCGAGGTTGGTCGTCTCGTCGCTGGCGGGCTCGAAGGCGTCGAACAGGTAGGTGCCGGCCGCCCCGCCGACCGGATTGGCCTGGATGTCGTCGGGATCCGAGATGTCGGGCTCGAAGGCGACCTCCTCGCGGAGGAAGAAGAGCTCGTCGCCGGGATCGGTTTCCTGGCGTCCGCGCGCGACCGTCCCCCGATACTCGATCTCCATGCCGCGGCCGAGCACGTGCTCGCCGCCGGCCGTCACGTTCAGATTGGAGGTCTTCTCGTACCGGTTGCGGTGGCCGAACTCGAGCTCCCCGTCCGCCAGGTTGTTCAGGAACTCCAGCCGCTGCTCGTCGTCATCGAGCTGGCTGTAGAGGCCAGTCAGGAACAGGTTCGATCCCTCGCCCAGCCGGTAGTCCAGGCTGGCGGTCAGGCCGAGCCGGGCCCGATACATGGTGTATTGACGGATCGAGAGCTCCTCGAGCACGTCGTCGCCCGGCCCCGGATCGCCGATGTCGAAGGCGGGCTCCAGGTCGTCGGAGCCGAAGTTCCGGCGGCTGTAGGAGCCCGACGCCAGGAAGCCCACCCGGCCGTCGCTCGTGCGCGTCCCCCAGGCCACCGAGCCGCTGCCGGAGGGATCGTCCCGGATCGGGGCGTAGCCCCCGGCCACCTCTACCGAGAAGAAGGGGCTCTCGGGGGCCTTCTTGGTCACCAGATCCACCGACCCGCCGATCGCCTCGGCGTCCATGTCGGGCGTGATCGCCTTGGAGACCGCGATCGACTCGAGCACGTCGACCGGAATGGCGTCCAGGGCGATCTGCCGGATCTCGGCCTCGGGGGAAGGCACCTGCTCGCCGTTCACCGTTACCTGGGTATTGGCGGCCGAGCCGCCGCGGATCTGGATGTAGCGGCCCTCGCCCTGATCGCGCTCCAGGGCCACGCCGGGGATCCGCTGGATGGCCTCCGGTGCGGAGGCGTCGGGGAACCGGCCCATCTGGTCCGAGGCCACGATGTTCTTGATGTTCGGTGCGGCCTTCTGCCGCGACAGCGCTTCGGCCTGGCCGGTGGCGCGGATTCCGACCACGAGCTCGGGCTGGGCGATCGCCAGGACCTCGAGCGAGAAATCGGCCGCCGCGAGCTGCCCCGGGGAGACGTTGACGGCCTCGCTGCCCGTCGCACGGCCCAGGTACGTGGCCTCCAGCGTTTGTGAGCCGGCCGGAACGCGCGGCAGAAGGTAGCGCCCGTTGTCGTCGGTGACGGTCCCGATCGACGTGCCGCTCACCACCACCTGGGCACCCGTCAGGCCCTCGCCGGTCTCGGCCTGGACCACACGACCGGCGACGCGTCCGTACCCCTCCTGGGCATGCAGCGCCCGCGCGCCAAAGGTCGTCGGGATGCTCAGCGCCGCGATCGTCAGAAGGCGCGCGAGCCTGGCTGCGTTCATGCTTTCTCCTCTCCGGCAGACGCTGCTGCGTGTCCGCCCGCTGGTTGTCTCCTGATCCAACTCCGCGGGTCGCGTTCCGTGTTTCTCACCCGGTTACCAGCTCGATCCTGACCGGCTGCTCGGCCGGCGGCGCCTCGCCCTGCAGGATGCGCCAGGCGCTCTCTACTGCGAGGCGTCCCATCTCCCGCGGGTGCTGGGCGATGGTGGCGTCCATGCGCCCCTCGGCGATGGCGGCGCGCGCTTCTTCTTGGGCATCGAATCCGACCACGATCAGATCGCCCGTTCGCCCGGCGCCGGCGACGGCTTCGACCGCTCCCAGGGCCATCACGTCGTTGGCGGCGAAGACCGCATCCAGGTCGGGATGGGACTGGAGCATGTTCTGGGTCACGTTGAAGGCCTGGTCCCGCTCCCAGTTGGCCGTCTGGGAGCCCACGATCGACACCCCGGGGTGCTCCGCGAGCGCCTCCCGGAAGCCGCGCAGGCGCGAGTCGCCGGTCTCGTGGCCCGGAATCCCTTCGATCACGGCCACGCGGCCCTGGCCGTTCAGGGCCCGGGCCACGAATTCCCCGGCGATCCGCCCTCCATCCACGTTGTCGGAGCCGATGAACGTCGCGATGTGTGCGCCGGCTTCCGCGAGCGCGTGC
>JBOHRQ010000192.1:0-3207 GCA_050732875.1 Gemmatimonadota bacterium | reverse complement strand
CCGTCGCCGCCACGACCTTCTCGCTGGCGGCCGTGTTCCTCCCCGTGGCCTTCATGGAGGGGATCGTCGGCCGCTTCCTGTTCGAGTTCGGCGTCACCGTGGCGGTGGCCATCATCCTGTCGCTGGTGGTCGCGCTGACGCTGACCCCGATGCTCTGCTCGCGGCTCCTTCATCACGAGGAGCGCCGGCGGAACATCGTCTTCAAGAAGATCGGAGAGGCTCTGGACTGGACGGATGCCCGTTACAGGCAGGGGCTCGACTGGGTGATGGGCCACCGCTGGACGACGATCGGGATCGCCGGCCTGGCGACGGTCGTGGGTGGCGTCCTGTTCTTCTTCCTGCCCAAGGAGCTCCAGCCGGAGGTGGACGAGTCGGGCTTCATCATCGCGTCGGAGACTTCGGTGGCGAGCTCGATCGAGTACACCGACCAGAAGCAGAAGGAGCTCGAGGACGTGGTGGCCACGATCCCCGGGGTGGAGGGCTTCTTCTCGGCGATCGGCCTGTGGGGCGGGTCCAACCAGGGGTTCATGTTCGTCGCCCTCACCGAGCCCGGCGAGCGCGACCGGGCACAGCACGAGATCATGGACGAGCTCCGAGGCCGCCTGAACGCGGTCCCGGGGATTCGCGCGTTCGTCTCGACCTTCGGCAGCGCCTTCACCGGCGGTGGCGGCTCGGAGCCCTTCCAGTGGGTCATCCAGGGACCCGACCTGACGCTCTTGAACCAGTACGCGGAGACGCTGATGGCGCGGCTGGGCGAAGAGGTTCCCGGTCTGGTCGACATGCGTACCGACATGCGGCTTCAGAAGCCCGAAGTGCGGGTCGAGATCGACCGCGACAAGGCCTCGGCCATGGGGATCGACGTGGACCAGATCGCCAACACCATCAACGTCCTGATCGGGCGGGAAGAGGCCACCATCTACAAGGAGGGCGGTCACCGCTACGACGTCCGGGTGAGCGTCGAGGACGCGCAGCGGAACCAGCCGGCGGACATCGGCGTCCTTTCCACGCGGACCGCGAGCGGGGAGCTCGTGCGGCTGGGGAACGTCGTCCAGCTGCAGGAGGACACCGGGATCAACGTCATCAACCGGCGCGACCGCCAGCGGGCGATCACGGTAGTAGGGAACCTCGCCGAGGGAGCGTCGCTGGGCGAGGCGGTGGACGCGGCCGGCCGGATCTCGCAGGAGATCCTCCCCGACGGCTACACGACGGCGGTGACCGGCGCTTCGGAGACGTTCCAGGAGACGCTGTCGTCGATGCTTTTCGCGCTGATCCTCGCCGCCGTGATCACCTACATGCTGCTGGCGAGCCAGTTCGAGTCGATGATCCATCCGTTCACGATCATGATGGCGGTGCCGCTGGCCGGGATCGGGGCGCTGGGTCTACTGCTGGTGACCGGACAGTCGGTCAACCTGTATTCGTTCATCGGGATGATCCTGCTGATAGGACTGGTGGTCAAGAACTCGATCCTGCTGGTCGACTATACGAACCAGCTACGCAGGCGGGGCGTGGAGCGCGATGAGGCGATCAAGCAGGCGGGACCGGTGCGGCTGCGCCCCATCCTGATGACGTCGCTGACCGTCATCTTCGGAGTCCTGCCGATCGCGCTGGGCCTCAGCGAGGGCGCCGAGCTCCGGCAGCCCATGGCCATCGCGGTGATCGGTGGCCTCACGACATCGACGTTCCTGACGCTGCTCGTGATCCCGGTCGTGTATTCGTTGATGGATGACGGGATCCAGTGGGTGAAGGGGCGGGTCGGGGCGATGCAGCAGCACGGCTGGCGGGGAGCGTGGTCGCCGGCCAGGCCGGACAAGTGAGGTGGTCTCGCGCACGCTGGTGCATTCTTCTCGCAGGAATGGCGGTGTTCGCGTCGTCGCCCGCTTCCGCCCAGCCGGACCCTTCATCGCCTTCGCTGGTGGTCCTGGCCGGCGCCTCGCAGTACGACCTGAGCGGCACGGGTTGGGGCGCTTTTCTGGCCGGTCGGGCAAGCTTCCCGTGGATCGGGCCCGTCGTCCTCGAGCCGGGCATCGAGGTCTTCAGCTACGAGTCCCAGTTCGTGGACCGACACAGCCTGCTGATGCCCGGGGTCCAGCTCCAGCTGGCGCGGCGGGAAGGACGCGTTCGTCCCTATGGAGGGATCGGTGGAGGCGTCATGATCGATTTCTCCGAGTCAGGCACGCACGGAGACTGGACGCTGTCGGCTTCGACGGGAACCCGGTTCGCGCTGTCCCAGGGCATGGATCTGATCGGCGAGCTGAGGCTGAGAAGCCTCGCCCCGTGGAAAGGCACGATGGCGGACCTGGGGGTCGGCCTCGGCTGGGACTTCTGATTCACCAAGCCCGAGCATTGCGCCGGAGAGGTCTCCGCTACGGCTTGACCTCCTCCAGGCGACCCGTCTCGACGTCGTAGACGAAGCCGCGCACGTAGGCCGTGTGCGGGATGAAAGGGTTCGCGTGGATGCGCTCGATCGACTGCCGGACGCTGGCGACCAGGTCGTCGAACGCTTCCAGGTCAAACGGGGGTTGGAGCCCCGTGTCTTCCTCGATTCGAGCTTTGAGCTCGTCGTCACGCAGGGTCAGCATCCCGCAGTCAGTGTGCTGGAGGAGGGCGATCTCGCGGGTCCCGAGCACGCGCTGCGAGATGAGGAGCGAGCGGACGACGTCCTCGGTCACCACACCGCCCGCGTTCCGGATCACGTGCGCCTCGCCGGGCTCGAGCCCGAGGATCCGGTAGACATCCAGCCGGGCGTCCATGCAGGCCACCACGGCCGCCCGCCGTGAGGGAATCGCCGGGAGTCCGGCTCGATCGAACTCCGTGGCGTACTTCTCGTTGTTCCTCAGGAGATCGTCGATCTCGCTCATGCCAGTTCGCAGGGCTAGCCCCGGGCCGCTGCCAGTCTGTCCAGGTACTCCCTGATCCGGGCGGCGTTGGTGCCGACGTCGCTCCGGCCGACCCGCGAGACCGAACGGACATCGACCCGCGTCCCCCCCTGGGTTGCCTCGGTGATCCGCACGACGACGTCGTCCTTGAAGCCGAACCAGAACGTCGTGTCGGTGGCTTCGATCCGGCCTTCCTCAAGGTCGCTGTCCACGATCTCCCAGCCCATGTCGCGGGCGGTCCCCTCCGCCAGGCGGAAGACCTCGGCCGGCGGGGCCTCGAGTACCAGGGGTTCCAGCTCCGGATAGCCCTCCCGCTGCTGCTGGGCGATCG
>JBOHRQ010000191.1:0-3224 GCA_050732875.1 Gemmatimonadota bacterium | reverse complement strand
CGCGGGTTCCGGCCATTGCCCGATCTCTTTCGGGACGGGCTTAGATGGCCATCCTCGCTGTGCATGGAGGATCGCTTGCCATCCGCCTCGGCCGGAGGGGAGGGCGCAGCCTCGCCGCTGCGCCCAAGGAACTCGAGCGGCGTGCATCCGAGGACTTTCCTCGACGACTTGATGAAGTGCGAGGCGTCGCTGAAGCCCGCCTCCAGTGCGGCGCGCGATTCGCTCCAGCCCTTCTCCTTCATCACCAGCAGTCCGCAACCCACCCTGGCACGAATGATGAACTGGATAGGTGACAGACCGATCGTGCGGACTAGGCCGCGCTTCTCTGCCCGCGTCAGCTCCCCGAGGAGAAGATCGTTCGGCCAGTCGCCGATCTCAGCGGCTTGCCCGAGCCGCCAGACTCGACCCGCCCAGCCGTCGAGAATGGGCTCGAAGCAGCCACGGGCCGGATTCCAGGCGACACCCGGTCCACTCGCGTGGGAGGGGGGGGAACGCAGCTCCCTTACGCTCCATACTAGGCCTGGAGAGGTTCCAAGTTCGGGGGAAGCGCGTCGAAATCGCTATGTACAAACTGGAATGTGCCGCGTCAAGTGCTGCCGGGCGCTGCGCGGCCGAATCCACCAGGCGCCCGCACCGAATCCATCCAAGAGCCGCGACGCCGAATCCTCCGACACTTGCTCGTGAACCGCCCTCGATTGACCATCCCTCCTGCGTCAGCGATATTTGGCCCTGCCGATCCCGGCATGCTGCCCAAGTGGCGGAACTGGTAGACGCGCACGATTCAGGGTCGTGTGGGCTCACGCCCGTGGGGGTTCGACTCCCTCCTTGGGCACCATGCCGGGGCTGGCGTCCCGATCCCGGCTCATCCCGCCACGATTCCCGACGAAAATCCCTGCGCCGCACCGCGTTGCCTTCGCCCCGGCCGCGGGGTACTATTTCTCTCTGATGTTCGAGCTGATCGTTCTCGTCGTGCTCTTCTTCTGGCTGGCACGTCAGGTCGCCCGTCTGATTCCCAGGATCGAGATCACCATAGACCACGGCGGACGGGACGACGTCCGGGTCTTCGCCGTCATGCGGGAGCACTTTCCCGACCAGTACGATCGCTACAAGAACGGGCTCCTCTCGGAGACCGAGGAGCGCCGGCTCTATCTCGACTGCGTCGAGATCCTGGGCGCCCGGCAGGAGATCGAGCGGCTCTGATGCCGCACATCCTCGAGCAGGACATCCGCCTCTTCTCGCGCGAAGAGGCGGAGAGCATGCTCCCCCTGGTCCGGTCCATCGTGCGCGGCATGATGGAAGACCACGCCGAACGCCAGGCGCTGCTCGAGCGGCTGGCCCCCGGCAAGGGCGCCCCCGCCGCCGACGAGGTCGCCAGGATCCAGAAGGAAATCGACGCGCTGACGGACCGGCTCGTCGAAGGGGCCCGCGAGCTGGAGCGCCTGGGCGTGGAGTTCAAGGGGATCGAGCTCGGACTCGTCGACTTCCCGACGCTGCACACCGGACAGCTCGCCTACCTTTGCTGGCAGTACGGTGAAGATGGGGTTGGCTACTGGCACCCCGTCGAGACCGGCTACGCCGGCCGCCAGCGGCTGGACGACGACTGACCGCGTCCCCCCGACGCTCGCGTAACGGGGGGCGTCCGGCCGGTGCTCGGCCGCGGCTCGGCCTGCTCGACATCCGATCCACCGAATGGCCGATCGCGTTCACCTTGTTCGGCTACTTCTTCCTGCTCACCTCCCTCCAGCATCTCATCAAGCCCGCCCGGAACGCCTTCTTTCTGAGCACGGCCGGGGCCGCGAACCTGCCGTGGGCGTACATCGCGGCGGCGGTCGTTTCGGCGGTCGCCACGCTGGCCTACGGGCGCTGGATCGCCCCGCTCGACCGTCACCGCCAGATCCACGGCTCGCTGGCCGCGGTCGCGGCCTCGCTGGTCCTGTTCTGGCTGGCCCTCAAGCAGCCGACCGCCTGGTCGGCGGGGGCGTTCTACGTCTGGGTGAACGTCTTCTCGCTCTTCCTGGTGAGCCAGTTCTTCCTGGTCGTGAACGACCTGTTCGACCCACGGCAGGCGAAGCGGCTGCTCGGGTTCGTTGGCGCGGGCGGTCTCGCGGGCGGCGTCGCCGGCAGCGCCGGCGCCGGCTTCCTGGCCCGGCCGCTGGGCTCCGAGAATCTGCTTCTCCTCGGAGCCGTCCTGCTCGCCATCTGCGGCGGTCTGGCCGAGCGCGTCTTCCGCATCGGTGCGTTCCGCACCTCCCGGCCGCGGCGAGAGCCGGATGAGGACCAGGGGATCACGGGCGGGCTGCGAATCCTCAAGCGCGTTCGGCACATGCGGTGGATCGCGGTGGTCCTCTTTCTGGGGACGCTCTCCGTCACGTTCGTCGACTGGATGTTCAATGCGGCCGTGGAAGCGGCGATTCCCGGGCAGGACGCACAGACCCGCTACTTCGGCCAGGTCTTCACGGTGTTCAACGGCGTGGCGCTGGTGATCCAGCTCTCCTTCGCCAGCTTCGCCCTGCGCTTCCTCGGCCTGGCGGGCTCCCTGGTCGTGCTGCCGGTCGCGGTCGGGCTCGGGATAGGGGGCCTCCTGGCCGTGCCCGGGCTCCTCACCGCGACCCTGGCCAAGTCCCCGGAGATGACGCTCAAGAACTCCCTCGATCAATCTGCCCGGGAGCTCCTGTATCTCCCCGTGCCGACCGTCCTCAAGCGCCGCGTCAAGCCGTTCATCGACATCGTCGTCCAGCGTGCGGCGGACGGTCTGGCGGGGCTCCTGATCCTGGCCGGGAGCGGGTTCATGGCCCTGCGCGGCCCCGGGCTCAAGATCGTCACACTGGTCCTCATTGCGGCGTGGATCGGCGCCGTATGGGGCGTGCGCCGGAGCTATCGGCGGATCCTCGAGCGTCTGCTGGCCGTTCGGGATGTCGATCTCGAGGAGGCGGTCGAGGAGAGCCTGGACAGCGAGACGATTCGTGCCCTTCGGGAGGAGCTCGGTCCCGGCGGGGACGCCGAGCGGATACAGTACACGCTGGACCTCTTCCGCGAGGTGCCGGCGCGCGTCCTCCAGGCGGACCTCCTGCGGCTGCTGGAGCACCCCGACCCCCGCGTCCGCTCCCGGGCCCTCCGCGCCCTGGCCACGATCGAGGGAGGGGTGCCCGTCGAGCCCATCCGCCGGCTCGCCACCGACACCGACCAGCGGGTCCAGGCGCGGGCCTGGCGCGTGCTCTGCGCAA
>JBOHRQ010000190.1:0-3234 GCA_050732875.1 Gemmatimonadota bacterium | reverse complement strand
TTTTCTGACCGGGACTTTTCCCAAGGAGGAAACGGGCTCATGGCTGCCAAGAAGAAGACGGCCAAGAAGCCGGCCAAGGCGAAGAAGAAGCCGGCCAAGAGAAAGAAGAAGTAGGCGCAGACCACGCGCCGGATTCAGGGAGGGGGCCTGGCCTCGCGGCCGGGCCCCTTTTCTTGCCGGGCGTGCAACCGCCGCGTAGTTTTGATTTTCACGTCACAGGCCGCTTGCCAGCCGATCGAGTCGGGGAGTAGCTCAGCCCGGTAGAGCACTACGTTCGGGACGTAGGGGTCGCAGGTTCAAATCCTGTCTCCCCGACCATGATGAGAGCGCGCGGACCCCGCGGGGCCCGCGCGCTTCCTGTTTTCGCCCCTCCTGTAGCTCCCCTTTCGCCGAGCCTCAGAACGTGAAGGTCACGTTCCCGATCGCCCGTGAGCCCAGCACGGACCCGCCGTAGAGCTGGAAATGCTCCTTGTCCAGCACGTTCGCCCAGTAGAGCCCGATCCGGGCGTACGGCGTCACCTGCCAGCCCCCGTTCAGGTCGACGGTCGCGTAGCCCGGAACCCGCCCCGCGAAGACCCCCGCCGCCCAGTCCATGGCCTCCTGCATGTGGAGGTTGAATCCGGCGCTGAACCGCTCCGGGTCGTTGAACGTGACCCCGAAGTTGCCCTTGTGCCCGGGCGTGTTGGCCGCCAGCTCGTCCTCGTCGACCGTCCCCCCCTCGCTCGTCCGGTTGTCGTCGATCTCGAAGTCGAAGTACGTGTAGTTAGCGTCCACCTGCCAGCTCACGGCGGGGAGGAAGGAGATCGCGAGCTCTACCCCCTGCTCGTCCACCTGGCCCGCGTTCGTGTAGGAGACAATGAAGGCCGGGCTCCCGTCGGGCAGGAGCGAGAACAGCCCGAAACGCGGCCCCAGGGCTTGCCGGATCGCATCCAAGGTTCCCTGCCGGACCAGCTCAAGGACAGGCGGCGGCAACGGCAGATCATCGAAGGCATCCGGCAGCTCGTACGCGGGGAAGTCGTCGCGGTTCACGTTGGGGAGCAGATCGGTCACGAAGTCTTCGATCTGGTTGTTGTAGTAATCGGCCGTCAGGAACACGCGCCCACCGGCGAAGGTGCCTTTGTAGCCGTACTCGAAGCCCGACAGCTCCTCGACGCTGAGGTCCTCGTTTCCGCGCGCCTGGACGGGTGTCATGTCGCTGAAGTTCAGCGGCAGGTCGAACTGCTCCATCCCGAGCTGCTGCGCGATCGCGGCCTCGATCCCTTGTTCGAGCGGCACGAGATTCACTGCCTGCCCCGCCGCCACCCGCAGGAAGAGCTCGGAGTAGTTGGGGATCTGGTAGGCCCGGTTGTACGTGAACCGCAGGGAATGGTTCTCGTTGGGCGTGAACACGAGCGCCCCCTTGGGGGCCATCTTGTCGTCATCGATCACGCTGAAGTGATCGAATCGGCCGGCGACCAGCAGGTTCAACTTCGGGTGGAGCTGCCACTCGGCCTGGGCGAACGCCGATGTGATGATGTCTTCCTGGGACTCCGCCATCAGCGTCTCTTCGGTGTCCACCGAGTACCAGCGGTTGGAGGCGCCACCCACCACCAGGAAGTTGCCGTCCTCGGTGCCCCAGTTCGCCTGCCCCTCGACGTGGAAGATGTCGGACCGCTCGAGCAGCTGGGCGCCCGAGGCGAGCGAGGTCTGGTTGTTGCCTTCGCAGGTATCGCGCGGGAAGCAGGGGCGGCCCGGGAGCCCCGCGGGAGGCAGTGGCGCCGCCGGGTTGCCCTCCAGCTCGTCGGCGCGGCGACCGCTGTACCATCCCATCAAAACGAAGCCGTCGGAGGCATACTGGGTGCGCACCCATGGACGGTCGGCCCCGTTCACTTGCACGCGCCCGATCCCGGTCACGAAGATCTCGTTCTCCACATGCGCCAGGCCGCCCTCGGCCGTCCACACCGAGCCGTTCTCGAAGTTGCGGTCGATGCGGCCGCTTCCGTAGGTCGAGCTCACGGGGTCGTCGATCAGGGGCACCCCCTCGGTGGGAAGCGGTCCGTACTCGAACGTGCACTGGCTCGGCGGCGGCGGACATTCGCCGACCGCGTCGGCCTGGGTGCGCGACTCGGAGAAGGTCTCGCCGACCTGGACGTGACCGATGTTCGCCTTGTAACCCCACTTCCGGTCGCCGAACACACCCGCGTGTCGAATGTCGAAGCGCCCCGTCTCCCGCTCGCCCCCCGAGACCGCGACCTTCGTGCCCACGATGTCCGCCGGCGAAGGCGTGGTGATGTTGAGGACGCCGCTGAAGGCATTGGCACCATAGAGGGCTGAGCCCGGCCCGCGCACGAAGTCGAGCCTCCCGAGGTCTTCCAGCGGCATCGAGAGCGCCGTCCACTCCTGGGACTGCAGGAACCCGAGCGAGCGGTCGATCCCGTCCTGCAGAACGAGCACGCGGCGGTTCAGCGACGAGTTGTAGCCGCGCGCGTTGATGTTGAAGTCCTGGACGCCGCTCTGGACGACGTCGATGCCCGGCTTGTCGACGAACAGCCGGGGGAGCTGGCCCGACGCGGCCTCCGCCTGGAGCTCCTCGCCGGTCACGACGCTGACCGCGGCCGGCGCCTCGACGATCCGCGACGGCTCGCGCGAGGCCCCGATGACCGTGATCGTTCCCATCTCGAGGAAGCCCTCGACCAGCGCGACGTCGGCGACCGCGGTCTGGCCGGCCTCCACGGTGACCACCTGACGCCGGGTCGCGTAGCCCAGGATGTTGAACGCGAGCGACCGCGGTCCGGCCGGCACGTTGGCGATGCTGTAGGTGCCGCGTTGGCCGGTCACCGCGCCCAGGCCGGTGCCTTCGACCGTCACCTGGACATTGGCCACGCCCTCGTTGGTGTCGGCGTCGCTGACCGTGCCGATGACGCGTCCCTGGCCCGACGCCGGAGCCGTCATACCCAGGACCGCCACCGCCGCGGCAAGCACCGGCACGACGAACCCGATCCTCCCACTGCGATACGCCTTCATAGGCCTCCCCACGCGAGAAGTCCGGGGATCGAGGTCGCACCTCGTCCCAAGGATCGCTTCCACCCCCTTAGATTGGGGTACTGGACCCTTCTCGACAAGGGGGGTGGTCGAAAGTTTGGTATCCCCCTTGCTGTAAAAGGACCGGATTTCTGCGCTTTCAGGGCTTCCCGGGCCCCGTCGATCCCGTCCCGGGGGAGCGGCCCGACGCGCGAGCGAGCATATTGGGCCGCG
>JBOHRQ010000189.1:0-3247 GCA_050732875.1 Gemmatimonadota bacterium | reverse complement strand
GACGAGGAAGGCGCGCCAGGCCGCCAGCCGGGGTCGATCGAGCTCCCGTTCCAATTCCATGGGGTTCATGCGCTTGCAAGATAGCGGCCAGACCTTTGCATGCGCAAGGTTGCATGCGCAAATAAATCCTGCTATACTATTGAATATGCAACAAATGCGACCAGCCGAGAGTTACCCGAATCCCGAGGAGGATCCATCATGGCCGATACGATCACGCGCGACGAGCTGAAAACGGCGCTCGACGAAGGCCGCGACCTGACGATCGTGGAGTCCCTTGCCCCGCAGAGCTACGAGCAGGCGCACCTGCCGGGAGCCATCAACGTCCCCAGGGAGCAGGTCCGCGAGCTCGCGCCGCGGCTGCTGCCCGACAAGGACGCCGAGATCGTCGTCTACTGCGCCAACACCGAGTGCCAGAGCTCGATCCAGACCGCGCAGGCCCTGGAAGGGCTCGGCTACACCGACGTCAAGGACTACGAGGCCGGCAAGGCGGACTGGATCGAGGCCGGGCTGCCGGTCGAGACGGGCGCGCCGGCCGAGGTGAGCTGACGGCCGAGGTGGGCTGACGGCCGCCGGCACCGTCCGGCCGTCTTTCGCTGCAAGGGGCGCCTCCCGGGGCGCCCCTTTTGCCTGGGATGGACTTTCGCCGACGCCGCGGCCCCACCGCGCCCGGCCCGCCGACCCATTCGACTCCGACATTCCCCGGCGCTACCTTGCGGGCCGATGTTCCGGAGCACGGCTGCGCTGGTCCTCGCCATCGCCGCGCCTCTCGCCATCTCCGAGGTCCGCGGCCAGGAGCCGGTCTACCCCGAGGCGCGGCGCTCCGACCACGTGGACGTCTACCACGGCGTCTCCGTTCCCGATCCCTACCGCTGGCTCGAGGACACCGACAGCCCGGAGACCCGCGCCTGGATCGAGGCCGAGAGCGCCCTCACGTTCGGCTACCTCGAGGCGATTGCCGAGCGCGAGGCGATCCGCGAGCGGGTGACCGAACTGTGGGATTACGAGCGGTGGGAGGCGCCGTTCCGCGAGGCGGGCCGCTACTTCTTCTTCAAGAACGACGGGCTCCAGAACCAGTCGGTCCTCTACCGCGCTCCGGCCCTCGACGCGCCACCGTCGCCGCTTCTCGACCCCAACGCGCTGGCGGCCGACGGCACGATCTCGCTGGGCGCCCTGGAGGTCTCGCCGGACGGCCGCTACCTCGCCTACGGCCTTCAGACGGCGGGCTCCGACTGGGTGGAGTTCCAGGTCCGGGAGATCGGCTCCGGGAAGGATCTCCCCGACCGCGTCCAGTGGGCGAAGTTCTCGGGGGTCTCGTGGACCGGGGACGGCCGCGGCTTCTTCTACTCGCGCTACCCCGAGCCCGTGGAGGGCCGGGCGCTCACCGGCGCCGTCCGGAACCAGAAGCTCTACTACCACGTCCTCGGAACGCCGCAGAGCGAAGACCGGCTCGTCTACGAGCGGCCGGACCGCCCCGAGTGGGGGTTCGGCGCCGAGGTGACCGAGGATGGCCGGTACGCGGTCGTCCACGTGTGGCACGGGACCGATCCCAGGAACCGCCTCTATGCCATCGACCTGGGAGACTCCGCCCAACCCGACCTGGCGGCCCCTGTCCGGCCGCTGATCGACGAGGCCGACGCGGCCTACGAGTTCATCGGGAACGTCGGGCCCGTCTTCTATCTGCGCACCGATCTCGACGCCCCGCGCGGGCGGATCGTCGCGGTCGACACGCGCGAGCCGGAGCGGAGCGCATGGCGGGAGATCGTTCCCGAGAGCGACCGGACGCTCGAGTCGGCGATCCTGGCCAGCGGCCGGCTCGTGCTCCGTTACCTCGAGGACGCGAAGAGCCGACTGCTGGTCTTCGATCTCGACGGCACGCCCGACAAGGAGATCGCGCTCCCGGGGATCGGCACCGTGAGCCAGCTCCGCGGCGAGCCCGACTCGCCGGAGATCTTCTTCGCCTTCTCGTCCTTCACCAAGCCGACCGCGATCCATCGCCACGATCTCGCGACCGGCGAGACCACGGTGTGGAAGGCGCCCGAGCTCCGGTTCGATCCCTCGCGGTACGAAATCCGGCAGGCCTTCTACCACTCGAAGGACGGGACGCGCATCCCGATGTTCCTCGTCCACGCGAAGGGGATCGCAGAGGACGGCGGAAACCCGACCTATCTCTACGGCTACGGGGGCTTCAACATCTCGATCACGCCCTTCTTCTGGGTCTCCAACCTGGTCTGGCTCGAGATGGGCGGCGTGCTCGCCGTGGCCAACCTGCGGGGCGGCAACGAGTACGGTGAGGAGTGGCACCAGGCGGGGATCAAGGCCAACAAGCAGAACGTGTTCGACGACTTCATCGCCGCGGCCGATTACCTGATCCAGGAGGGCATCACCTCCCCCGGCCGGCTCGTCATCGGCGGACACTCGAACGGAGGGCTCCTGGTCGGGGCGGCCATGACCCAGCGGCCGGACCTCTTCGCGGTGGCGCTCCCCGCGGTCGGCGTCATGGACATGCTGCGCTACCACGAGTTCACGATCGGCTGGGCGTGGGCCTCCGATTACGGGACCTCGGAGGATCCGGAGATGTTCGAGGTGCTCCGAGCCTACTCGCCCCTCCATAACCTGGAGCCGGGCGTCTGCTACCCGGCGACCCTGGTCACGACCGCCGACCACGACGACCGGGTCGTCCCCGGGCACTCCTTCAAGTTCGCGGCCACGCTCCAGGCGGCTCAGGGCTGCGATCGGCCGACCCTGATACGGATCGAGACGAAGGCCGGCCACGGCGGGGAGACGCCGACCGCGAAGCAGATCGAGGAGGCGACAGACCTGTGGACCTTCGCCGTCCACGAGCTCGGGATCACGCCGGTCGGGCTGGCGCGCTCAGCGGGAGGGCCATGAGGACGGGCGCCCTCGCCGGACTGGCCATGCCGGCCGCGCTCGCGGTCCTCGTCGCCCCCGGGAGCGTCGCCGGACAAGCGGTCGAGCGCGTGACACTGGCGATCGTCGCGCTCCGCCACCGGATCCACGCCAACACGGAGCTCGGGAACCGCGAGGTCGAGACCGCCCGGCTGGTCGCCGATATCAGCGCTAACCCACTGGAGGAGTGATGGCGGAGCAACCGGATCCGATCGAGGTGGTGGAGAAGCAGGTCACAGCGATCACCGACACCCATGCGAACCTGGCGGGGTTGATCCAGAAGACCACGCGCATCCAGTCCGAGCTGGCGGAGGCCGGGCTGAACAAGTTCGCCGATCAG
>JBOHRQ010000188.1:0-3263 GCA_050732875.1 Gemmatimonadota bacterium | reverse complement strand
CCGATCAGGCCGGCGTTGGTGTCGCGCGGCGAGGAAGCGTGGGAATGATAAAGCCACGCCACCGAGGTCGGATCGCCGGGGCCCGGACCTGCGCGCTCGGGAACCGGCCACACGTACGTGTGGGTGCCGCCGGGCGGGACGGCGTCGTCGAGCGTGTCACGGCCCATCGTGCCGTCCGCGCTCCCCGCGCCCTCGGAGTCCTTGGCGTAGAAGACGCCGTGCGGATGCACGCTGAAGGGGAAGCGCGTGCGGTTCTGGAAGACGACCCGGATCGTGTCGCCGACCACCCCGCGAAGGACCGGACCCAGCGCTCCGAGATGCTCCCACTCGGGCGGAACGGGCGCCTGCGTAGTGAACGTGCTGTCGGTGTAGGCCCGGTACAGGGCCTTGGTGTAGACGCGGCCGATCCGATGGAAGCCCGGCTCCATGAACACTGATTCCATCTCGTCGAAAGCCCGGCCCGCGATCCGGTTGCGGCCCGAAGCAGCGTAGTCCCACTCGACCTCCTCGGCCGCCAGGTACCAGGTGCGGGTGCGAGGTGATGGAAGATCCTGCGCCGCGGCGACGGCCGGCGTGATGACGGAGAGCGCCGACGCGAGGGCGGAGAGCGCCGCCGCGAGCGTGAGGGACCGGCGGAACATTCGGGCTACCGGTCGTTGCCGTGGATGGGAATCGCCATCCTCGCCGTCGGACCCGGCGCGGCCGCGGCGGCGATCGTCCGGACGCTCGACTCGATCCAGTAGGTGATCGCCGGATGCGGCAGCAGCGGCTTACCATCGTAAACGACCGGGAGGCCTTCGAGGTCGGCCGGGAGCTTCTCGTTGTTCACCCGGCCCGAGCTGATCAGGATCGGCACCACGACGACGTCACGGCCCGTCGCCCGGTGCTGGAGCTCGATGGTCTCGCGAATCTGGCGAACGGCTTCGGCGCGCACCGCCTCCGGCGCGTCGTCGCGGACCAGCCCGATCTTGACGTCGGCGAAGCCCGCCTCATCGCGGACCCGCTCGGCGACGCGCCGGAGGTTCTCCATCCACGCGGCGTGGTCCTCGGCGGAGTTGGGACCGTGGCCGATGAGGAAGAGCGCGTGTCCGCCGGGGTTCTCGGTGAGCGCCCGGGCCCGGTCGGCGAGGACCCGGGCGAGCTCCGGGGCGTCGTCCAGCGCCGGTGCGAGCTCGAGCGGCACGGCCCCCTCGGGACGCTCGATACCGGCATGATGGAGGTGCTCGCGCATCACCTCCGACAGGCTGTCGGTCTCTCCCACGAGCCAGCGGATCTGCTCGTAGTGGCCGCTGTGGCTGGAGACGAAAAGCGGGACGACGACGATCCGCCCGGCGCCGGCCTGGGCCAGCTCGCGAACGGCGTCCTGGAAACGCCTCTCGGCGGCCGCCGGCCCCATCAGGAAGGCGACCTCGACGGGTCCCCCGGTATCGGCCTGCCGGACGACCTCCTGGACGGGCGCGTTCCATTCCGGATTCGCGCCGTGGGCGACGACGAGCGTCCCGAGCGCCTGCTGAGCCAGGGCCGACCCCGGCGCTCCCAGCGACCATGCGCCCGCGAGGCAGGCGATCGCCACGAATGCGATCTTGCCCATGCGTGACTCCTTCATCAGCGGTACAGATCCGTGCGGAAGGCGTACTCGAGCGACAGGATCAGGCTTCGACCCGGCTCCAGACTGCCGCCGAAGGGCTCGCTGTACACCTTGTCGGTCAGGTTGTCGAGGCGCGCCCGGAGCGTCAGCGGAGTCCCGGCCAGGGGAGCGAGATCGACCGATCCGTGCAAGTCGACGATGCCGAAGCCCGCCGTGCGGCTGAAGCCCTCGGGGACCCGATCCTGCTCGGCCACCAGGCGCGTCGTCGCCCCCGCGGAGAAGCGCCCGGGGGCGTCCCGCCACGCCATCCCCAGGACGAGCTTGGTCGGCGGCACGAAGAGCGGCCCATCCTCGGACAGGTTGTCGCCGCGGTTCACAGTGAAGGCGCCGAACGCGCTCCAGACCGATCCCCACCTCACCGCGCGCGCCTCGGCAGCCGCCTCCAGGCCCCGAATGCGGGCGTCACCGACGTTGTCGACCGTCGTCACCAGGCTCCCGCCGAAGGTCGAATCGCCCATGAAGGTGGCCGGCACGAAGGTGATGAAGTCGTCGATCCGGTTGTCGAAGTACGTGACCGACGCCATCAGCGCCGGTGTCCGGATCTTGAGGCCCACGTCGACGTTCAGGCTCGTCTCGTTGTCCAGGTCGGGATTGGGCACGGAGAGCCCGCCCTGGGAACCGGGGCCGAAGAAGTAGCGCTCGATCAGGTTGGGGGTGCGGAAGGCGCGCCCCACGCTGGCCGTCAGATGCAGGTGCTCGCCGAGGGCGTAGAGCGCTCCCAGGCTGGCGCTGACGGCGTCCTCGGTACGGTCCTCGGCCGGCACGTCACCCTCGGACCGCTCCAGCCGCTCGGTCTCGATGTCGAAGCGGTCGTAGCGCACGCCGGGAAGCAGGGTCAGCCGCCCGGAGCGGATCTCGTCCTGCACGTAGACACCCGCTCCCTGGAACGTGCCGTCGGGAGTGGTCGGGTCTTCGTCGATCTCCGTCTCGGTCATGCCGGGGGGACCCGGGGCGGTGGGAACGAAGGTCTGCGTGCTCACCTCGCGCCGCGTCTCCTCGACATCGTCGCGGAAGAGCTCGAGGCCGTAGGTCAGCATGTGCGAAGCGCCGATCGCGGCGTCGGCCTGGATGTCGAACCCGACCGTGCGAACGTCGCTCACGCGGCTCGTCTCGTTATCGATCAGCAGGTTGAACGGCCCCGCCGGAATCGGCGGCAGGTCCAGCAGGGTCGCGAAGTCCTCTTCCTGGTCCTGCAGGTAGACGCCCACCTTGAGCGACGGCAGAAGGCCCGGCCCGGGTCCCTCGTATCGCAGCCTCACCTTGTCGCGGGTCGTGCTCGGGAAGAACCCCGTGAACACGCCCCCCGAGCCCGGCAGACCGATGTCCTCGCCGCGGAAGCTCTCGACGCCCAGCGTCAGGCGCCCGGCTTCCGAGGGTCGGAGCTCCAGCGCCGCACTCAGGTTGCGGCTCTCGGCGCCGGAGTTGGCCACCTCACCGCGCGGCGACTCGAAGTTCTCGGCGTCGCGAAGGCTGCCCTGGAGGAGCAGGCTCACCGAGGGACTGGTGAGGTAGAGATCGAGCTGGCCGGAGCGCTGGTCGCCGGACGAGCCGTACCTGGGCCGGAGCGTCCCGCCCACGACGAGCCCGTCCGTGGGAACGGGGGGCTTGCGGGTCC
>JBOHRQ010000187.1:0-3308 GCA_050732875.1 Gemmatimonadota bacterium | reverse complement strand
TGACTGGGTGGAGTTTCTGCCGGAAGTGCGCCAGCCACTGATAAGGGTTCACGTCCCCGGCACGAACCAGAGCCTCGTAACACTAAACACTGGCTCGGCCGAACGGGCCCAGGGACGGTTCGGCCGGGCGTGGTCGATCCGTGTCAGGGATGAGCTCAGCCTCCCCTGGGGGGCGGACCACGTGCTCGTGCTCGGAGCCGAAGCAGAGCGGTTTCGAAGCGAGCGCGGGGGAGTGAGGGGGGGATACGGCATCTGGACATTCTCCAGCCTGAATTCGCTCGAAATGGGGGTTGCCGATCGGTTCGAGATACGCCGCGACTTCGGGAGCGCCGGCGTGCCGATGAGTGGCGGCCAGTATGGAGCGTTTCTGGGGGACGAGTGGCGCGCCAGTGATCGTGTTTCGATCACGATGGGCCTCCGGGCCGACCTCCTGGACGTAGAGGGGCATGCTCCGTACAACGCCCTGGTCGATTCGGTTTTCGGCCGGCGCACGGACGAGATGCCGCACCCCCGAGTCCACTTTTCTCCACGTTTCGGTTTCACCTGGGATCTCTTCGGCACGGGAAGCGACCAGCTCCGCGGCGGGGTGGGAATGTTCACCGGGAGACCGCCCCTGGCTTGGCTCCACCCTGGGCTCTTCAACTACGGGGTCGGGATCGGGGTCCTGCGGTGCGGGTCCCGGTCGACCGACGCAGGCCCGCCGCCGCCGTTCGTGCCCGACTACCGGGCGGCACCGACGGCGTGCGCCACCGGGCCCGGTCTCACGACTGCGCCGCTGGGAGACGTGGATCTGCTGGATCGGAACCTGCGAATGGCGCAGTCGCTGCGGGCCTCGCTCGCCTACGACCGGCTACTTCCGTGGGGGCTCGTCGCCACGAGCGAGGCGTTGTTCACCCGCTACCTCTCGGACTTCATGTTCGTGAACCTGAACCTCGAGGGGCCGCAGGCCCTCGACCGGTTCGGACGCGTCCTCTACGGCACGAGCAGCCCCGGCGGTATAGCCACGCCCGAGCTCAGGTCGGAGTTCTCGGGCGTGATCGATCTCAGGAACACCTCGAGGAACTACTCGTACCAGCTCTCCACGCGCGTCGAACGCCGGTTCGCGGGGAGTATCGCGGCGGCGGCGTCGTACACGTACTCGCGGACCCGCGATGTCCAGTCGCCGAGCCGCGTCAACAGGCCAGGTACGGCCCTTTGGGCCGACGCCCGTGCAGTCTCCGGCCGCCACGACGATCCGAGCCGCGGGATCTCGCTCAACGATCTGCCGCACCGGGTGGTCGCCGCCGTCACGTACACAGCCCCCTGGCCCCGCTGGTCCACGGACTTCTCGTTCCTCTACGTGGGCGAGTCGGGGAGCCCGTTTACCTATCTCGCCGGGGGCGTTGGCGGGCGCGGCGATCTCAACGCTGACGGCTCGAACGCCAATGATCCGATCTACGTTCCCCGCAACGCCTCCGATCCCGGCGAGATCCTCTTCGATGGACGTTCGGACGCCCCCGGCGCCGACAACTCGCCGGAGGCACAGGGCGAGCGAATGGCAGTGCAGCAGGCTGCGTTCGAGAGCTTCATCGAGCGGACGCCGTGCCTTCGACGCCAGCGGGGGCGGATTCTCGAACGTAACACCTGCCGGGAGCCCTGGTCCCACGCGACGATCGCCTCCCTCAGGCAAAGGATCCCGCTCGGGAACCGCGCCCTCGAGGTGGAGCTCCAGGTTTTTAACGTGCTCAACCTGCTCAACCGTGACTGGGGGCGCTACCGCGTGGCCGCTCCCCGGCTCCTCGAGCAAGTCGCCCAGACCCCGGGAACGCCGGAGGAGGCCCAGCCGATCTTCCGTTTCGACACGACCCGTCCCGAGTGGACGACCCTCCAGACCGACTCCGCCTTCCAGCTCCAGGTGGCGCTCCGCTACCGCTTCTGAATCCCCCAGGTACCCCCTTGGGGAAGCCAGCCGCTCCCGAATCCAGACTGGGCTGAGCCGCGCTGAGCCGGCACTGATCCGGCGATGAGCCCAGCGGTTCATACTGTCGCACGTGAGCAGGCGTTTGCCACCCGATTCATTGCCACCGGACTCCCGCGCCGGTCGTCTGGACGGCGCTCGGGTCGGGCGACTACGCGTGCGGCAAGGGCCGCAGGGAAGGAGCAAGAGAATGAGCCACTTCAGGCGCTTTCCAGGCCTGATCCTCGTCGTCATGGCCGTACTGCGGTGCGAGACCGAGAACGGCAATCCCATGGAGAGCCCCGAGATACCCGAGATACCAGTGGGAACCATACACGGGGTCGTAACCAGCGGCGACTCCGGCTCGCCGATGAGCGGTGCCGAGGTCTGGCTCAACGCGCTCGGGATCTCGCGCTCGACGACGTCGGGTCAGGATGGCGTATTCATGTTCGCCGACGTGTCGCCAGGTGTCCACTCCGTTAGCGCGATAGCAGCCGGGACGGCCTGCAACTCGGCGGAGGTCGACCTACAGGCCGGCCAGTCCGCCGCGGTGGCTATCGCCTGCGACCCGCTTGGATCGATCGTCGGGACGGTTTCAGTCGACGGGTTGCCGATCGGGACGGGCACTGTCAACGGCGCGCCGGATGAGCATGCTACGGTCGACGTCTCGGGCCCGGTGGGCTACCGTAGTACATCCACGGGTCACCAGGGACACTTCGGGTTCGAAAACCTGCTGCCCGGTACTTACACGTTGCAGGCCCATAACCTGACGAGATTGTTCCTCACGCCAAACACCGTCTTCCCTCTAACCTGCGAGTCGATCACCGTCACAGTTCAAGCCTCCCAGACCGTTGAGGCGAACGTTTCCTGCACCATACCGGAAGGCGGGATTGGCGGCACGGTGACGATCAATGGTGAGGCCCGCCCGATCGTGTGGGTGGAGTTGCAGTTTGCGAGTAGCGGCTTCCCGTGGGCTTATGGGACGACCAATCCTAACGGCAGTTGGGCGTGGGACGTCCCGGCAGCGGCCTATGTCGTGTCCATCAAGACGCCGCCGGGATTGACCTGCGACGCCAAGAGGAAGTCCGCGACCGTGGAACATGATCAGCAAACGGTAGTGAACTTCGCGTGCGTCGGCGATGTGAAGGATTCGATCCAGGGCTTCACGAGCCACGAATTCGGCACCTATGCGGACGCGAGCGTCACCCTGAGGGGTCCGGTCAAACGGGCGACCCTCAGCAATGAGGACGGCTTCTACGCGTTCGAAGACCTGCCGCCGGGAGACTACGTGCTCGATCTCTGCCAGAATCCACAAAGTGTCGCCGTCCGGGATGGAGCGGTCGCCTTTGTCGATCTCGACTGCAGCTAACCC
>JBOHRQ010000186.1:0-3310 GCA_050732875.1 Gemmatimonadota bacterium | reverse complement strand
GCTCATCGGAGACGACGAGCATGGCTGGTCGAACGACGGCGTGTTCAACTTCGAGGGCGGATGCTACGCCAAATGCATCCGCCTCTCGAAGGAGAAGGAGCCCGAGATCTGGGCCGCCATCCGCTTCGGGACGGTGGTCGAGAACGTCGTCGTCGATCCGCGGACCCGCCGGGTCGATTTCGACGACGATGCCATCACCGAGAACACGCGCGCCGGCTACCCGGTGGACTTCATTCCGGGCGCGGTGATTCCCGGAGTCGGCGGCCATCCGCGCACCATCCTGTTCCTGACCGCCGACGCCTTCGGCGTCCTGCCCCCGATCGCCAGGCTGAACCGCGATCAGGCGATGTACCATTTCATCTCCGGGTACACCGCCAAGGTCGCCGGGACGGAGGCCGGCGTGACCGAGCCCAAGGCAACGTTCTCCGCCTGTTTCGGCGCCCCTTTCCTGCCGCTCCCGCCGACGCGCTACACCGAGATGCTGGGAGAGCGGATCGAGCGTCACGGCGTCAGCGTCTATCTGGTGAACACCGGCTGGACGGGCGGACCCTATGGGGTCGGAGAGCGGATGGACCTCAAGCACACGCGGGCGATGGTCGCGGCGGCCCTGAACGGCTCACTCGAGCAGGCGCGCTTTGCTCCGCACCCCGTCTTCGGCGTCGAGGTTCCCGATCGGTGTCCGGGTGTTCCGAACGAGGTGCTGGACCCGCGATCCACGTGGGACGACTCCGAGGCCTACGACGTCAAGGCCCGCGAGCTCGCCCGCCGCTTCGAGGAGAACTTCGCGGGCCTGAAGCAGGTGCCGCAGGAGATCGCCACCGCGGGACCGGCGGGGTAGGGACCAGCCCGGTCCGATACCCGCGCCGGGCTGAGCCTGAGACCTGCAACGAGCGGACGTGCTGAAGCAGCGATCGGGATGAAAAAAGAAGGCGGGAGCCCTGCAGCTCCCGCCATTGGTGTCGCCGGCGTCCGCCAGGCCTTTCCGAAGCGCCGGCGCTTGGAAGCGGACCGGAGGTTTCCTTGGGAACGCGCAACCCGACAACCGGGGGGTTTAGCGACGGATCCCGCGCGCTCAGGTCTCCTCGTTGTTTTCCGCCTTTCTCGCTCATCATACTCCTCGGGCGTCACCAATCCGTTATGCCGACCGTCCCATTCCGTGATCTCAGCGTTACGCGAGCGTCACCCGGGGATTTGGATCGGACTTTCTTCCTTTGAACGAGGTTCGCGTCCTCGGCAGCGTGGACCTCAGGGACGAGCGAGGGACGACCTTCAACGAGGTCATGGCCCAGCCCAAGCGCCTGGCCCTCCTCGCCTACCTGGCCGTCGCCCGCCCGCGGGGCCATCAGCGGACCGACCCCCTTCTGGCCCTGTTCTGGCCCGAGCTCGATGCCACGCACGCCCGGGCCGCGCTCCGCCAGTCCGTGTACTTCCTGAGGCGCCATCTGGGCGCCGAGGCGGTGGTCTCGCGCGGGCGGGGCGAAGAGCTGGCCGTGGCTCCCGACATGTGGTGTGACGCGGTCGCCTTCGACCAAGCCCTCGACGACGGGCGTCCCGAGGATGCCCTCGAGCTCTATCGCGGACCGTTGCTCGACGGCTTCCATGTGGCCGGGGCGGCCGAGGAGTTCGAGCACTGGGTGGACGCCGAACGGGAGCGCCTCGAGCTGAGGGCGGTTCGGGCGGGCCGCGATCTCTCCGCCCAGGCCGAGCAGGACGGAGACCGGACAGCCGCCATCCGGTGGGCGCGCCGGGCGCTCGCCCTGCGTCCGCTGGACGAGGAGGCGATACGCCGCCTGATGCGGCTCCTGGACGGGTCTGGAGACCGGGCCGGCGCGCTGCACGCGTACGAGGAGTTCGGGGCCCTGCTCGAGGGGGATCTCGGCGTGGAGCCCTCCGCCGAGAGCCAGCAGCTGGCCGCGGCCATCCGGGGCCGGCAGCCATTCGCCCCGGCCGGCCCCGGCGCCGAAGCGGGTTCGGATCCGGAGGCAGCGGGTCGGGGTGGCGATGCCGAGCCGACCACGGTCTCGACCGGAAGGCCTTCGCCCGACCGTACCCCGCAGGCGGCACCGAGACGGCGGACCGGCTGGCGCATCGTCGCCGGCCTCGCCATCGGGGCGCTCCTGGTCGTCCTCGTGTGGGCAACACGCCGCGACGGCGCTGGGCCCGCCGCCTCCACGACCCCGACCCTGGCCGTCCTCCCCTTCGAGGTCCATGGGGCCGACCCCGCCTGGCGGGAGGGCATGGTCGACCTGCTGACCACCCGGCTCGACGGTGTCAGCGACCTGCGGGCGATCAACAGCCGCACCGTGCTCGCCCGCTGGCACGAACGCGTGACCCCGGGCATTTCGCCGGACCTCGAGGACATGCTGGCCGTCAGCCGCGCCACGGGCGCCCGCTACTCGCTGGTCGGGAGTGCGGTGAGGGTGGGTCCGGCGTTACGGCTGGCCGCCGAGATCTACGAGACCGGGACTGGCGGGGCGATCGGCAGCGCCACGGTCCAGGGCTCCCCGGACAGTGTCCTCGTGCTGGTGGACGACCTGTCGCTGGAGCTCGTGCAGGCGATCTTTCGCAACTCCAAGCCCCGGATCTCGTTCGATCTGGCCTCGATCACGACTTCGTCGATCCCCGCCCTCAAGGCGTATCTGGACGGCGAGGCCCGCTTCCGCCGTTCCGACTTCGACGGCGCGATCCGGGCCTACCAGCAGGCAATCGCCGCCGACTCCGCGTTCGCCCTCGCCCATCATCGGCTGGCACTCTCCTACGGATACGTCACGGGCTCGCTGAGCGATCTTCCGGCCCGTCAGAGCGAGCTCGCGGCGCGGTACCTGGATCGGCTGCCGGAGCGCGAGGCGTTGCTCGTCCGGACGAGCCGAGCCTTCGAGCAGGGCTCCCGCGAAGCCTTCGATCTGGCGCACCGGGCCGTCGATCTCTATCCCGACGACCCCGAAGCGTGGTACCTGCTGGGAGACATCACCTACCATCTGGGGGCCCCGGCGCTGGTCTCCCATGTTACCGGAGATCGGGCGCTCTCGCGCGCGGTCGAGCTGGATTCGCTGTTTCTGCCCGCCTACATCCACCTCGTCCACAACGCCTTCATCCTCCACGCGGACAGTGCGCTGGCGGCCCGCAGGATGGAGGCCTTCGCCCGACGGCGGGGCGACCCGGAGCAGCAGAAGCTGAACGCGCTGGCGTTCGACATCGCCTTCGGCTCGCCTGCAGCCCGGTCGGAGGCCCTCGCCGCGGTCGCCCGGCTCACCCCGCGCTCGGCGCGCCATATCGCGCTCAACTACCTGTGGCATCCCCGCTTCCTCGC
>JBOHRQ010000185.1:0-3313 GCA_050732875.1 Gemmatimonadota bacterium | reverse complement strand
GGAAGCCGCCGGGCGTCCGCGACCGCCGGGGCGAGGAAGAACGGACGCGCCCTCAGGCGCGCTTCGGTCCCTTCCTCGAGGACGGCGGGCCACCCCTCGGCCAGCATGGCGGGGCTCCGGTCGAGGGCCCAGATCCGCCATCCCGGCCGCGCCCGCGCCAGCAGGAGCGGTATCTGGGCGCCTCCCGTGCCGACGTCGAGAACGCGCGCCGGGCCCCGCGGACCCGTGCGGGCCACCAGCGAAGCCCACCCTGTGTCCAGCCGCGCCAGGTGCGTCGCCGCGGCGGCGTCCATGTAGGCTCCCGCCTCGTCCTCGGCATCCATGACCTCGGGCTCGAGGACACGCTGCGGATACCAGCGCAGGTGCGTGGCGCCGACCTCGGGAGCGGATTCATCCATGACCACGCCTCCGTTTGCCGATCGGCGCGCGCCGGTAGAGTTTGTACTCCCCATGCAGAAGGTCCTCGATCACATCCGCGGGCAACGTGACGGCTACGTCGAAGAGCTCGGAGAGTTCCTCGCCATACCGAGCGTCTCGACCGACCCCGCGCGCGCCGGCGACGTCCGGCGCTGCGCCGAGTACTGTCGCGACCGGCTCTCCGGGATCGGCTTTTCCCAAGCGGAGCTGATCGACACGGACGGCCACCCGGTTGTCTACGCGGAGTGGCTCGACGCCCCCGAGGCGCCGACCGTGCTCTTTTACGGTCACTACGACGTCCAGCCCGTGGATCCGATCGATCTCTGGACGACGCCCCCTTTCGAGGCGACGGTGCGGGACGGCCGGATCTTCGCCCGCGGCTCGGCCGACGACAAGGGACAGGTGTTCGCCCACTGGAAGGCGTGGGAAGCCCATCTCGCCGCTCACGGCCGGCTCCCCTGCAACGTGAAAGTGCTCATCGAGGGCGAGGAGGAGATCGGCTCCGAGCACCTGATGCCGTTCATCGAGGCGAATCAGGAACGACTCGCGGCCGACGTCGTGATGATCTCCGACAGCCCGATGTTCGCGGCCGGCGTGCCGTCCCTCTGCTACGGTCTGCGTGGCCTCTGTTACATGGAGATCCACGTCCAGGGCGCCAGGTCGGACCTTCACTCGGGGTCCTTCGGCGGCGCGGTGGCCAACCCCGCACTGGCGCTGGCCGAGATCCTGGCGACGCTCAAGGACCACGAGCGCCACGTGTCGATCGAGGGCTTCTACGATCGCGTCCGTCCTATCTCCGACGAGGAGCGGAGCGAGTTCCGGAAGCTCCCTTTCGACGAGAGCGCCTATCGTCGCGAGCTGGGCGTGTCCGAGCTCGAGGGCGAGGCCGGGTTCACGACCCTGGAGCGCATCTGGGCGCGGCCCACGCTCGACGTCAACGGGATCGTCTCGGGCTTCACCGGGCAGGGGGCCAAGACAGTGTTGCCCGCCCGGGCTTCCGCCAAGGTCTCGATGCGGCTCGTGCCGGACCAGGATCCGGACCAGATCGCCGAGCTCTTCCGGCACCACGTGGAGACCGTCTCGCCATCCGGGGTGACCGTGCGGGTCGAGACCCTCCACGGCACCCGGCCGTACCTCGCTCCGATCGACCACCCCGCCAATCAGGCGGCCCGGCGGGCGCTCGAGAAGGCGTTCAAGGCGGACGCCGTGATGACGCGCGAGGGGGGATCTATCCCGGTCACGACGACGTTCCAGGAGCGGCTCGGGGTGACGTCGATCCTGATGGGCTTCGGGACCCCCGACGAGAACGCCCACGCGCCCGACGAGAACCTCGTCCTGGAGAACTTCCATGGCGGGATCGTGACGGCCGCTCACTTCTACAACGAATACGCCCGCACCGACTGACGGTCGTGGCTGGACGCCGTCGCTCCCGGCGGCGGCCAGGGGCGTGGATGACCACGATCCCTCCAGACCCCTAGTCCGGCTCCTCGGCCTGCATGCGCAGGTTGCCCGAGGGAGCGGCGGCTCCCGCGTCGTGACGCACCCCGAACGGCCCCACCCGCAGGACGGGCGGGGTCGAGTCGTTCACGTAGAGGGTCAGGGAGTCGGCCTCGGAAGCCACCGCCGGGCGGAACACGTAGACGCCGACCGCCGTCGTGCCGGTCGCCACCTCGAAGCGGGGGTTGCTGGCGATCACGACCCCGCGGTAGACGTTTCCGATCTCGTCCTCGAGCCGCGGCTGACCGTCGGCGGCGAACATGACCGTGCTGTCGGCGCCTGAATACCAGGCCGCGTAGGTCAGGGCGGTGTAGTCGCCGGTGTAGTTGAGGACCTGCACCTGGAAGGCCGCGTCGCCGCCGCGGGCGACCATGTCCACGGTGTCGAGCCGACCACCCTGCATCTCGTGGTAGCGGTCGAGATCGACCGCGAAAGACTGCTGCTCGGTCGACGTCAGCGTATCGGCGAGGGAGTCCGCCTCCGGAGCCGGCTCGCCGGCCGGCTCGCCGCGGCCGCAGGCCATCCCCAGCCCCACGAGCGCTGCGAGGAGCCCCTGCCGGGTGCCTCGGGCGCCCCTCATCGGTAGTTCGCCGCCGTCCAGTCGAACGGCAGGCTGGCGTCCTTGAGCGTCACGATGACCGACTGGAGATCGTCCTTCTTCTTGCCCGACACCCGCACCTGATCGCCCTGGATGGAGGCCTGGACCTTGAGGCCGGTCGCCTTGATCCGCTTGGCGATGTCTTTGGCCTGCTCCGAGGAGAGGCCCGATTGCAGCGTGGCTCGCTGGCGGGCCGTGCCTCCGAGGGCCTCCTCGACTTCGCCCCACGTCAGCGCCTTCAGCGATATGCCCCTGCGGGAGAGCTTCTCCTCGAGGATCTGGCGGAGCGCTCGCAGGCGGCCCTCGTCCTCGGCGGTCAGGACGAGGTCGTCGCCGGACTCTTCGATCCCGGCTTTGGATGCCTTGAAATCGAAGCGGGTGCGTACCTCCTTGATCGCCATCTGAACCGCGTTCTTGACCTCCTGCCGGTCGACCTTGCTCACGATGTCGAACGAGTTGTCGGCCACGATTCCTCCCCTGTGTGATGGTGATGCATGATCGGGTGTCGTGACACCCGTCTCTCCGTCACGATCCGCCTTCGGGATCGTCCGTGACGCGGATGACGATCTTGCCGAACTGCTCGCCCGACTCGAGGCGGGCGAGCGCCTCCGGAACCTGCTCGAGCCCGACTACGCGATCGATCACCGGATCGATCCGGCCGCCGATCACGAGCCGGGATATGGCGTCGAACTCACGCCGGTTGGCCATCGTGGACCCGTGGATCGAGAGCTGCTTCCAATACACCCGGTTGATCGGCGTGACGGCATCGTTGCCGGTGGTTGCGCCGCAGGTCGCGATGCG
>JBOHRQ010000184.1:0-3323 GCA_050732875.1 Gemmatimonadota bacterium | reverse complement strand
CGTCGTTCTTAGCGCCGGTCGTCTGCTCGTCCAGTCCCGGCCGGGCGGCCCGCCGCTGGGCGGCACGTGGGAGCTTCCGGGAGGCAAACGCGGGCCGGACGAATCGCTCGAGGAGGCCGTTGTTCGCGAGGTCGCCGAAGAGACGGGACTGGTGGTCGAGGCGGGCGACCTGCTGGTCGCGCTCTCCCATCGGTATCCCGACCGGGTCGTGTCCCTCTACGCCTATCTCTGCACCCGTATCGGGGAAATCGGGACCCCGCCGGCCGGCGGCCCGCATCCGGCGAGGACGGCTCTCGAGTGGGTCACGCCCGCCGAGTACCGGGGCCGTCCCATCCCGCCCGCCAATCCGCCGATCGTCGACGCCCTCGACTGGGAGCTCCGGCGCTACCTCGTCCGGACCGGAGGCCACCGGAGGAGGCCGACAGTACGACCGCGAACCATCCTCTCTTGACAACCTATAGTTCGTCAGCGTACTAATTGGGCGTGACGACGACCGTCGATCTCGGAAGCCTCCTCGCCCGGGGGGCCGACCGCTGGCTCCAGCGCCTGGTGGAGGGCTGCCACGGGGCCGGGTTCCCCGAGGTGACGGGGACCACGTGCCAGGTCCTCTGGCCGCTGTTCGAGGAGGACGGGCTTCCGATCAGCGAGCTCGGCGCTCGCACGGGGCTCGCCAAGTCCTCGATGACCACCATCGTCCGGGGGCTCGTCCGCGACGGCCTCGTCCGGCTGGATCGAGACCCTTCGGACCACCGGGTCAAGCGGTTATATTTGACCCCGCGGGCCCGCGAGCTGGAGGGCGTCCTGACCGATCGCGTGACCCGGCTTCGCCATCGCGTGACCGCGACCCTGGGCATCCAGGGGCAGCGGCAGCTCCACGTCACGCTGCAGCGACTGCTCGATACCCTTTGAGGACATTTCGCAGGGCAACCCCATGAGCCAGGAGATCCACGACATCGCCATCCTGGGCGGCGGCCCGACCGGCCTCTTCGGCGCCTTCTACGCCGGGATGCGGCACATGAAGACGCTGATCATCGACTCCCTGGAGGAGCTCGGCGGTCAGCTCATGACCCTCTATCCCGAAAAGTATGTCTACGACGTCGGCGGCTTCCCGAAGATCCTGGCCAAGGACCTCGCCACCGGCCTGGTCGAGCAGGCCCTCCAGTTCCATCCGACGGTGGTCGTCGGCGAGGCCGTGCGCGGGCTGGTTCGCGAGGACGGGGATCTGTGGCGCCTGACGACGGGAGATGGTTCCTATCTCACGCGGACGATCGTGATCTCGGCCGGCATCGGCGCTTTCGAGCCCCGCCGCTTGAAGATCGAGGGTCTCGAGAGCTTCGAGGGGCGGGGGGTCCAGTATCTCGTGCGCGACAAGATGGCGCTGGCCGGAAAGCGGGTCATGATCGTGGGCGGGGGCGACAGCGCATTCGACTGGGCGCTCAACCTCGAGGGGGTCGCCGAATCGCTGACCCTCATCCACCGGCGCGAGGAGTTCCGCGCCCACGAAGGGACGATCAAGCAGGTCCAGGACGGCGGCTTCTGCCGGATCTTGACCCACTACGAGGTGCGTTCGGTGATCGGCAACAGCCGTCTGGAGAGGGTGACGATCTTCGACAACCGGACCGACGAGGAGCAGATCTGCGAGGTGGACAACCTGCTCATCAACGTCGGCTTCAAGGCCGATTTGGGCCCGATCAAGGAGTGGGGTCTGGAGATGCAGAAGAACGGGATCGTCGTCAACGAGCGCATGGAGACCAACCTGCCCGGCATCTACGCCGCCGGCGACGTCACCGAGCACGAGGGCAAGCTCGATCTGATCGCCACCGGCTTCGGCGAAGCCGCCGTGGCCGTGAACTTCGCCAAGGCGCGGATCGATCCCGGCGCGCGGGCCTTCCCCGGTCACTCCACCGAGGAGAAGTGGAGAGACGAGTGACCTCGTCCGGGACGCGCTCGGCGGCCCTGATCATCATCGGCGACGAGATCCTCTCGGGCGAGGTCCAGGATCGGAACACGCCCTTCCTGACGCGTCGAATGTGGGAGCTCGGGATCCTCGTCAAGCGGATCGTCGTGGTGAGCGACCGGCTCGAGGAAATCGCCGAGGAGATCCATCACCAGGTCGCGCGGAGCGACTTCGTCGTCCTGACCGGAGGGCTCGGCCCAACCCATGACGACGTGACCCGCCAGGCGGTGGCCATGGCTCTCGACCTGCCGCTCGAGGTCAATCCCGACGCGCGGGACCTGCTGGCGACCGATTACGGCGGTCAACTGACCGCGGCCGAGGAGCGGATGGCCGAGCTGCCCCGCGGCTCCGCCCTGCTGCGCGGGCGTCAGCAGCTGGCGTTCGCCTTCCGGGCCGGAAACGTCCTGGCGTTCCCCGGTGTCCCCGACCTCCTGCAGGACGTCTTCGAATCGGCCGCGGAGCAGCTCCGCTGCGATCCTTTCTGCAAGGAGACGATCTGGGTGCGGGGAAAGGAGGGGGACTTCTCGGAGACGCTCGCCGCCGTCCAGGCTCGTCATCCCGGCGTCGGGATCGGCTCCTATCCGGTGTTCCTGGACGGCCGCTATCGCTGCAAGCTGGTGCTGCGAGCGCGCGAGCCCGAGGCGCTGGCCTCCGCAGTGAGTGACGTCCAGGCAGAACTGGCCCTCGACCACCCGCCGGCGGGGGAGTGAGGGGGGCTTCGCGGGTCCGATGGAGGCGGATCCCGCACGTACTAGCGGTTACGGGCCACCTCTCTCGCGCCGCACGCCCGCCACCGCTCCGCGATCCACTGCGCGTCCTCTTCGCAGTGCGGCTCGAGAGCCAGCACGACGCCCATGGCGGGCTGGACCGGGATCGCTCCCGCCGCCGCGGCGGTGATCTCCTCGTTCGCGTAGCCGAGCTCGACGACGCTATCGTACGCCCTGCCAACCTCGTCGGGATCGTGGAAGACCGCGCTCACGACCCGCCTCGGCGACGGCATGCCACGACGAGAATAATCCGAATCCGGATTCACAGAGTGTGGATGAGAGATTCTTCGGATCACGGGGGACGCTCCTGGCCTGATGTCGTCGTGTCACTCGGGACGATCCGCGGCCCAACCAGCATAAGGGGCTTGGGGGAGGGGCGACTGTACGCGACCTGACAAGCGCCGCCCACGTGCGGTGTCATGTGGTTCCGCCGGACGCCCCGGGCTACCGTTCACCCTTCATCCATTCCTTTCCTCGATCTCGGGAGGTGAAAGGTGAGTCAGCCCTTCTACGTCAGCCGTGTGACCGTGAACAAAATCGAAGGCGTCCATCGGCGGGCCGCGCTCCCCGCCGGAGGGGAGTTCGACATGGGCGTCCAC
>JBOHRQ010000183.1:0-3355 GCA_050732875.1 Gemmatimonadota bacterium | reverse complement strand
CGCGATCCGCGTCCCGACCCGCGACCACGGACGTGGAGCGGGTTGCCTCCGTCCGTCGACCGGATAGGTTCACCGGTCGTGCGCACCCGACGCCTTCCCCCGCTCGCGCTCGTCCTGATCCTGGGCCTGCTCCTCGCACCTGCCGCCGTGCCCGGCCAGACCGAACCCGCTGCCCCGGACTCGGAGACGGCACGGGCCCCCGACTCGAGCATGGTCGAACGCGCGCGGCTCCTGCTGGATGAGGTCCCCCTCGTCGACGGACACAACGACCTGCCCTGGCAGATCCGCGAGAAGGCGTCCGGCGACCTCGATTCGCTGGACATCAGCGAGCCGCGGCCCGAGATCCATACCGACATCGCCCGGCTCGAGAAGGGCCGGGTCGGCGCGCAGTTCTTCGCCGCTTACGTGCCGGCCGAGAAGATCGCCGACGGGGCCACCCGCTTCGCGCTCATGCAGATCGACTTGATCCACCGACTCGTCGACCGCTACCCGGACACGTTCGCCTTTGCCACCACCGCCGCCGACATCGAAAGAGCCCATGCCGAGGGCCGGATCGCGGCGCTTATCGGCGTCGAGGGCGGGCACGCGATCGAGGGCTCGCTGGACGTCCTGCGGGCGCTCTACGACCTCGGCGCCCGCTACATGACGCTGACCCACTGGCTGAGCCACGCCTGGGCCGACGCCGCCACCGACGAGCCGCGTCACCAGGGCCTCACGCCGTTCGGGGAAAAGGTCGTCCGCGAGATGAATCGGCTGGGGATGCTGGTGGATCTGAGCCACGTCTCCGACTCCACCATGATGGACGCCCTCCGGATCACCGAGGCTCCGGTCATCTACAGCCACTCGTCCGCCCGCGCACTGGCCGGGCACGTGCGGAACGTCCCCGACCCGATCCTTCGCGAGGTGGCCCGGAACGGGGGTGTCGTGATGGTCAACTTCGCGCCCGGCTTCATCAGCGAGGAGACACGCCTGCACGACGAGCGGGCGGAGGCCCGGTTGGACAGCCTGCGAACGGCCTTCCACGGAGATTCGAGCCGCGCCCATGAGGCGCTCGAGGCCTGGCTCGAGGAGAATCCGGCGCCTCGCGCGACGCTCTCCCAGGTGGCCGACCACATCGACCACATCGTCGAGGTCGCGGGGATCGACCACGTCGGCCTGGGGTCCGACTACGACGGGATCGATACGACGCCCGTGGGTCTCGAGGACGTCTCGAAATTCCCGCCCCTGGTCGCCGAGTTGCTCCGCCGCGGGTATGGGGACGAGGACATCAAGAAGCTGGCCGGGCTCAACTTCCTGCGCGTGATGCGCGAGGCCGAGGCCGTGGCGGCGCGGCTCCGGGAGGAGCACGGTCCGTACGTGGGCACGATCTCGCCCGAGGTCGTGCGCCCGGAGGACAAGCCGTCACCATGAGCGAGAAGCGCTTCACCGACCTGGACCACCTGTGCGTCAACGCCCTCCGGGCGCTTTCGATCGATCAGCCGCAGGCCGCCGAGTCCGGGCATCCCGGGCTGCCGCTGGGCGCGGCACCCATGGCCTACGTGCTGTGGCAGAAATATCTCAAGCACGATCCGACCGATGATGCCTGGCCCGACCGCGATCGCTTCGTTCTCTCGGGGGGCCACGGCTCGGCGCTGCTCTACTCGCTGCTCAACGTGACCGGCTACGACCTGCCCATGTCCGAGCTCGAGAACTTCCGCCAGTGGGACTCCAAGACTCCCGGCCATCCCGAGAGCCACCTGACTCCCGGCGTCGAGGCGGTCACCGGCCCCCTGGGCCAGGGGATCTCGAACGCCGTCGGAATGGCCATCGCCGAGCGCTGGCTGGCCAACCATTTCAACCGTCCCGGCCACGCGATCGTCGACCACTGGACCTACGTCATCGCCTCGGACGGCGACCTGATGGAGGGCGTGGCCCAGGAGGCGAGCGCGATCGCCGGTTTCTACAACCTGGGTCGGCTGGTCGTCCTCTACGACAGCAACCAGGTGACGCTCGACGGCCCGCTCTCTCAATCGACCCGGGAAGACACTGGCCAGCGCTACGAGGCGTACGGCTGGCACGTCCTCGAGGTCGAGGAGGGCAACACCGATCTCGAGGCCATCGACGACGCTATCTCGGCCGCGCGTGCCCACACCGGCCGGCCCTCGCTGATCATCGTGAACACCACCATCGGTTACGGCTCGCCGAACAAGGCCGGCACCCATCAGGCGCACGGCGAGCCGCTCGGTGAGGAGGAGGTCGTCCTCACCAAGAAGGCGCTCGGCTGGGAATGGCCCAACCACACGTTCTACGTACCGGCCGAGGTGCGTGAGCACATGGACGCCACGGGGCGCGGAAGGACCGCACACGCAGAGTGGAAGGAGCGCCTCGCGAGCTGGGCCGAGGACCATCCGGACCTGGCCGAGGAGTGGCGGCTCGCCTGGTCGCGCGAGCTTCCCGATGGCTGGGACGGGGATCTCCCGGTGTGGGAGGCGGGCGACAAGGAGGCCACCCGGGTGGCCGCCGGCAAGGCCTTGAACGCCATTGCCGACAGGGTGCCGTGGCTGATCGGCGGCGACGCCGATCTGGCGGGATCCACCAAGACCACGCTCAAGAACGCGGCCGACTTCAACGGCCAGACGGGGGCCGGCCGGAACTTCCACTACGGGGTCCGCGAGCACGGGATGGGGTCGATCACCAACGGCATGGCGTACCACGGGGGCGTGCGCCCGTTCTGCGCGACCTTCTTCGTCTTCAGCGACTACATGCGCCCCGCGGTCCGGCTGGCCGCCATCGCCGAACTGCCGGTCGTCTTCCACTGGACCCACGATTCGATCGGGCTCGGCGAGGACGGCCCGACCCACCAGCCGATCGAGCACCTGGCGTCACTCAGGGCGATGCCGCACATGACCGTCGTCCGGCCCGGGGATCCCAACGAGGCCGTCGAGGCGTGGCGCTGGGCGATGACCAACACGGAGGGCCCGACGGCGCTCGTCCTCTCCCGCCAGAAGCTGCCGGTGATCGACCGCACGGACCGGGCGCCGGCGAGCGAGCTGGCCCGAGGCGCCTACGTGCTGGCCGACCCGGCGGAGGGCGACCCCGAAGCGATCGTGATCGCGACCGGCAGCGAGGTCTGGAAGGCGATCGAGGCCCAGGCCCTGCTCGCGGAGGAAGGGATTCGCGCGCGGGTCGTCTCGATGCCGTCGTGGGAGATCTTCGAGGCCCAGCCGGCGGCGTACCGGGACGAGGTGCTCCCGCCCTCGATCACCGCGCGCGTCTCGGTGGAGGCGGCCGCGTCGCTGGGCTGGGAGCGGTGGGTCGGCGACCGCGGCCGGATCATCGCCATCGACCGCTTCGGCGCCTCCGCCCCGGGCGAGAC
>JBOHRQ010000182.1:0-3356 GCA_050732875.1 Gemmatimonadota bacterium | reverse complement strand
CGGGAACGGCAGGGAGGTGCTCGAGCGGCTCGAACAAGCACCCTACGACGTCATTCTGATGGACGTTCAGATGCCGGAGATGGACGGTCTCGAGGCGAGCCGCGCGATCGCCGCGCGTTGGCCCGCAGGCCAGCGCCCGCGGATCGTCGCGCTGACGGCGGAAGCGATGGAGGGCGATCGGCGGAAGTGCCTGGCGGCGGGCATGGAGGATTACATGGTCAAGCCGGTGACGCTGGAACAGCTCGACGCCGCGATCGCGAAATGCCGGCCTGTGGGCCACGCGATCACCCGGAAGCCTCGGACGCGCGCCGAGAGGACCCCCGCCGTCACCGGGGTGGAAGCCGACGGCGCGATCGACCGCAGGGTGCTCGACCAGCTGCGGGACGATCTCGGAGGGACCGGGCCCGCCGGCGAGGTGATCGAGACCTTCCTCGAAAGGACCCCCTCGGCTCTCGCCGCGCTCCGCGACGCGGCGGCGCGAAGCGATGCCGACGGCGTTCGGCAGTCCGCTCACATGATCAAGGGCACGAGCGCCATCCTGGGTGCACGGAAATTGTCCGAGCAGTGCGCGGAGATCGAGGGCCTGTGTCGAGCGGGCAGCGTTGCGGACGCGGCGACCCGCGTGACGGCCGTCGAGGCATCGTACCGGACGGTCGAGGCGGCCCTGAAGGCGGAGGTCGCGAGGGGTCGCGGGCGCTCCGCTCCTGGTGCGCCCGCCACCTAGACCGTTTAGCGTCTTCAAGTGAGGCGGATCCTGGTGTTCTCCGCGCTGTCGGTCGCCCCGTTCCTGCCTGCCTTCCCACAGTCCTCGGCCTGCGTGGTCGAGAGGGTCGTCGACGGGGACACGATCCATTGCGGTGGGGAGACGGTCAGGCTGCTCCTGATCGACGCCCCCGAAGAGGATCAGGGCCCGTTCGGCCGCGCGGCACAGGCGTTTCTCGAGGCGATCCTTCCGGTCGGCTCGGAGGCGGGAATCGCGTTGGATGTCGAGACGCGCGACCGCTATGGACGGCTGCTCGCCTACGTCTACCGTCCGGACGGCCGGATGGTCAACGCGATGATGGTCCGGCAAGGATTCGCGGTCGCCTATCCGGTTCCGCCCAACGTTCGACACATCGACACGATCCGGGCCGCGGCCGACTCGGCGCGGACGTCGGGAATCGGACTCTACAGCGTGGAGGCCTTCCGCTGTGCGCCGGAGGCCTTCCGCGACGGGACCTGCCAGGTCGATCTCGGAATCATCACCCAAGCCGAGCAGACGGCTCCGGTTGGTGGATGCCATCCATCGTACCCGGAGGTATGCATCCCGCCGCCACCGCCGGATCTGGATTGCGCGGATGTTCCTTACGCTCGATTTCGCGTGACGGGCGCAGATCCGCATCGCTTCGACGGCAATCGGGACGGCGTCGGCTGCGAGGGCCCTCCGAGGCCCTAGGTCCCATCACCTGCGAGATCGGCTCGCGAATCGCCGCGCCTATGCCGGTCTGCCTCAGCGACGAGTCCACGTGCCGGACCGTGATCCCCGCCGACCCTCCCGAGCGGCACCGGGATGGGCCAACCGACCGCCGAACAACGCGTTGCCCCGTCGGCCCGCAGTCACCCCGGCGCGAAAGTGCCAACGCTCTTCCACAGCTTGTGGAACCTGGCTTCCGAAGGCTGTGGAAGCGGGCTTCCCCGATTTGGCAGCCGGGATTCCCGGGACCCCACCCGGTACAGGGTTTGCACCCTCGGAACGACGCCCCCCACGGCCGGTGCGTCCGCCAGCGCGCCCCAGGAGAAACGGATGCATGTGAACCCGCTCGCCGAAGGACCCCGCAGGGGGCCCCGATGAAGCGCGACCGCGTGGAATCCGCTCCGGTGCCCGCTTCCGCATCCGGACCCGCCCCCGCCGCCGCCATCGCGGCCGCGTCGCTGGAGGATCTGGTCGGGAGGGGGAAGTACGTGGATGCCTTTCGGGCCTATCAAGAGATGGACGAGACGGTACGAGCCGAAGCCGAGGTCGAGCTCCAGGCGGCTCGCGCGGCGTCCTTCCTGGGCGATCTCGACAGCGCACGGTCGCTGGTGGAATCGGCCCTCGAGGGATATGAATCCAGGCAGGACGAGCTGGGCCGGATCTCCGCCGTCAACGTCCGTGGCGCGATCGCCTTCGAGCGGGGCCAGTACGCGAACGCGGCGACCGCCTTCCGCGAGGTCTTCGAAGTCGCCGTGCGGAAGGAGGATTACCGGCTGATCGCGCGGTCGCTGAACAACCTGGCTTCCATCGCCAGCGTCGAGGGCCGCTCCGCCCTGGCGGTGAACTACTACCGTTCCGCCCTGCTCGCCTACCGGCGGCTCCGGGACTATCGCGGCCAGGCCGAGACTTTCTGCAACCTGGGCATCGTCCACCGGCAGGCGATGGAGTTCGAAGAGGCCGAGAGCGCCTTCGAGGATGCGGTCTATCACTCCGGGCTGGACGGGGATCCCTATCTGCTCGCGCTCGCGTGGACCGGCCGGGCCGAGCTGCACCTGGAGCGGGCGGCGCTGACCGAGGCGGCGAGTGACCTGGCGCGAGCCGACGAGATGGCCACCCTCGCCGGTGACGAGATCGGGAGGACCGAGATTGGCCGCATCCGCGCGCTCCTGGCGCTGGCGCGGGACGAGCCGGTGAAGGCCCATGCTCACGCCGGCGAGATTCGCGAGCGGGCGCGACGTCGGGGGCTCCGGCTGATCGAGAGCGAGTGCTGCGCGATCAGCGCGTGCGCTCTCAAGCGGCTCGGCGATCTGCGCGAGGCGGAGAGCTTCCGTGCCAAGGCAACCGCCGGTCTGAGGGCGCTCGGAGCGCGAACCCTTCTCGAGCGCTTCGAGCGCGACTGGGAGGCCGCCTAACCGCCTATCCGAGCGGCGACCTGTTAGCTTCGGTCTCCGATGACGCCGCGCATCCTCATCGGGAGCGACACCGGGGGCACCTTCACAGATCTGGTGCGGATCGACGATACGGGCGTCCGGACCTGGAAGGTCCCCTCGACCCCCGACGACTTCGCGCGCGGCGTCCTGGGCGGCGTGGCGCACCTGCTCTCTGACGCACCCTCGTCATCGACCGAGGTCGAGCTCGTCCATTCGACGACGGTCGCCACCAACGCCCTCCTCGAGCGCAAAGGCGCGCCGGTCGCGCTCGTCGCGACCCGTGGCTTCCGCGACGTGCTCGCGATCGGCCGGCAGGCGCGCGCGGAGCTCTACAACCTGGCCGTCGAGAAGCCGCTGCCTCTGGTGCCCGACGAGCTGCGGCTCGAGGTCGACGAGCGCGTGGGCGCGGCGGGAGAGGTCCTCCAGCCCATCGACCCGGACCAGATCGAACGCGTGCTGGACCGCGCTCTCGA
>JBOHRQ010000181.1:0-3373 GCA_050732875.1 Gemmatimonadota bacterium | reverse complement strand
GACGAGCCGCCGGTCGTTCATCGCCCGATACCAGCCTTATCCTACTACACCTGTAGAAGAAATGTCAAGATTGGGATGAGAAAGGCCAACCCCGGTGCTGGCCGTCCCTCCCCTTACACGAGATGGATGGTGCCGACCCAGAGCGATCGCTAGACTCGATAGCCGGATGCAACACCGGCAGGAGGGATTCGGCATGCTGTGTCTCTCGAGCCGTTCGAACACGGTTCCGGCGGCTTGGTGCGCTATCTTCGTGCTGGCCGCCGCGTGCGGCGGTCCCCCGCCGCTGCGGTCTTCTTCGACTCCCGCTGCACCCGGCTCTTCCGACACCCTGACGGGCACCATCGGGGAAGTTCGGCCCGCCCAGCGCACGCTCCAGGTGATCACGGGGCGCGGGTACGCGCTCCGCGCCGTCGAGCTCCGGGTCCCCAGCAGCGTTCCGATCGTGTGGAACGGTGAAGAGGTTCCCCTGACAGCGATGGTCCGCGGCTACATCGTGCACGTTCGCTATCGCGAAACCAGCTCTGGGAAGGTCGCCGAGCGCATCGAGGAGATCACCTACGCCCCGTCCAATCCCGTCGATCCATCGAGCGGGGTGAAGGATTCTCCGTGAAGGCGCCTCGACGGGTCGCGTGAACGTGGGGGTGAGTCCGCCTCACCCGCGGGCCGTGGCGCTCGCAGCGGCCCTTTCAGCCGCTGCGCTCGCGGGCTGTCCGAAAGCCGTGCCCCAACCGGGTGACCCCCTCGAGGATCTGTCGGACGCCGAGCGCGAACGATTCGAGAGCGGGCGCGAGGTGTTCGAGCGAACTTTCACACCGCCGACCGGGCTCGGGCCGCTGTTCAACGCGACGGGCTGCGCGGAGTGCCACGGCGAACCCGTCTCCGGAGGTGCCAGCGGCATCACCGAGCTGCACGTGACGACCCTCGGCCCCGACGAATTCTGCGACCACCTGGCCGATCGCGGCGGACCCGTGTACCAGCAACGCGTGACCGACGCGTTGCGTGAGGCCCTCGGCATCGATGCGGAGCCTGTGCCTGGCGAGGCGACGGACCGCGCCCTTCGCACTTCGCCGGACCTCCTGGGCTTCGGGCTCCTGGACGCCATCCCCGATTCGGTAATCCTGGCGCTCGCCGACCCCGAGGATGCGGACGGGGACGGCATCTCCGGCCGGCCCAACCGGTTCTTCGACGGGCGGGTGGGCCGATTCGGCCGCAAGGCGCTCGTCCCCAGCCTGCTCGAGTTCAACGAGGGCGCGTTCCCGGTGGAACAGGGCGTCACGACGCCGAACCTCCCTGACGAGGGCACGGTTAGCGGCGACTCGCTGCCAGAAGGCACCGATCCGGCGTCCGACCCGGAGGCAAGCGCGTCGGATATCGAGAGGGTCGACGCGTTCGTCCGCTTCCTGGCCCCCCCGGCCCGGCTGGATCTCGACGACAGGGAGAAGCGCGGGGAGCGGCTGTTCACCGGGATCGGCTGTGCCTCCTGCCACGTCCCCACCCTCCGGACGGGCCCCAACCCCGTCGACGCGCTCGCCAACCGCGAGGTTCATGCGTACACGGACCTCCTCCTCCACGACATGGGTCCCGAACTGGCCGACGTCTGCTTCGGTGTCGTCGCACGGCCGGCGGAGTTCCGCACCGAACCGCTGATGGGCCTGCGGCTGTCGCGTCGATTCCTGCACGACGGGCGAGCCAGCTCCATCGCCGAGGCGATCGCGCTCCACGGGGGCGAGGCCTCTTCGTCGAGAGAGGCCTTCCGGGCGCTCTCGTCGCAGGATCGGGAAAGCCTGTTGGCGTTCCTCGCGAAGCTGTGACGGCGTACGGGCTGCAGGCAGTTCGAGCGGGAACGTGAGACCCTAGAAAAGCCGCGGCCGGGCTTCGTCCTCGAGGGCCTCGACCCCGCCTCGGGCGTGCGTGAGGGCTTCCTGCACGCGCGAGGGATCCTGGATCCGCCCGAGGAGGTCTTCGAGGAGATCGACCGCCGCCCGGTAGTGCCGCAGGGATTCCCCGGGATTGCGGATCTCGGGCCAGCGGGGATCGGCCAGCAGATCGGCCACGGCGAGGTGGCCGGTGGCCGCCGAGAGCGCCGCCTCAGAGCTGGTGGGCCGGGCCTCCCGGAGCCTCAGCGATGCCGCGAGCGCCAGCCGAGCCTCATCGAGGGCGTTCGGGCCGCTGTCCCGCAGGATCGCCAGCTCGGCCAGCTTTCCGTGTCCCAGAGCGATCGGGGCGAGATACTCCTCGTTCTGATCGGACTCCCGGGCCAGGCGTTCGAGGGTTCCCACCGCCCGACGCAATGCCTCGACGCGAACCGGGTCGGAGCCCGGGAGCCGCGCCATGTCCGCGTCGAGGTCGCCCACCAGCGACGAGGCGAGCGTCCGGATCTCGTCCGCGCGGCGCTCCGCCACCGCCGTCGCGCTCGCCGCCTGCCCGGCCTGCCAGCGCGCCGCACCGAACCCGGCCGCCATCGACAGCACCATCAGGACCGCGGAGATCATGCTCGGCCAGTGCCGGCGGGCGAACTTGCCGAAGCGATAGGCGACGGTCGGCGAGCGGGCGCTCACCGGATGCCCCTCCTGATGGAGCCGGATGTCGTCCGCGAACCGATCGGCGGATCCATAGCGCCGCTCCGGCTCCTTCCGAAGAGCCATCAGCACGATGTTGTCGAGATCTCCGGACAGGCGTCGCCGCAGCCGGTCGGGCGTCGTCCCGCGCCGGAACGCGAGATCCACCGAGCCCGGGGCGTCCCCGTCACGGGATGCCGCGGAGACCGCCACGCTGGGCCGCACGGGGGCCCGTCGCTCCACGGTCCGCTCGACTTGCGAGGCGGTCTGGCCGGTGAGCTGATAGGGGCGGCGCCCGGTCAGGAGATCGTACAGCACCACACCCAGCGAGTAGACGTCGCTGGCGGTCGTGACGGGGTCGCCGCGGATGTGCTCGGGGCTCGCGTAGTCCGGGGTCATGGGACGCATCGCCGTCATCGTCAGCTCGGCCTCGTCCGGGGAGAGCGGATCGAGCACCTTGGCGATCCCGAAGTCGAGGAGCTTGGGCGTGCCGTCGGGGGTGACCAGGATGTTCGAGGGCTTGAGGTCGCGATGCACGACCAGGCTCTGGTGGGCGGCCTGGACCGCCGAGCAGACGGTCAGGAAGAGATCCAGGCGGCGCTCGATCGAAAGCCGCTCCTCGTCGGCGAAGCGGTCGATCCGCCGACCCTCGACGAACTCCATGACGAAGTAGGGAAGGCCTTCCTGTGTCGTCCCGCCGTCGAGGAGACGCGCGATGTTGGGATGATCGAGCCGCGCCAGGATCTGCCGCTCGGCACGGAAGCGGTTGAAGATCGCGCTGCGGCCGAAGCCGAGCGGCAGGATCTTTATCGCCA
>JBOHRQ010000180.1:0-3440 GCA_050732875.1 Gemmatimonadota bacterium | reverse complement strand
GACAGCCCGCCCCGACCCGCCACCGGGAAGATCTGCAGGTTCACGGCGAAGGCGAGAATCAGGACGTAGCCGAGCCAATACCCCGGCATCGACGAACCGACAAGTGCGGCAAGCCGGGTTCCGTGGTCGAGCACCGAATTGCGCCGCACCGCCGACAGCACACCGATCGGCAGGGCGATGATGATCGCTAGAAGGAACGCGGGGATCGCCAACTCGAGCGTGATGGCAAATCGCCGGCGCAGCTCGCTCGCCACTGGCGCGCCGGTTCGATACGAGACGCCCAGGTCGCCCGTTACGGCATCGCCCAGCCACCGTCCGTAGCGAACGGGGAAAGAGTCATCGAGGCCCAGCTCCGAGCGCAACTGCGCCACGGCCTCCGCCGACGGCGGTTCACCCGTCTGACGTCTGAGAAAGATCTCTGCGGGGTCACCGGGGGCGAGGTTCGCGAGCGAGAAGGCGAATAGGCTGATCAGCAGCCAGACGGGGATGAGGGCGGCAGCCCGCCGGGCGATGTATGACCTCATCGACGATGCATCACAGCCTGAGGAGGGTGCGGATGAGACGGTTCCGAGTGCTTATCAGCCTGGTGCTGTCCCTCGCGCTGCTTGGTGCGTGTAGCGGCGACGACGCCGGTAGCGGCGCGCCCCGTACTGCCCAGCCGGCTCGGGACAATCTTGTGGTGGGCACGCCCGCCGACACCTTCAACGTGTCCGGGGATCGGGCCAACCTCGGAATGTTCCCGATCAACGCCAACATCTTCGAAACACTCGTTCGGATGACGGCGGATTTCCAGGTCGAACCGGCACTCGCCGAGCGCTGGGAATACCGAGGCGACAACACCTGGCGCTTCTTCCTTCGACGCGGCGTGCAGTTCCACAACGGTCAGCCCTTCAACGCTGAGGCGGTGAGGCTCAGCCTCGACCGGCTGGTCCGCACAGGTGGGGGCTCCTTGCGGCTCGGCCCAGAATCCGTGAAGGTCGTCGACCAGACGACCGTCGACATCACCCCCACGCAGCCGAATCTCCGGCTCGTCGACCAACTCGTCCACCCAAGCGTGGCGCCCATGATCGCTCCGAACACCGACGTCGGCACTGAGCCGACGGGTACAGGCCCGTTCCGGTTTGTCGAGTACGTGAAGGGGGAGCGCCTGGTCGTCGAACGCAGCGACACCTACTGGGGCGAGAAGGCCAAACTCCGGCAGATCACCTTCCGGTTCATCCCCGAGGACAACTCGCGGTGGCTTTCGCTCCGAGCGGGTGAGGTGGACCTGATCTACGACCTTCCTCGTACCCTCGTCGAAGAGGCGGAACGGACCGACGGGGTGAAGCTCGGGATCACCCCACCGGGAGCGGCCGAGGTGATGTACCTCAACCGCAGTGGCAGTGATCCTTACACGATCCTGGCTGACGTGAACGTTCGGAGGGCCGTGGCATCGGCCATCGACCGCCGTGCTGTCGTGACGCAGGTCTTCCCGGATGCTGCGGAGTCGTACAACACCGTCAGTCCGGCAGCCCTCTTCGGTCAGCACGCGTCCCTCGTGAGGGGAGTGCCGCACGAACCCGCCCAGGCCCGAGCGCTCCTAGATCAGGCCGGGTGGCGCCCCGGAGGCGATGGCATTCGGGTCAAGGACGGGCGTCGCCTGAGTCTCACGATGATCAACGGGTATCCGCCTATCGAGCTACGTAAGCCAATGCCCGAGCTTCTCCAAGCGCAGCTCAAGGACGTCGGGATCGACGTTCGCATCGTCGAAACCCCCGAACTGGCCACGTACACGGACCGCCTCAAGAATGGCGAGGGAGACCTCTTCCTTGAGCGGATCGCTCAGAACGACGCCACGCCGAGCCAAGCGGCATCCAGCTTCTTCTACTCGAAGGCCACCGGGGACTACGCCAAGTGGTTCTCGGCGGGACCGCAGTACGACCAGGCCGTAGAGGCGGCTCTGGCCGCCCCTGACCGAGAAGAGGCGAAGCGGCTAACGGCGATGGCGATCCGCATCGCCGTCGACGAGCAGGTCGTCGTGGTTCCCGTGGCGGCCGCTTACTGGCTGTTCGCCATGAAGGACGGGGTGGAGGGATTTCTACTTCACGGATCTGCGCGTCACGTCCGCTGGGCACCCGTTTTCTGGTCGAGCAGCTAGCCCAACGGGCCTACGCAGATGACATGGACCCGCGAAGGGAGTTGACTTGGCTGACCGCGTTCGGCTGAGCCTCTACTGTCCCAGCTGACTGCCCGGCTATCATCTCCCGTTCTTCGGGGCGATGGCGAACGGTCTGTTTGCTGAGTATGACCTCGCAGTCGAGATTCTCGACCCTCCCGCCGGCGGCGGTGCTGCCAACACCCTTCGGGTGGCAGCCGGAGGAGCTGATTTCTGCCTGACCGGGGTGACCTACTACTTGTTCGCCCGACGCGAGGCAGGCTCCGGTCTAGCGGCGCGGTTCGTGGCCGTGGTGCACCAGCGGAGCCCCCTCGCGGCGATTGTGGCCGCGGGATCGGACATCGCTCAGCCCGAAAACCTTGCCGGGCGACGGCTCGCCCGATCAAAGGCGACTGGCTGGTTGCCGGACGAGCTCGTCGCCACCCTCGCTGAACGCGGTATAGCTTCCCCTGAGATCGTTCCCGTTCCTTATGGCGGACCGCCCCACGCGCTGGCCAGCGGCACCGTTGACATCATGGCGACCTTCCTCGATACGACGAGCCAGCAACAGCCGACGTCGGGCATCTCCACCCGAGCGATCCACTTGGGCCGAGAGATCTACGCGAGTGGGCTGGTGGCCGGCGACCGGGTCCCTGACGATGTCGTGGACCGAATGGTCCGAGCGGTACGAGCCGCATTCGAAATGCAACAACGCCAGCCGGAGGGCGGGGTCGAACAGTTCTGCCTTCGGTTCCCGGAGACCGCGCCGGAGCGGGCGCGTGAGACCTGGGATCTCCTTTCACCGTTCGTCTTTGCCGGTCCGCCTGTCGGATCCATGGAGGAGGACCGATGGGCGGAGACGATCGGCTGGCTCGCAGACGTGCATTCTCTCTCGGTACCGGGAGGCGCCGTCTATCGGGCGAGCCCCGCCCTCGAACCCGCGATGTGACCTCACGTGGGCGGGGCAACTCGCTTCGAGCGATAGCCAAGTGCTGCTCGAGCGTGGTCGCCAATCCTCATGCTCGTCGTCAGTACCGGCAGGGCTCTCGTTGCGGCACGAAGCGGTGACGGTCAGCCGAGCTGAGTCGATCGCCGGCGGCGGCTGGCGGCCGGTGCAATACGTCCGCGGCGCATCTCGAAGCGGCCGGCCATCGACGGGATGTCTCGCCCGTTCCTGGGGAGCAAGATCGTTGGCTGACATTGCTTACCGGCCGATGAGGCAGAGCCGCCACCAGCGGTCAGGGATAGGACGGATCACGTTGAAGAGCCATTATGGGGCGCTCGACTTGTGCCGAAGTCGGGCGGT
>JBOHRQ010000179.1:0-3451 GCA_050732875.1 Gemmatimonadota bacterium | reverse complement strand
CCGCTCGGGTGCCCTAAGGCAGCTGGCCACTTGCGAGCGGATCATCGCCCGCTCCCCGCTCCGGCTCCCGGAGCTGCTTCTCCCCAGAGCGGAGCGTGTCGATCTCCGTGCGATAGACCCGGCTGGTAGGGAACGCCAGCTCGATGCCGCGGTTTTCCCGCAACAGGCGCAGCACCTTCCGGCTGATCTCGTCCCTACGGTCACGCCGCTGCCGCACGTGGGTCAGGTAGCGGAGCTTCAGGTTCACCCCGCCCGCGCTCGAGTTGATCGATGCGTAGACGATCGGCGTCGTGACGCCCTGCCGGAAGGCGTACCGCTCGCCCAGCCGTCGGAAGCCGGAGTCGATCTCGGCCTGATAGGGCTCCGTGACCTCCCGGCCCACCTGCACGATCAACTCGCGAGCCTGCTCCCAGTCGCTCTCGAAGGTGACGAGGAAGTCCATCTCGTCCCATACGAACGGGGTACCGGGGGTGAAGAGGAAGACAGGATCGATGAGCACCTTGTAGTTCGGCACCGTCACCAGACGCCCGCTCGACTGGTCTCCGACCCCATCCCCGCGCACCTCCACGAGTGTCAGCTTGAAGAGACCGATGTCGATCACGTCGCCGCGCACGTTGCCGATCTCGATGCGGCTGCCGAGCGTGATGTTGCCCTGAGTGAGGATGTAGAACCAGGCCAGCACGGAGGCCAGGTACTCGCGCAGGGCGATCGCGATGCCCGCTGCGGCGAAGCCCAGCAGCGTGCCGAGCTCGCGGATCTTGTCGATGAACAGGACGATCAGGACGATGAGCACGATCGTGCCCATCGCGTAGCGGAGGCGCTTGCGGTAGCGATGGCGCTTCTCGGCGTCCGCGACCTGGTCGTTGATACGCCGGGCCAGCAGACGATAGGCTGCGTAGCCCAACAGGATCAGGACGAGGGCCGCGACCCAACCCCATGGGATCGCGTCCATCCACGCGGGGCGGGATTCCATCAGCCCGGTCACCGGAAAGGGACGGCGCCGCTACTCGAAGGCCGGCGCGAGCAGCGGGCATTCCGATGCGCGCTCCTGCAGGAACTGCATCCTGCGACGCTCGACGGTGGCCAGTTCGCGCTGGTAGGTGTCAATGCTCTCGAGCTGGTAGTTGTTGAAGCCGATCCGGTCGACGAACAGAATCTGGAAGTTGTACCGGTGGTAGGTCCAGACCTCGTAGGCCGACGATCCGGCCGGCACCGGGCGTTGTGACACGTCGTCGGGCGGGCCGATAGTGATGTAGACCCGGCCCCGGTCGCTCAGGTATCCGGGCCGCAGCGCGCTCTTCCAGTTGGCGTTCGCGACGAGGATCTTCCGAAAGTACTCGGCCATTCCCTCGTTGGTCGCCGTGGCCGGCACGGGATCGCGGATCCGCCAGAAGCAGTTCCAGGCCTCGATGCGGGCCTGTTCGCCCTCGATGTCCTCGAGGATGTCCAGCTCGTCGCCCGTCGCCTCGTACCTGATGAGCGTCAGGGCGTCCTCCCAGTTCTCGGCGACCCAGCCGCCCGAGCCCGCCACCAGAATGGGTGTCGAGGAGCTGGCGAGCACACCCCCGTTGGGGGTTTCGAGCGCCACCTCCAGCCGGTACTCGCCGAACTGGGCATCCTGGTTCTCGATCGCGCCGAAGTATCGCAGCGTACCGTCCGCCTCGGGCGTCACGGAGCCCGACCATCGACCGGCGGCGTCCCCTTCGGGCTGGGGGACGACCTGTGCGACCAGCGTGTACGTGGCCGCGGAATCGAGCCCCTCGGCCTGGACCATGTACTCGAAGTCCGGCGGGGCCGTGGTGTACGTGTGAGCAGGGTTCACCACGAACTCGCCCCCCGCTTCGCCCGGGCGATACAGGCGCAGGGGTATGGGCTCGCCCAGGGCGGCCCCCGCGGCGGCGGGCACGGAGACCGACAGCTCGCCACGCGAGGCCTCGTCCGCGTTGCGATCGCGAACCGTGATCAGCGCTTCGTACTCTCCAGGGAGGAGACCGAGATCGGCCTGGAAGACGATCGTCTCGCCGGTTAGGAGGGTCTCGTCGAAAGTCGCCACCTGGACGCTCTTCTCCCAGCGCCGCTCGGCGGGCGACTCGCCTTCGTCGGCCTCGAAGCCGACGATCACCTCGTAATCCGCCTGCCAGCCTCCGTCCTCGGTGCGCTCGAACTGCAGGTCGGCGTTCGACAGCGAAACCCCAAGCAACGCGCGCGCGGAGTCGGACGCGGCCGGGAGGACCCAGACATCGGCCAGGAACCCGACCTCGCCCTCGGCCTGCAGGATTCCCTGATCCCGATAGAATCGATCGTTGGACAGAAGGTCGTCGAGTGACAGCTCCTGGGCTCTCAGATCCATGGCTCCCGGCCCGACCCAGGCGAACAGGGCGACCGAGACGAGGGTGATCCGACGGGGCATGGCTGGGCTCTCCTCGGGGTGGAACATGAAGGATGGACGAGGGATATATAGCGCTTTCCAAGCTCTCGTCCGGATGGACAGCGGCGCGCTGCCCTGTAAAATACCCGCCCGAACCGGGCAGGTTGCATTCGGTCGCTGGCGAACCCTAACCTTCGCGGTGCGCACGACGTCCATTCCAGGCCGCCTTCCGTTCATCTTCACGGCCGTGCTGCTCGCCGCGGCCTGCACCCAGCACCGCCCCGTATCCTCATACGGCCCCCCTCCCAAAGTCAACGAGCCGACCCCCTCGTGGGAGGAAGAGCTGGCGCTGATCGTCGGGGACGAGCTGACCGAGCAGGAGCAGATCGATCTGCGCGCCCTCCGCCTCGCCGAGTACCGCCCGCCCGACGGGGCCCGCCCCCCCGAGCTCGACTCGAATCTCGAGCAGCTCCTGGCCACCGAGGGGGAGAGCCTGATCCAGGAGGAGATCGGCTACGACATCCCGATCGTGCTCAACGATCGAGTGGAATGGTGGCTCGACTACTTTTCGAACGACATCCACGACTCCTTTGCGCGTTATCTCGCCCGGTCGACCTCGTGGCTGCCCTACCTCAAGGAGCGCCTCCGCCAGGCCGGGCTCCCCGAGGATCTCGCGTATCTGGCGCTCATCGAGAGCGGATTCTCGACCCAGGCCGTCAGCCGTGCCGGCGCGGTCGGCCCGTGGCAGTTCATGTCCTATACCGGTCGCGAGTACGGGCTGCGGATCGACCGCTGGGTGGACGAGCGCCGCGACTACGAGCGCTCGACCCAGGCCGCCATCGCCTATCTATCCGATCTGCACACGATGTTCGGCTCGTGGTTCCTGGCTGCCGCGGGATACAATGGGGGCCAGGGACGGGTCGGGCGATCGATGCTGCGCGACGACACCGAGAACTTCTGGGAGCTGACCGGGCTCCACAGCGAGACGAAGAACTACGTTCCCAAGCTGATTGCGGCGACGATCATCGCCAAGGAGCCGGAGAAATACGGCTTCCGATGGACGGGCCGGGTGGAGCCCATCGA
>JBOHRQ010000178.1:0-3462 GCA_050732875.1 Gemmatimonadota bacterium | reverse complement strand
CCGAGAGGAATGGGACTAGCGCCGATTCCTCCCCACGTAACACGATAGAGATCCGCGCCAGGAGACCGCCCGGCGCGGATCAGCTTTACCGGGTGGTGCGGCGATGACGCTGGGCTCCTCGCTGCACACCGCCGCCTTCTTCGCTGTCCTGGCGATCGTCTTCCTGTACCTGCATCGGGAATACCGGCTGCCGCACCACCTGCTCTGGTCGCTGGCCTGGATCGTCCTGGTCGCCCGGGTGGTCGCGGGCCTCGGTGAGGGGGCGAAATCCCCGTGGTGGATGTGGCTCGACTCGGGGTTCCTGATCCTGGCCAGCTCGCTGCTGCTGCTGGGGGCGCTCTCCGCGGCGGGCCCCGAGCGCCTCGGCCGTGGTCACGCCGTTCGCGTGGGGGCTGCCATCGGGGGTGGGTTCCTGGCGGTCTTCGGGGTCCTCGCGAGCGTGGGGCCCGAGATCGCCCCGGCGCGGATGGCCGCCCTCGCACTGTTCGCCGTTCTGTGGATCGCCGCCGGCTGGGCGGTCGACCGGTACGTGCGGGAGTTCGCTCCGCTGGGCGCCCGCGCGGCGGGGCTGGCGCTCGTGGTGACCCCGCTCGTCTGGGGCCTGGCGTGGATCCTCGCACCCCATCTGTCCGCCGCATGGTCGGGGCTGCTGGAGATGGTGCTGGCCTTGCTCGTCGGCGCCAGCATGATCGTCCTCGGGGTGGAGGAGGCGAGGACCAGGTACGCGGGCTACCGGATCGACCCCGCCGCGCTCTTCGACGACGATCCGAACATGATCGTCGTCATCCAGAACGGTCGCGTGGCATTCGTCAATCGCGCGCTGGCCGCCCGGATCGGCCGCAAGGCGAGCGGTTTCGGTGATGGGGGGTTGGAGACGATCGTCACCCCCGAGCATCGGGAGCGGATCCCCGAACCATTGATCGCGAGCGGGGAGCGGGCGGCGCGGCGGTGGATCACGGACAACCCGGAACTCGACCTGCTCGATGCGGAGGGCACGCGAATGCCGGTGCTCGTGCTCGCGGACCCGGTCCCCTGGCGCGGGCGGCAGGCCGTCAAGTACGAGTTCATCGACGTAATGAGTCGGCGACGGGCGGAGGACGAGGTCCGCAAGATCAACGAGGAGCTCCAGCACATCAACACGGAGCTCGAGCGCAGCAACGAGATCAAGAGCGAGTTCCTGTCCAATACGAGTCACGAGCTGAAGACTCCGCTGACCTCGATCATCGCCAACACCGAGATCCTCGAATACGAGATGTGCGGCCCCGTCAACGAAGAGCAGCGGAAGGTCCTGGCCAACATCAGCCGCAACAGCCAGCACCTGCTCGACATGATCTCCCGGCTGCTGGACTTCGCCCGTCACGAGGAGGGGTACGCGACGCTGCGCTACGAGCGTGTCGACCTGCGAGCCCTCATCGAGGGAGTCGTGGACACGGCTCGCCCGCTGGCCGGGGATGTTGGGCACCGGATCGTGGCGAACGTCGATGACCGCCTGGGGCCGTGCTTCCTGGACGGCGAGAAGATCTACCGGATCTTCCTGAACCTGGTCGAGAACGCGATCAAGTTCTCCCGGGACGGCGAGATCCGGGTGGAGGCCGATCTCGTGGGAGGCGAGGTCGAAGGCCGGGTCACCGACCGGGGTATCGGCATCCCCGAGGACAAGCTGAGGGAGGTCTTCGAAGCGTTTCGCCAGGTGGAGCCTTCACAGACACGGGCGTATCCGGGCGTCGGGCTGGGGCTCGCCATCTGCAAGCAGCTCGTGGAGATGCATGGCGGCCGGATCTGGGCGGAGTCCAGGCTGGGCGAAGGAACGGTGATGCGCTTCCGCGTGCCGTACCATGAAGCGCCGCCCGGGTCGATGAGTCCCCCGCGGGCCACGGCCGAGAGCGCGGGGTGAGCGGCACCGCTCACACGGTCAGCGTCGTCGTTCCGACCTGGAACGAGGCGCGCCGTCTGCCCGTCCTCCTCGACGCGCTGGAGCGTTGCTCGCCCCCGCCGATCGAGGTGATCGTGGCCGACGGCGGCTCTTCGGACGACACCGCCGACGTGGCGGCCGGCCGGGCTCGCCTCGTGGCCGCGCCGCGCGGGCGGGCTTCCCAGCAGAATGCCGGCGCTCGGGCCAGCGACGGGCGCGTGCTGTGGTTCCTTCACGCCGATTCGATCCCGCCGGCGGACGCCGTCGCACAGGTCCGGAGCGCGCTGGACCGCGGCGCCCCGGGCGGATGCTTCCGCATCACGTTCCCCGACGACGAGCGGCGTTGTCATCGGTGGCTGGGGACGATCGCCGCGGGGGTGAATGCCCGCACCCGGGTGACGCGCAAGGGCACCGGAGACCAGGGCCTCTTCGTCCGGCGGGACGTCTTCGAGAGGATGGGCGGCTTCCCCTCCTGGCCGCTGTTCGAGGACGTGGCGCTCGCGGGCGGGCTCGCGCGCCACGGCCGGCCGGCCGTCTGCCCCGGTCCCCTCGTGACCTCCGCGCGGCGCTGGATGCGCCAAGGGGTCGTGCGCACCATGCTCAGGATGTGGGCCCTGCGCGCCGGTTTCCTGCTGGGCGTCACTCCCGAACGGCTTGCCCGCCACTGGCACGACCCGCCTTCGGGATGAACCACGGAGCGGTCGCGCCGGTCCTCCGCGACGACCGCGCGCGGTGGACGCTTGCCGAGGGGGGTGGGGTCTCTAACTTCGACGCTCATGGAAGACCTCCTGTTCGAGCGACTCGATCGGATGCCCTCCGAGGTCGATCCCGAGATCGTCCTGCAGGATCTCTATTTCGTCGACCGGGTCGTCCGGCCGTTCGCCGGTCCGGCGGACTCGGACTATCGCATCCCCTATCTCGTCGAGGCCCTCGAGTCGCGCGGGTTCTTCAACGTCGCGGACGCCAACTGGGAGGCGATCGAGCTGTACGACGACCTCTGCGATCTGTGCGGGATCCAGTCCTACGCCGCCCTCGACGAGGTGCTGCGGCGCTTCCGGACGTATCGCGCCGAGCGGGACACGTCGCCGGTCGAGGAACGCTGACCTGAGCGAGCTCCTGGCCGCGGACCTCTGGGTCAAGCTCTTGCTGTCCGTCGCCTGCGGTGCGGCGATCGGCATGGAGCGGGAGCTGAGCGACAAGCCCGCCGGTCTTCGGACCAACATGCTGATCTGCGTCGGCTCGACCCTCATCACGATGGTCTCCATCCACGTGGCGTTGAGCTACGCGGAACGGCAGGTCAACATCGCCGACCCCGGTCGGATCGCCGCGCAGATCGTCTCGGGCGTCGGCTTTCTGGGGGCGGGAACGATCATCCAATCGCGCGGCTCCGTGCACGGGCTGACGACGGCGGCCACCATCTGGGTGATGGCCGGGATCGGGCTGGCCATCGGGAGCGGCTACTTCGCTCCGGCGATCGGGACGACGGTCATCCTCCTGGTGATTCTGTGGGTGTTGGGGAGGATCGAGGACCGTCTGCCGAAGCCTCGCCG
>JBOHRQ010000177.1:0-3471 GCA_050732875.1 Gemmatimonadota bacterium | reverse complement strand
GCGCGCCTCAGACCGGGTGGAACAAGGTCGTGGCGTAATAGGACAGCATGGCCACGATCGCCGCCGCCGGAATCGTCAGGATCCACGCCCAGACGATCCGTCCCGCGACCCCCCACTTGACCGCCGAGGCCCCGCGCGTGGAGCCGACGCCCACGATCGCTCCGGTGATCGTGTGCGTCGTGGAGACGGGAATGCCCATGTGCGTCGCCAGGAAGAGCGTGAAGGCGCCGCCGGTCTCGGCGCAGAAGCCGCCCACGGGCCTCAGCTTGGTGATCCGCATTCCCATCGTGCGGACGATCCGCCAGCCGCCCAGTGCGGTCCCGATCGCCATCGCGATATGTGCGCCGAGGATGATCCACAGGGTCTGGGGGTTGCCCAGGGAGAGCTCGGTGTCCGGGCTCAGCGAGCCGGAGGCCACGAGGAGCGCGACGATGATCCCCATCGTCTTCTGGGCGTCGTTGCCGCCGTGGCCCAGCGAGTAGAGCGCGGCCGACAGGAACTGCCCCTTGCGGAAGACGCGGTCGACACCGGCCGGGGTCCAGCGGCGGAAGATCCAGGCGATCCCGATCATCAGGATCACCGCGGCCACCATCCCGAGCAGGGGCGCCAGCGGGATGAACCCGATGGTGACCAGGATCTTGTCCCAGTTGAGGATGTCGAAGCCGGCGTGGGCTACGCCGGCGCCGGCGAAGCCGCCGATGATCGCATGGGACGAACTGGTCGGCAGTCCCCACCACCAGGTCAGGAGGTCCCAGACGATGGCCCCGATCAACCCCGCCAGGACGACCCACACGTAGGAGGCGTCGTCCGCCTGGACATCGACGATCTTGGACATCGTGTCGGCGACTCTGGGGGCGAAAATGAACATCGCCACGAAGTTGAAGAAAGCGGCCCAGAGAACGGCGTAGCGCGGGCGCAGGACCCGTGTCGAGACGATCGTGGCGATCGAGTTCGCGGCGTCGTGGAAGCCGTTGATGACGTCGAAGGCGAACGCGACGGCGACGGTGAAGATGACGACGATGGTAACGGTTTCCACGGGATCGCCGTCCGCAGGTCAGGCGTTCTCGAGGACGATGCCCTCGAGGATGTTGGCCACGTCCTCGCAGCGATCGGTCGCCGTCTCGAGGTTCTCGTAGATCTCCTTCCACTTGATGATCGAGATTGGGTCCTTCTCTTCATCGAAGAGACGCGCCACCGCTTTGCGCAGAATCTCGTCGCCCCGGTTCTCGAGGCGGTTGACGTCGATACAGCGCTCGGAGATCGCGCGGGCGTTCTTCATGTCGCGGAGCCCCTTGAGCGCCTCCTCGAGCTGCAGGGTCGCTTCCACCAGGACCTCGGCCAGCTCGCGCGCGTCGGGCGTCATCCGGTCGATGTTGTAGAGGACGCACTGATCGCTCACCGTCTCGACGAAGTCCATGATGTCGTCCATCCGGGAGATCAGGGTGTGGATGCTGTCGCGGTCGATCGGGGTGATGAAGGTCGTGTGGAGCGCCTCGTTGCAGTCGTGGGTGATCGAGTCGGCCTCGTGCTCGAGATCCTTGATTCGCTTCGCGCGGGTCTCGAAGTCGCCGCCCGTCGTGGCCATGTCCAGCAGCTCGCGACAACCCTGGACCGTGGTGGCGGCATGGCGCTCGAAGTAGTCGAAGAAATCGGTCTCTCGCGGCATGAGCTTCCGCAGCATGGAACCTCCCGGGCCTTCCCGCTTTCGCGGATCAGAGCGCCTCGTCGGTTGTGATGGATTCGTGACCGACGCAGGATAGCGAGCCCCGTGGTGGGTGTCTAGGCGGCGCGTCTCGCCCGGCCCGGAGCCGGCGGATACCTTGCGGCCCCGTGCTGCGTCTATCCGGAATCCTCGCGCTCGTGGCCGTGGGCTGTGTCTCGGGCGTGGGATCGAACGCCAGGCCCGGGCCGGACGGTCGGGCCGCTGCGCGCCCCGTGCCGCTCGACTCCGTGGTCGAGCTGGGCCCGATGGTCGGGCACACGACCGACACCGGCGCGTGGATCTGGCTCCAGGCCGCGGCTCCGGTGGAGATCGACGCGGAAGCGGTCGGCCCGGACGGACAGATCGTGGAAGGGGAGCTGGACGCGCAGACCGGTGCCTCCGCGATCCTCCGGCTCGAGGGACTGGAGCCCGACACGCCCTACACCGTCCGGCTCGAGGCGGACGACCGGCCGGTCCAGATGGACCCGGAGATCGGCTTCCGGAGCTTCCCCCAGCCGGGCCAGCCGACCCGGCTCCGGATCGCCCTGGTCTCCTGCGCCCGCGTCCTGTGGGACTCGATCCAGCCGATCTGGACGGCGATCGAGGCCGACCGCCCCGACGTCGTCGTATGGCTCGGCGACAACAACTACTTCGAGGACGCCGACTCGACCCATCCGGCCGACTGGACCGACTCCGGGCGGATGGCCTTCAAGTACGCCGAGCTGCGGGATCTCCCGACCCTCCAGCCGCTCCTCCGGCAGGCGGTCCACTACGCGATCTGGGACGATCACGACTACGGCGACGGGGATCCGGACCGGACGTTCCCGCTCAGGCGCGAGGTGAGCCGCGTCTTCGAGCGCTTCTGGGCCAACCCCGCCTACGGGCCGGGCCCGGGGATCGACGGGATCTACAGCCGGGTGGTCATGGGCGACGTCGAGCTGTTCCTGACCGACGACCGCTTCTACCGGGATCCGGAGGAGGGCCCCCGGGTCCCCGGCAAGACCCTGCTCGGAACGGAGCAGATGGCGTGGCTGAAGGCGGGTCTCGCCGCGAGCCGCGCCAAGGTCAAGATCGTCGCCGTCGGTGTCCAGGTGCTGGCCGACTACCACCAGTACGACGGCTACCTCAACTATCCACATGAGCGAGCCGAGCTGATGCGCTGGATCCGCGAGCAGCGGATCGAGGGCGTGGTCTTCGTGTCGGGCGACCGGCACCTCTCGGAGCTCATGCGGGACGACGAACGGGTCGGGTACCCCCTCTACGAGTTGACCGCCTCACCCGTAGGCAACCGGGTCTTCACGACCGGACTGGAACAGCCCAACCCGATCCGGATCGGCGGCTACGCCGACGGGTTCAACTATGGCCTGCTGGACATCGACACCGCCAGCGATCCAGGGGCGATCACCTTCCTGCTCAAGGATGTCGAGGGCAACGAGGTCCTGCGGCACCAGGTCACGCTCGACCGGCTCCGCTTCGGTTACTGATCAAGGATGACCGACCCGGCGCCAGGAACACCATCTTCCTGGGGCTGGACGCTGCCCTTGGATGACCATATTAATGTCCTCACGAAAAGGCTCACTGGTCACATAATGGGATCGTGACCGTCGTTGCCCGGCCCCCGAGAGCGGCGTAACGTCGGGAGACCCTCCCCGCATCGTCGAAGCCCCCTCCGGAGGTCCCATGGCCGTACAACCGGGCGACCTCGCCCCGAACTTCGTCCTCCCCGAAGCTCCCGGGCAGACGGTCGATCTGGCCGACCGGATTGGCAA
>JBOHRQ010000176.1:0-3477 GCA_050732875.1 Gemmatimonadota bacterium | reverse complement strand
ACCAGAACCGGCTGCGCCCGGTTGTCCCCCAGGTTTCCGAGCGCCTCGATCGCGTTCACGCGGACCTCGAGATCGCTGTCCCGCGTGGCCTGGATCAACCCGTCCACCGCCTGGGAGCTCTCGATGTCGCCCAGCGCCTCGGCGACGTTCCGTCGTACCTCGACGTCCGAGTCACCCAGGAGGGGCACGAGCAGCGGGACGGCGCGGGCGTCCTCGATCATCCCCAGCGCCCAGACCGCTTCACGCCGGACCTCGACGCTCGGATCTCCGAGCGCGGAGCCCAGCGCGTCGATCGCCGCGGCGTCCTCGATCTGGCCGAGGGCCTCGGCCGCGTTCCGGCGCACGGTCACGTCGTCGTCTTCTCCGAGCGCCGCGGACAGCGCCGGCACGCCCGCCGGGTCCTCGATCTGGCCGAGCGCCCAGGCCGCCATGGCCCGGACCTTGGCGTCCGGATCCTGGCGCAAGGCCCTCGTGAGCGCCTCGACCGCGCGCGGGTCGCCGAGCTTGCCGAGAGTCTCGGCGGCGGACAGCCGTACCTTCGGGTCATTGTCGTCGAGAGCGCGTGCAAGCGCGACGATTGCCCGCCCGTTCGCTATGGCTGCCGGTTTGGCCTTCGATCCATCGACCGCCTCATTTTCGATGATCGCGATCTCCGACTCGACGAGATCGGCTTCGAGACTGGTGTCCTCCTCGAGGATCTTCGAGAGGATGTCGTCCTCCGACTTCGAGCCTTCATTCTGCTCTTTCTGTTTCTCGTCATGCCTGCCCGCGACGAGATCCGAGAGGCGGTCGCCAAGACTCTTCTCTCCTGAGTTCTCGCGGGCATCTTTAGTCGGCTCCACGATTCTCAGGTCGAACGAGGGAGGCAATTCGTCGAACGGACTCTCCGGCTCTTCCGGCCCCACGGCGGCCAGCGGCACCGCCAGCGCGGCCACCGCCAGCGCAACGAATCCCGCCTGGGCCACCGACACCCCGCGCCGCTTCCGGTCGGGCTCCAGGATCGCCAGGATGCGGCCCTCGAACTCCGAGCGCTGGGCGAGCGGCACGACGGCTGCCGGCGCGCGCACGGTTCCGGCCCGGGTGACGATGTCGAGCAGGTCGTCCGCGTAACGCGAGGCCCGCGTACCCACCTTGAGCACGAGGTCGTCACACGCCTTCTCGCTCTCGGACCGCATGCGCCGCGCGGCGACCCAGACGAGCGGATGGAACCACCAGATCGCGCACACGACCCACGCCATCAGATGCGGCAGGACATCACGGCGCTTGATGTGCGCCATCTCGTGGAGCAGGACCGCCCGCCGGCGCTCGTCGGGCCAGCGCTCGGCCTCTTCCGGCATGAGAACCACCGGGCGGATAACGCCGGCCGCCAGCGGCATCGTCACCTCCTCGCTCACGAGAAGGCGCACCGGGGCGTCCAGGAGGAGTCGGTTCCCGGCCCACTCGCGCGCGGTTTCCCAGGAAGGACCGGCGGCCGGCCGGGCCCGGCGCGAATAGCGCCGCAGGGTCACCATCCCCACCCCCAGGCGGACGAGAATCGCCGCGGCTCCGATCATCCAGAGGGAAACCAGGATCCCGGCGATGCCGGATCGCCGGAGGACATCCACCTTGGACTCGAGCCGCTCGATCAACGAAGCCGTCTCGGCGGACCGTGCCACAGCTGAAGCACCGGCCGGCTCCAAGCCACCCACCGGTCCTTCCGGCCCGGCCATCTCGACCGCGCTCCCTCCTCGCGCCGTCACGGCTTCAGGGGTGCCGGTCGGGATCGGCTCCACGACCGCTGCCCCTTCCACCGGGGGCAGAACAGGCAGGTGCCACGGCATGACCCTGGAGAGGACCGGCAGGGCGAGCAGGCCCAGCAGCCCGAAGCACCACAGCAGATGACGAGTGGCCGCCGACGATTTCTTCGCCAGGGCCGCCAGTCCGAAGATCACGACAAGGAAAGTTGTTACCTTGACCAGCGCGTCCAACCAGAAGGGCATGTCTCACCTGCCTCCGTTTCGAGCCTGTCGAATACGTTCGACCATGCGCTCCATCTCATCGTCCGCGACCTCGCCATCCGACATCCTGAGCAGCGTCACGGCCGCCTGCTCCGCCGATCCGTCGAAGAAGGTCTGCACCAGGCGGCGCAGGGCCTGGCGGCGGGCCGTCTCGCGCTGGACGACCGGCAGGTAGACATACCGCGGCCCGTCCTGCTCATGACGCACGACCCCCTTCTCCTCGAGCACGCGCAGCGTCGCGCGGACGGCGGAGTAGCTCGGCGGGTCGTCGATGGCGTCGATGACCTCGCGGACCGTGGCCCGGCCGAGCCGGTAGAGCGCGTCCACCATCTGGCGCTCCCGCGGGCTCAGCTCGGTCAGCGCTTTCCCGGTCATGCGGACCTCCATTGAGTATCGCCGGATCGAAATGCCTGCTGCAATCTCAGCACCATGCTGGGATTCTAGCACACTGAGGCACACCATGTCAAGGGGCTGGCCGAGGCTGTACCATGGGTCTCGATCGCCATGAATCTCGCGACCCGATCCGCCCTCCCTCCCGGCCCGCCCGGCCACCCCGTCCTCGGCAACCTGCGGGAGTTCGCGGGCGACACGTTGGGGTTCGCGACGCGGCTGGCGCGCGAATACGGCGAGGTCGCGCGGTTCCGGGTGGTCAACCGGACGGCGTACCTGCTGAGCTCCCCCGAGGCCGTTGAGCGCGTCCTCGTCGCCAACCACCGCAACTTCATCAAGCACACGTTCTTCTGGCGGAAGGTGGACGCCATCTTCGGAAAGGGCCTGCTCACAAACGAGGGCGACGACTGGCTCCGTCAGCGGCGCCTGGTCCAACCGGCCTTCCATCACGAGCGGATCGCGGAGTACGCGAGGATCATGGTCGATTATACGACCGAGCGGCTGGACGGCTGGAGGGACGGCGAGGAGCGGGACGTCCGAGGGGAGATGACGTCGATCACCTTCCGCGTGGTGGCCAGGACGCTCTTCGACGCCGAGGTGGCCGGTGACGCCGCCGAGATCGCCGGTGCCTTCGACACCGGGATCGAGGAGATCGCGCGACGGATCCGGCGGCCCGTTCTGGTCCCCGACTGGATCCCGACCCCGGCGAACCGGCGCTACCGGAGGGCCGTGAACCGCATGGACCGGCTCGTCTACCGGATCATCGAAGAGCACCGGGACGGCCGGGACCGGGGAGACCTCCTCTCGGCGCTCATGCAGGTCCGCGACGAGGACGGTCGCCCGATGGACGAAAAGCAGCTCCGCGACGAGACGATCACCATGCTCCTCGCCGGCCACGAGACCACCGCCCTCGCCCTCACCTGGACCTGGTACCTGCTCTCCCAGCATCCGGAGACGACGGCGCGGCTGGAGGAGGAGGTGGACGGCGCGCTGGACGGCCGGCCGCCGGGCGTTCAGGACCTGCGGCGCCTTCCCTACACGGAGCGGGTCGTCAGGGAGGCGATGCGGATCTACCCGCCGGCCTACTCGT
>JBOHRQ010000175.1:0-3480 GCA_050732875.1 Gemmatimonadota bacterium | reverse complement strand
GAGGTTCGAAGACCTCGCGCAACACGTCTTCGGAGGTGTGAACATGAACAAGCTGACGAGAATCACGACCGACCCCCAGGTCATGGGAGGGAAACCTTGTATTCGCGGCCTCCGCGTTACCGTGGGGACAATCGTGGGATTGGTCGCTGCGGGTCATTCAAGGGAGGAGATCCTGAAGCTTTATCCGTACCTTGAAGAGGCCGATATCGCCGAGGCGCTCGCGTACGCGGCCTGGCGCGCGGAGGAGATCGAGGTTCCTCTCGTCCGCCCGTGAGAATCCTCGTGGATATGAACCTGTCTCCCTCCTGGGTCCCCGTCCTCGAACGCAATGGATACGCGGCCGTTCCCTGGTCCACGATTGGTGACCCGGGGGCACCCGATGCCATGATCCTAAGGACTTCTGCCTCGGATACTTCCTGCCCGTCCTCTCGAACCTTGTGGCCGCGGAGATCCGACCCGCGCCCGAGCGCATCAGGAACAAGTACGCCGAGCTTCTTGGTCTCGGCGCCGAAGTACTCTCCGCGACGGGTGATGCGCTCACGCTTGCAAAAGAGTACCTGGCACACGACATCGTCCCGCGGCCATTTCGGGCTGACGCTCTCCACATTGCCGTCGCCACGGTCGCCGCGGTCGATTTGCTCGTGAGCTGGAACTTCGCGCACATTGTTCGCTTCGATAAGATTCGGATGTTCAACGCCGTGAACCGGGAACTCGGCTACAAGGCGCTTGAGATCTACTCGCCCCGGGAGGTGACGCAGCATGAAGAAGAATGAGATCAGGGCCGTGGAGCTGGTGCGGCGGATTCGGGATGAGCAGTACGAACAGCTCAAGGACAAGTCGCCCGAGGAACAGCTCGAGTTCTACCGGAAGCAGGCGGAGGAACTCCATATAGAGCTGAAACGAACCGCAGGAGCCAAGCCCTCTAAGGAGCGGTGATCTTCATGAAGGAAGGTGGCAAGACGCAGTCACCGGTTCGTCCGCGGGATCGTCGCTGCCAAGCTGGTTAATCGACGACCTCATGCGGTTCCTCGAACAGCCCTACTACGTCGGCCTTCTCTCCGCCGCAGCGATCCACGGCGCCGGCTATCAACAGCCGATGGTCTTCCAGGTGATCACGGACCAGCCGACCCGAGAGATCCGCATTGGGCGCCAGCGAATCGAGTTCCACAGGAGATCATGAACACGAGGCCCACGAAAATGATGAGATACGTGGCTCTCAGGACGTAGAGCCGGACCGTGGATGCCCCGTACATGCCGTTCCTCCCTATGGCGAAAGGACGGGTTCCGTGAAAGACGAGACGTGCGGCCGGATCAGACTGGTCCGCGAGAGCGGTAGAGCCGGGCCGCCACGAACAGGAATCCCGCGGTGATCGCCAGACCGACCCACATCCCAGGGCCGATCAGGAACTGCCCGAGGGGACCGGGCGCAAGCATGTCCATCGTCATTCTGTCCACGGGCGCGCCGGATTCCGTGCTGCCAATGAGTCGGTACTGCACCATTCCGGCGAAATGCGAGGTGTTGAAAGCGATCCTCTCGAGGACGCCGATCGCCACTGGAGGCAGGACGGCCCACAGCAGGGGGGCGCGCTTCGCCCAGGCCGAGGCCAGCAGCAGCCATCCGTAGAAGGGCGCGTACCAGATGCCGTGGAACATGACCAGGTGGATGAAGTTCGTCACCGACGCCTCGAAGAACGGCACGCGGGTCCACGGCGTCGTGGCGCTCAGGCCGGCGCCCGCGAGGACGACGCTGCTCATGAGCAGCATGACCAAGTACGCCGCCACCGTCACCGCGAACGTCACCAGGGGCAGCACCAGGATGGGAACGCTCGCCTTGGACAGTACGGTGGTGAGATCCGAGACCGGCATGGACTTCCAGAAGAGGACGCTGCGATCTCGGCGCTCCCCATACAGCGCATCCAGGCAGTAGATCGCGGCCACGAGGAGATAAATGGCCATGAGCGCGATAGCGACGATCACATACGGCTGCTCGATGACTTCCTGCAGCTGCACCGGGTCCGTGGCCGCGGCGCGGATTCTCTCCGGCAGGCGGACGAGGGGGATGAAGAAGCCGACCAGGAAGACGCCGGCGACGGCGAGCGGGGCGAGGTAAATGGAGCGGTTCTCCCAAAGCTCGCGCCGTACAGACCACCACAGGCTCGACGGAGTCACCACTCGGTCGCTCCTCGCTCCATGCCGCCTCGGCTGCTCAGAATGGCCACGAAGAGATCGGCGACGCTCGGGGTCCGTACGTCCCCCAGCGCGCCCAGCTGCTGACGGTCCACGCCCTCGAACAACAGGATGCTGCGCCCGATACCCGGCCGCTCGTGGATGGGATGGAGAGCCCGCGCCGCTGCGATCCTGTCGGGATGCACCGCCACCTCGCGATACTGCGATTCCACCTCGTCCAGGCTCCGGCTGAATACGATACGGCCGCGGTCGAGGAACACGAGATCGGTGAAGATGTGCTGGACTTCCTCCACCTGATGCGTGGCCACGATGACCGTGCGGCTGCGCTCGAAATAGTCGTCGAGCAGGGCGTCGTAGAACTGCTTGCGATACAGGATGTCGAGTCCCAGGGTGGGCTCGTCGAGCACCAGGAGTCGCGCGTCGATGGCCATGACCACCGCGAGATGCAGTTGCGTGACCATGCCTTTCGACAGCTCCCTGACTCTGCTGGTGGGCCGAATGCTCGTCTTCGCCAGAAAGGCTTCGGCTTTCGTGCGATCGAACCGCGGATGGACGCCGGCCACGTAATCGAGCACCCTGAAAACCTTCATCCAGCTCGGAAGCACGGCGACGTCGGCGATGAAGCACACGTCGCGCATGAGCTGAGCCCGCTCGGTCCAGGGGTCGCGCCCGAGCACGCTCAGGTCACCTTCGTAGGACGTCAGACCTACGATCGCGTTGAGCGCGGTGGTCTTGCCGGCGCCGTTGGGACCGATGAGGCCAAGGATGCGGCCGGCTTCGACCTCGAGATCGATGCCGTCCAGGGCGACGGTCGCACCGTAGGTCTTGCGGAGCCTCCGGGCCTCTACGTACGCCATGGGCTCAATGCTCCTCCTCGGGAGAAGGCGGCGGGGGCTGCTGGAGGTCCTCCGCAGTCAGGCCGAGCCGCACTATGGTCCGGTGGATCCGGGGCCACTCTTCGCCGAGAAACCTCTCCCGCTCGCTCCGCAGCAGGAGGGCGCGGGCGCCAGGATTGATGAACATGCCGAGGCCGCGCCGCGCCTCCACGACACCTTCTTCGACCAGCTGCTGGTAGCCCTTGAGGACGGTGAGTGGATTCACCCGATACTCCGCCGCGACATTGCGCACCGACGGCAACGCCTCGCCTTCCTTGAGCACTTCGTCCAGAATCATCGCGGCGACACGGTCCCGGATCTGGCGATAGATCGGTTGGCTGTCGTTCCACTCATGGTCCATCAGGTCCGCCGGATCGACTCAGCGAGCCGCGGTGCCGCTCCCCGCGTTCGTCCGCTG
>JBOHRQ010000174.1:0-3502 GCA_050732875.1 Gemmatimonadota bacterium | reverse complement strand
GCAGATCCTGGCCTGGGAGAGCGGGGCGGCCGCGACCGCCGATCCGCTCGGCGGCTCGTTCTACGTGGAGCGGCTGACCGCCGACCTGGAAGAGCGGATCGAGGAGTACCTGAAGCGGATCGACGCGGTGGGCGGGGCGATCGGCGCGCTGGAAGCAGGGTTCTTCCAGGCGGAGATCGAGCGCGAGGCCTGGCGCCATCAGCGGCGGGTCGAGAGCGGCGAGGAGGTGGTGGTGGGCGTCAACCGCTGGGTCGAGCCGGAGGCCGAGGCGCCGATCGCGCGCGTGGATACGGGCGAGCTGGCCGCGCGCCAGATCGAGAAGCTCGAAGCCTGGAGGAGATCGCGCGACGCCGCCGCCGTGTCTACCTCGCTCGAGCGGCTGGCCGTCGCCGCGCGCGGGGGGGACAATCTGGTGCCCGTCATTCGCGGCGCGTGCGGAGCCGGGGCGACGCTCGGCGAGATCGCGGACGTCTTCCGGGAGATCTACGGGACCTGGGACGAGAGGAAACGCTAGCATGCCGACGTATGGTTATGAATGCAGCGCCTGCGGACACGTCTTCGATGTCATCGCCAGGATCACCGCCAAGGCGACGCCGCGGAAATGTCCCGTCTGCGGCGGGCGAGCGCATCGCCAGATCACCGGGGGGGCGGGGTTTCTCTTCAAGGGCGAGGGGTTTTACATCACCGACTACCGGAGCGAGGAATATCGCGCGAAGGAGAAGGCGGAGAAGGGGTCCGTAGAGAGCGAGGGAGCGGGGAAGGCCGACAAGGCCGACAAGGGCGAGAAGGCGGAAACTCCGGCGCCGGCGACCGACAAGCCAAAGAAGAAGAGGAAAAAGAAGGGCCGGTGAGCCGACCCCGCGAGGAGCTGCGGTCGATGCTGGCCGGACGGGTCAGCGAGCTCGGCTGGCCGGCCCCCGAGATCGTGATCGAACGGCCCGCCAGGCCGGAGCACGGCGACTGGGCCTCGCCCGTGGCGCTGGCCCTGGCGCGCCCATTGGGAAGACCGCCGCGAGAGATCGCGCTGGAGCTGGTCGGGGGATTGGACGTGGACCCCGACGTCTTCGGCGAAGTCGCGGTCGCCGGCCCCGGCTTCCTGAACGCCCGACTGTCCTCGGGATATCTCCAGGCCGGCGTGCGGCGCGTCCTGAAGCAGGGCGAGGCCTACGGAAGGACCTCGCGGCTCGCGGGGCGCCGAATGAACGTCGAGTTCGTGTCCTCGAACCCCACCGGACCGCTTCACGTCGGCCATGCGCGGAACGCCGTCCTCGGCGACGCCATCGCGGCGCTCCTGGAGAGCCAGGACGCCGACGTCACGCGCGAGTACTACTTCAACGACGCCGGGCGGCAGATGGACATCCTGGCGGCCTCGGTCCACGCCCGCTACCGGCAGCTGTGGGAGCCCGACTACCCGTTTCCGGAGGAGGGCTATCGCGGAGGCTACATCGAAGACCTGGCCATCGAGCTCCGGGAGGACGCGGGCGATCGGCTCCGCGAGGCTTCCGCGGCCGAAGGCCTGGGCGAGATCCGGCGCTTCGCGGGCGAGCGGATCGCGGCCGGGATTCGCGAGGACCTGGCCCGGTTCCGGGTCGAGTTCGACGTCTACTTCAACGAATCCTCGCTCTACGAGGACGGTCGTCTGGACGAGACCGTCGAGGCGCTGCGGGCGGGGGACGCGGTCTACGAGAAGGACGGCGCCGTCTGGCTGCGCGCGACGGGTTGGGGCGACCTGGAGGATCGGGTGCTCATCAAGAGCAGCGGGGACCCGACCTATCTGCTTCCCGACATCGCCTACCACCTGGACAAGCACTCCCGCGGGTTCGGGGCCGCCATCGACGTCTGGGGCGCCGACCATCACAGCTACGCCGTCCGCATGCAGGCGGCGCTCCAGGCCCTCGGCTATCCAACGGACTGGCTCCGGACGGTCATCTACCAGCAGGTGAGCCTGATCGAGGACGGGCTGGAGGTGCGGCTGTCGACCCGCAAGAACCGCATGGTGACGCTGCACGAGCTGATGGACGACATCGGCGTCGACGTCGCGCGCTACTTTCTCCTGATGCGGAAGGGCGACACGCACATGACCTTCGACCTCGACCTGGCGCGGCGACAGTCGGAGGAGAATCCGGTCTACTACGTGCAATACGCGCACGCCCGGATCGCGGGTGTGTTCGATCGGCTCGAGGAGCGAGCCTGGGATCCGCTCGTGAGCGGCCTCCCAGAGACCCTCGATCGTCTTCAGGCAGATACCGAGCTCGAGGTCCTGCGGTGGCTCGACGACTATCCGGATGTCGTGGCCGACGCCGCCGACGCGCTCGAGCCCTACCGGGTGACCGACTATCTCGAAGGCCTCGCCCGACGCTTCCATCTCTGGTATCACGGCGAGCGCTTTCTGGTCGAGGACGAGGGCCTCGCGCGGGCCAGGCTGGCGCTGGCTCGAGCGGTGCAGACGGTATTGGGGAACGGGTTGCGGCTTCTGGGCGTGACGGCGCCCGAATCGATGTGACGGGCGTTGAAAAGGGCCGCGGCCGTTTTGGAACGCCCTCTGAATGACGTAACCGTGTAGATCGCGAAGATGGCGCATTCCTTCCTCCGCCGGAGAGTCTCATGTCCCTGCTGGTAGTCGGATCGGTCGCGCTGGACGACGTCAGGACGCCGTTCGGCGAGCGGGAGGACGTGCTGGGGGGAGCGGCCGTCTACTTCGGGCTCGCCGCCTCCTACTTCACCCAGGTCCGGCTGGTGGGGGTGGTCGGCGACGATTTCCCCGACCGTCATCGCGAGCTCCTCGAAGCGCGGGGAATCGACCTCGCCGGCCTCGAGTCGGTGGAGGGCGAGACCTTCCGCTGGGGAGGCGAGTACGGCTACGACCTGAACACCCGCGAGACCCTGTTCACCGACCTCAACGTGTTTGCCGACTTCCAGCCCCGGATCCCGCGCGAGTTCTGCGACTCCGAGCACGTCTTCCTCGCCAACATCGCGCCCGATCTCCAGCTCGGCGTCCTGGGGCAGGTGGAGAATCCAAAGACCGTTTCGCTCGACACCATGAACTACTGGATCGAGCACGCCCCGGAGGAGCTGCGCGAAGTGATCGGCCGGGTCGACATCATGCTGATCAACGACTCCGAGACCCGCGAGCTGGCTCACGAGCCGAACCTCCGGAAGGCCGCCGAGGCGATCCTGGAGTGGGGACCGAGCCTGATCGTCGTCAAGAAGGGCGAGCACGGGGCCGTCGCCTTCTCCGGGGACTGGATCTTCGCGGTCCCGGGCCTGCCGCTCGAGACGATCGTCGACCCGACCGGCGCGGGAGACGCTTTCGCCGGCGGCTTCCTGGGATACGTGGCCGCTACCGGCGACACGACACCCGAGGGTCTGCGGCGTGCCACCATCTACGGCTCGGCGATGGGGTCCTTCTGCTGCGAGGATTTCTCGGTCGACCGGCTGGTCCGGCTGGACGTGGACGAGATCGAGGAGCGCTTCGCCGTGTTCGGCCGCCTCACCCGCTTCG
>JBOHRQ010000173.1:0-3566 GCA_050732875.1 Gemmatimonadota bacterium | reverse complement strand
CGGGCTTCGGCTCACGCCCGAGCTTCTGGGTCAGCTCGGCCTCCTTCTTGGAGATCTTGTTGAGCGTGGTCGCCCGATTGATCGGCAGCCGGAACGTCTTGGAGTTCTCCGCCAGCGCCTTCAGGATCGCCTGGCGGATCCACCACACGGCATAGGAGATGAACTTGACGCCCTTGGTCTCGTCGAACTTCTGCGCTGCGCGCACGAGCCCGACGTTGCCCTCGCAGATCAGGTCGGGCAGGCTCATGCCGAGATTCTGGTATTTCTTGGCCACCGACACCACGAACCGCAGGTTCGAGCGGACCAGCTTCTCGAGAGCGAGCTGATCCCCGTCCCGGATGCGGCGGGCGAGCTCGGCTTCCTCGGCGCGCGACAGGAGGGGATGGTTCTTGATATCCTCCAGGTAGAGCGCGAGGGCCCCCTCGTCCACCTTGTCGGTCCCGGTGCCCAGCGACATATTGGTTGTTTTCCTGCGCTTGGTCGTCATTTCGGTCCGCTTTCCCTTATTATTCGCTGAAGAGCACCTGACGTGAGCAAAGTACCGCCAAATTGGGGAACAAGAGATTATAGCGGCCAAACAGCCTTCCGTCAAGGGGTTCGGCCTCCCCCTTGACCTGCCGAACAACCCGTGACACGATGGGTATCAGAGCCATCATGGCGCATACCCCGAACCCCCCCTGGAAGTTGCTCGCCGCGGCGCTGCTCCTTATCGCGTCCGGCGCCGGCCCGGTCCTGGCCCAGTCCGATGCCGACGAACCGGAGGGGTTCCGCCGCCAGTACCTGGACGCCGATGCCTATCGAACCAGGGGCGCCACCCTGCGCGAATGGCCCTCTCTCTCGGCCCTCGTGCGCTGGTCGCGGGAGCTCGAGCGGGCGGTGGGCGAGGACGACCAGACCCTGTCCGGGGGGCTGCTGGCGGAGTTCAGGACGCGCGTCGAATCGTTCGCGACCGAGCCCCTGCCGGCCTTCATGGAGCCGAGCGCCGACAGCGTGGGCGCCGCCGTCGACTCCCTGGAAGCCCACCTCGACCGGGCCGAGGCCTGGCTCGAGGCGCTGCCTCCCGCGCCGACGCCGACGGGCGGCGAGAAAGCCAACGAAGCCGCCCGCCAGCGTACGCTGGTGACCGGCCAGACGGCCGTCACCGTTCCGGCAGGGGTCAGCGTCGGAGCCTCGGACTCGCTTCCCACAGCCGAGCTTCCCGGTGAAGAGGAGAACTTCCTCGATCTGGTGAACCTCGCGCTGGCCGATCTCGACCGGCTGGTGCATCTGGTCCGAACGAGCGGACGGCCGGAGGGGGCTAGCGGATCCCCATCGCCGCCAGCGCCCACGCCGTCAGCAGATACAGGACGACCCCCCCGAGAACCGTGAAGGCCATGTGGTGACCCACCTCCTTGTTGACCTCGGGAACCAGGTCGGTGGCCGCCACGTAGATCGTCACACCGGTCGCCATCGCCAGCCCCGGCCCCGCGAGGTCCGCGCGCCCCGCGAGCAGGATCGCGCCGAGGACGCACGCTCCACCCACGACGGCCGCCGTGCCGACCGCGCGACGGCGGGAGCCGCCGGCGGCCCGCACGATCGAGGCGATGGTGAACCCCTCGGGCAGCTTGTGGAGCGCGATGGCGCCGAACACCAACCAGCCGAGGGAGGGCGAGACGTGATAGCCGGCGGCGATCGAGACGCCGTCGAAGAAGGAATGCAGACCGAGGCCGAGCGTGGCCGCCGCGCTGGAAGCCCCGCGCACGACCTCGGTATGGACCTCCTCGCCGAAGTGGAAGTGGCGCACCAGCGTATGCTCGAAAAGGTGGGTCAGGAAGTAGCCGGCCACGGCGAGCGGCAGGGCCTGGTCTGGGGCGAGCTCCAGCGCCTCGGGAAGCATTCTGAGCAGGGCCACGCAGAGCAGGAACCCGGCCCCGGTGGCCACGAAGAGCCGCAACATGACGTGGCTCCAGTGGGCCCGGACACCGACCAGCAGTCCCCCGAGGATGTTTCCAAGGGCGGCGACGAAGGCGAGGGCGAGGCTCATGCGTGCGGCGAGCGAACATAGCCGGCGCCATCCGCGGCGGAAAGCGCGACCGCGTCAGCGGTTGGCGTTGCCGCGCTCGCACCGATGAAGACGCCCGTCTTTCCGCTGGGGAACGTGGTCTTCTTTCCCCACACCTTTCTGCCCCTCCACGTGTTCGAGCCTCGCTACCGGGCGATGGTCACGGACGCGCTCAGCGGCGAGCGCCTCATCGTGGTCGTCCTGGCGCGGGAGGAACGGCCGCCGGGCCGCCCGCCTCTCATCCATCCGATCGGATCCGTCGGGCGCATCGACGTGGCCCAGCGCCTCCAGGACGGCCGTTTCGACATCGTCCTGCACGGGCTTTCGCGGGTGGCCCTGGGCCATCTCAGCGCCCAGCCCGCCGAATACTTCAGCGCGGCCGTCCAGCCCAGGGGGGAGATGCTCCCCGATCTGCAGGACCCGCGCGTCGCGGACGCGAAGGCGTCGTTTCTGATGACGGCACGGCAATACGGGGAGCAGGTCCTGGCGGGTGGAATGCCAGCGGATCTCCTCACCGAGGCGCTGCCCTATCCGGTCCTGGTGAACCGGGCGGCCTCGATCCTGAGGGTCGGTGTCGGGTCCAAGCAGTCGCTGCTGGAGATCGACGACGTCGAGGCCCGGGCCGCCGAGATCGAGCGCTGGATGGGCGAGCAGCTGGAGTCGTATTCGTCGATCGAGAGGTTCGGTGGGCGGCGCCCCCAGGACCCGCGGCTGAACTAGCGGGGGGTGGCGGTGGCGGGCTCCGTGGCGGGCGCGCTCTCCGGCACGAACTCTCCCTCGGGCTCCTCGCCCGGCCGTTCCGGGCCGGGCATGGTGATCGGCACCGTCTCCCGCTCGTAGGGCTTGCGCCTCGCCTCGGGGATCGACATCTCGTACGAGTCGAAGACGTTCCCGTCGATGTCGATGGCCTCGATGCGGAGGTCGTAGTGGTCGACGTCCACCCGGACGTACTCGTAGATCTGGTCGGAATAGGCGGTGAACCAGTCGGCGCCGGTGCCGCGGAAGGTGCGCCGGCCGCCGCCCCCGCCGCTCACCACGTACACGGTTCCCTGGTCCTCTTCCGCCGGCTGGTTCTCGCGGATCGGTCGCGAGCGCTGGTAATCGTGATCGTGGCCGCTGAACACGAGCGGAACGCTGTATCCGTCCATGAGCGGCGCGAGAAAGCGGCGCACCGCCAGGTCCGAGCCGTGGCCACCGAAGCCTGTCGAGGCGCTGTACGGAGCGTGGTGGAAGTAGACGATGGTCCAGTCGATGTTCGGATCGGCGGTGGCCGCCGAGAGCTCGGTCAGGAACCACTGGTACTGCTCGCTGCTGGGGTCCCCGACGAACCCGTGGCGGGCGGCGTGCTCTTCGGAGGGCTGTGAATCGAGCGCGATGAAGCGCACGTTGTCGTAGGTAAAGGAGTAATAGAACGGGGACCCCGAGGGACGCCCTTCAGGTGGCGTGAAGGCGTTGATATACGGCTCCCCGAAGTTGACCCTCGTGTCGTGATCGCCGGGGGAGGGGTAGAACGGGACCCGCTTGA
>JBOHRQ010000172.1:0-3599 GCA_050732875.1 Gemmatimonadota bacterium | reverse complement strand
CCGACCCGCTCGATCGTTCCTTGACCCAGCTCTGCTCGAAGGAGCGCCTGCTTGAGCTGGTTCACGACTACATGGTCTTCGACGCGGGTCAGAAGAAGACGTGCCGGCATAACCAGTACTTCGGCGTCAAGGCCGCTCAAGAGCGGATCGCCAAGCGCGAGGGCGGCATCATCTGGCATACGCAAGGCTCTGGCAAGTCGCTGACGATGGTGTGGCTGGCCAAGTGGATCCGCGAGCACCAGCCGGATGGCCGCGTGCTGCTTATTACCGACCGCACCGAACTGGACGATCAGATCGAGAAGGTGTTCCGCGGGGTCAACGAGTCGATCTACCGCACCAAGAGCGGCGCCGACATGCTGGCCACCCTTAACGCCAGCGAGGAGTGGTTGATCTGTTCGCTGGTGCACAAGTTCCGCGGCTCGGAGGATGAGGCTGCGCGCGACCAGGCTGAGAGCGAGTTTTTCCGAGAGCTGAACACGACCGTCCCCAAGGACTTCCACGCCAAGGGCAACATCTTCGTCTTCGTCGATGAGGCTCACCGCACCCAGTCGGGCAAGATGCACGACGCCATGAAGGCGCTCATGCCGGGCGCCATGTTCATCGGCTTCACCGGCACGCCGCTGCTCAAGGCAGACACAGCCACTACCATCGAGCGCTTCGGCAGCTTCATCCACACCTACAAGTTCGACGAGGGTGTGGCCGACGGCGTCGTGCTCGACCTGCGCTACGAGGCACGCAACATCGACCAGGATTTGACGTCTCCCGAGAAGGTCGATAAGTGGTTCGAGGCCAAGACCCGAGGTATGACAGATCTGTCCCGCGCCGAGCTCAAGAAACGCTGGGGCACCATGCAGAAGATCGTCAGCTCGGAACCGCGCGCCCGGCAGATCGTCAACGACATCCTGCTCGATATGGAGACTAAGCCGCGCCTGTCGGATGGCCGTGGCAACGCGATACTGGTCAGTTCGAGCATCTACCAGGCGTGCAAGTTTTACGAGTTGTTTACTCAGGCCGGATTCAGAGGCAAGTGCGCCATCGTCACATCTTATGCGCCGCAGGCGGGCGACATCGCCAAGGAGGACTCCGGCCACGGCGCCACTGAGCGACTGCGCCAGTACGAGATCTACCGTCAGATGCTCGCGGACCACTTCAACGAGCCTGCCGATAAGGCGATGACCAAGGTCGAGCAGTTCGAGAAGGACGTCAAGGACCGCTTCGTCAACGATCCGGGTCGGATGCGACTGCTCATCGTCGTCGACAAGCTGCTGACCGGCTTTGATGCCCCGAGTGCGACCTACCTGTACATCGATAAGAAGATGCAGGATCACGGCCTATTCCAGGCGATCTGCCGGGTCAACCGTCTCGATGGCGAGGACAAGGACTACGGCTACATTGTCGACTACCGAGACCTGTTCAACTCTCTTGAATCCGCCATCACCAACTACACCGGCGGTGCCCTGGAGGGCTACGAGAAGAAGGACATCGAAGGTCTGCTGTCCGACCGGATTGAGAAGGCCCGCGAAGACCTCGACGAAGCTCTGGAGAAGATCCGTGCGCTGTGTGAGCCAGTCGAACCGCTAAAGAACACCCTACAGTATCAGCAGTACTTCTGTGCCCGCGAGCAGGGCAACGCCGATCAGCTCAAGGCTAACGAGCCCAAGCGAGTCGAGCTCTACAAGGCCGTCGCGGCTGTGACCCGCGCGTACGGCAACCTCGCCAATGAGATGAGCGCCGCTGGCTACAGCGATGCCGAAGCCGCTGCGATCAAGGACGAGATCGTCCACTACGCCAACGTGCGCGACGAGGTCAAGCTTGGGGCCGGCGAAGACGTCGACTTCAAGCAGTACGAGGCCGGCATGCGCCACCTGCTCGACACCTATATCAGCGCCAAGCCCTCCGAGGTCGTGTCCAACTTCGAGGAAGCCGGACTTATCCAGCTGATCGTCGAGATGGGGGCCGGTGCGCTTGACAAGCTTCCTGCGGGTATCAAGAAGGAACCCGAAGCGGTGGCGGAGACGATCACCAACAACATGCGCAAGCTCATCATCGACAAGCGCGCGATGAACCCCAAGTACTACGACAAGATGTCCGAGCTGCTCGACACCATCCTCGAAGAACGGCGCCAGGGCGCCCTGGGCTACAAGGAGTACCTCGCGAAGCTGCTGGAGTACGCGACCAAGCTCGGCAAGGGCGAATCAGATACCGAGTACCCGGAGTGGGCCAACAACGGTGCTCGCCGCGCCCTGATCGATTTCTTCTATCCGTCAACCGAGATCGCTGTCGAGATCGACACGACGATCCGGCACACCAAGCCAGACTCGTGGGTGGGAAATCCGATCAAGGAGAAGAAGGTCAAGCGCGCAATCGCTCGGACACTACCTGACGACTTCGATCGTCTCGATGAACTATTTGAACTGGTAAAGGCACGCCATGAGTACCGCTAGTGCCTACCTGACCATCCGAGGCATCGACGTTGATGTCATCTATAAGGACATCAAGAACCTGCACATCGGTGTCTATCCGCCGCTTGGACGCGTTCGGGTGGCTGCTCCGCACCGGCTTGACGACGAGCACGTCCGGCTAGCTGTGATCCAGCGGCTGCCGTGGATCAAACAACGGCGCGAGCAACTTCGCTCGGCGGCGCGCCAGTCCGAGCGAGAGATGGTCACAGGCGAGTCTCACTACGTGTGGGGAGTTCGCCGCCGACTGAAGGTCATCGAACGTCCTGGGCGGGCTCATTTCGAGGCGGATGGTGAGCGGTTGCTATTGTACGTTCCGGCGGGCACCACAGCCGACCGACGACGCGAACTGCTCGATCAGTGGTACCGCGAGCAACTGCGAGCAACAATCCCGAACCTAATCGCCAAGTGGGAACCGATTCTTAAAGTATCGGTACCCCGGTGGACCATCAGGCGCATGAAGACCAAGTGGGGCTCCTGCAACCGCGAGACCGGGCACATCTGGTTCAACGTCGAGCTCGCCAAGAAGCACCCGGAGTGCCTGGAGTACATCGTCGTCCACGAGATGACGCACCACCTCGAACGTAACCATGGCCCGCGGTTTACCAAGCTCATGGATAGGTTCATGCCGAACTGGCGGGGCCTTCGTGATCAGCTGAATAGCGCTCCTCTAGCCGATGAGAATTGGAAGTTGTGTGAAGGCTAGTTGCGGTTGACGGGGCGCCTCGAACCCGGTTGAGCTTGGCGCGGTACACATGTCTGTTCAATATCCATCCGCAGGTGCTGCAGTAGCTCTTACCCCGACCCAACACGTCACATCACCAAAATTCTGCACGTGATACACCAGCGTGTAGTGGTCACCTTGATCGAGCCGTGCGAGTGTGGCACTGATGACGTCTGGCATGTTGGGTGTCAATTCGAGAGTGAGCCTGGGCTCAAGCATGCCTTGTTCGTACATGCCGACATTGATTTTTTCCATGTGGCCGGGTCGTACCTCGGCTTGACCGAGTAGATCTTGGCTTTCTGCTTTTGTTTGTTTTGTATGTCGGGTTGGCTGTGACTTTGCCATAGGATGGAGATCTCCGCTTACGTTTCTTCCGTAGGGAATCCTCCCCCGTAAGCGCTCGTGTTCCGCACAGT
>JBOHRQ010000171.1:0-3600 GCA_050732875.1 Gemmatimonadota bacterium | reverse complement strand
GCGTGGCGCCGCCGGCGTGGTCGAAGTGGAGGTGGGTCAGGATCACCCGGTCGATCGTCTCGACGGGTGCCCCCGCCTCGGCCAGCCGCGAGGGCAGGCCGCCGTTTCGCTCCAGGCCATACATGTCGGCGAACTTCTCGTTCTCCTTGCCGCCCGAGCCGACCTCGATGACCGTCCGCCCCTCGGGGCCCTCGACGAGGAGCGAGTTCATGGCGAGGCGGATCCGGTTCCGGTCGTCGGCGGGGAGCTTCTTCTCCCAGAGCACCCTGGGTACGACGCCGAACATCGCCCCACCGTCCAGCCGCATCAGCCCGTCCGAGAGGACGGTCACCGTGCGCTCGCCCCACCGGAGCGAGGGCCAGGCCAGCGTGGGCGCCACGTCGACATCCTTCACGACCCCGCCTCCCCCAGGATCTCGCGCGCGATGACGGTGCGCTGGATCTCGCTCGTCCCCTCGCCGATCTCGGTGATCTTGGCGTCCCGCATCATCCGCTCGACCGGGTAATCGTGCGTGTAGCCGTTCCCGCCATGGATCTGGACGGCCTCGATCGTGGTCCTCATGGCCAGCTCGGAGCAGAAGAGCTTGGCCTGCGCCGCCTCCAGCCGGTACGGCTTGCCGGCGTCCTTGAGGCGCGCGGCGTGATACGTGAGATGTCGGCCGGCTTCGATCCCGGTCGCCATGTCGGCCAGCTTGAAGCGGGTGGCCTGGAACTCGGCGATCGGCCTTCCGAACTGCCGGCGCTCCAGCGCGTAGGCGCGGGCCGCCTCGAAAGCCCCTTCGGCGATCCCCAGCGCGTGCGCGGCGATCCCGATCCGCCCACCGTTCAGCGTGTGAAGGCACTGCTTGAAGCCCTTCCCGAGCTCGCCGAGAAGGCTCTCCCCCGGCACCCGCACGTCCTCCAGGATCAGCTCGCGCGTGTCGCTCGCCCGCCAGCCCAGCTTGTCCTCCTTCTTCCCCGATCGGACGCCCTCCCAGCCGCGCTCGACGATGAAGGTCGAGATCCCGCGCGCGCCGGCCTCGGGATCGGTCATCGCGGCCACCACGAACGTTTCCGCCACACCGGCGTTGGTGATGAAAACCTTGGTGCCGTTCAGAACCCAGCCATCCCCGTTACGAACGGCGGTCGTGCTCATGTTGGCGGCGTCGGAGCCGGATGTGGCCTCGGTCAGCCCGAAGGCCCCCAGCGCCTCACCGCTCGCGAGCCGCGTCAGGTAGCGGGTCTTCTGGTCGGGGGTCCCGAAATCATGGATCGGCGAGGCGCCGAGCGAGGTGTGGGCGCCGACCGTGATCGAGTGGGAGGCGTCGACCTTGGCCAGCTCCTCGACGACCAGGACCAGGGAGAGCGCGTCCGCGCCGGCGCCGCCGTACTCCTCGGGGAACGGGATCCCGAACAGGCCCAGCTCCGCCATCTGGCGGACGGTATCCTTCGGGAACTCGCCCGACTCGTCGTGCTGGCGGGCGATCGGCGCGATCCGGTCGCGGGCGAACTCGCAGACGGTGTCGCGGAGAAGCCGCTGCTCGGGGGTGAGGTCGATGCTCAAGAGGTCGGCGCCGTTCGGTGCTCCTCCGCCCATCCACGGATGTAGTCGACGATGTCCTGGGTCCGCGTGCCGGGACCGAACAGGCGGCCGGCGCCCATCTCGTGAAGCTCGGCCGTGTCGTCCTTGGAGATGATCCCGCCGCCGGTCAGGAGCACGCCCTCCAGACCGTTCTCGCGCATGAGCTCGAGGATCCGCGGGAAGAGCGTCATGTGGGCGCCCGAGAGGATTGACAGAGCGATCACGTCGACGTCCTCCTGGAGCGCCGTCTCGACGATCCGCTCGGGCGTCTGGTGGAGCCCGGTGTAGATGACCTCCATGCCCGCGTCCCGGAGCGCGGCGGCCACTACCTTGGCCCCCCGGTCGTGACCGTCCAGCCCGGGCTTCCCCACCAGCACGCGGATCTTCGGCTCGTCCATGGTTACCTGCCTGCCTTCCTATGAAGGGGAAGCTTCTCTGTGCCTCGAATCAAGGTCCCTTTCATCCTATCAATCTACCCAACCCCAGCGGGTTAGACAGGCTGGAGCAGAAGTTTGGGAAGAGGGGAATCGGTCAAATACTGTTGAGAGTTTCTCTTATACGATCGTCCCTATCACTCATTCGTGGTCCTGGAGAGTTGCTCGATCGCCTGGGACACGTCGCGAGTATCTTTTGGGTCACAGAGAGACCAACGTGCCTCCTCTTCAACGGGGTGGGTCAAAAAACGGAAGCGGCTTCCGACAGCCTCCAGCCACTCCGCTATGCGGATCTCACCCGCGAGCAGCCCGATATCCTCTGGAGGAAAGTCCCTCGTACTCCTGTTGAACAGATCTTCCAGGGGTTCAAAAGGCCGCCTGCCCAGCCCGTCTTCGACGACATCCACGTATATCTTCAGGTAAGTCAGCCTCCGGACGAGCGCCTCATCGAAGGCTCCCTGGCGAGCAAACCAGTCCAGGTCATACAGGTCACGCGCCAAAGCCCGGCGCCTGAACGCAGCCAACTTTTCGGCCAAGGTTTCTTCGAACGCCATCACTGGAACGGGAAACTGAGCGAATTCATAGCCATGATGGACCGGGAAGTCGATGGGGAGCATGGTTTCGGGTCGAATCCAAGCGGTACGGGGGGAGATCTCCAGCATCGCATCGATCCCTGGACTCCCTAGCGGAGTCGTGATGATCAATCTTGCTCTCCTGCCCGCCGCTTCAATTACTTGAAACTCGACATCGAATAGCTCTACCCCGTTCAACTCCTCCATTACCATCTGGCCGAGGGCCGGGTCAGAGGCTGCGAAATCAAGGTCCGTTGAGAACCGCCCCAAACTCCCGGCGCGATACTTCCGGAGTGCTGTGCCACCCTTGAAAGTGAGGCCGAGTTCGAAAAGGCCGGCATCCGATAGAATCTTGAGAGCATAGTCCTGAGCCACATCCAGCAGAGCATATCCGCGACCACCACTGCGCCCTCGATAATGGCGCGCGAGGTAGCCCTCGGTGATCAGGTCGCTCCCGTTCGTTTCGATCTTTGCCCCGAATTGACATCGGATTTCCGCGCGCTCCGGTAAAGAAGCGAGTCCATTATCTCCCACCGTCGGTCGTATCGTCCCCCTTTATCTCGACTACCGAGATAGAACGGTCCTCGACCAGGGGGTGCCAGCTCGCGCAGTCTATCGGCGATTGCGGCCCCTCCTCCTGTCTCGAGGATGTAGCCTGTCCGCATCCAGGTGGATCTCGGTCGCCCTTCCAGTTCGAGCAACAAAAGCTCGGGCTCCAGACGATCGCAGGCTTCACTAAGCCACTCGCCTATGTTCGGCCAATCTCGGAACGACTGTGGCTGAGCGCCGATCAGTACCATGAGGGTCTCCATTCTCCACACGGGAAGACCCTGGATCTTGATGGAGTCGAGACTTCCCCACTGCCTCGTGACGCGGAAGGCCCTCAAGGCGTGAGGTAGGCTTTCCCCGGAAGGGATCGCCAGGACATGCCTGTTGGGAGCTCTCTGCGAGAGCTTATGAAGCCATGCCGCAGAATCGTAAGCCACCACAATGGAAAGCGACGGTCGTCTGGAGAGGGTGGCCCGCAGCTCGAT
>JBOHRQ010000170.1:0-3600 GCA_050732875.1 Gemmatimonadota bacterium | reverse complement strand
CCCCGAGTCCCGGTCTGCTTCGGGCCGGAGTGCCCGTTCTTCACGGAGGGGGAGTTCGGCCCCGACAACGAAACGCCGCTGTTCGTCCAGGAGAAGTACCTGGACCGGGGCGCCGACATACGCATCGCGAGCGGGGCCGAGGCGGCTCTGATTGCCCGCGAGGCCGCCGGCGAGGACGTCTCCCAGGAGCGCGCCCTCGAGCTGTGGCTCGAGGGTCACAGGCTGGCCGACTTCCGGCGGCGGAACGATCCCTTCCTGGCGGGCGGGGACGAGTGCTGGCCCTTCCCAGACGAGGAGCTGGACACGAACCCGAACCTCTAGCGAGCCCGGCCTCGTCGCGGCCGGCATCGGGCGGGCCGCTCCTCCTGCTGGAGAGGGCGGCCCGTCGCATTTCGGGATGTCATCCAGGAGGAATCATCGATGTCACGCATGCTCCCCCTTTTCGCCCTGCTCGCCCTGGTCGCCGGCTGCGCCTCCGGCGAGGGCGTGCGGGCCACTCCGGCCACCTTTGACGAGTTCCTGGCCGAGGTGGAAGCCGAGATGGATTCCAGCCTGGCCGGGCTCGACGACGGCGACCGGAGCCAGCTCGAGGACCTCTTCCCGGTGGTGGCGTCGCAGGTCACCTGGCAGGGGGTGCTGGACGTCCTCTCCAACCGGCCCGCCTTTCTTCCCCTCAGCCGCCGCATGTCCCGGGTGATCGAGCGCCGGGGGGATGCGCGGATCGATCGCGAGGTCACGACGCCGTCCGGCAACCGGGCGCTCAAGGATCTCCTGATCGAATCGATCTCGGCGTATCTCTCGCCCGCGGCGGCGGGGTAGGCGGTTCCGGCTCGGCCGCGGCGAGCGGCTCGGTCTTCTCTCCTGGGGAGCTCTCTCACCGCGGGTTCTTGCATCCCGTTCCGGACCTAGTGGTCTTGACAGGACGCCCCCCCCGACCCAGCATTCGGATGGCCCGCCAGGTCGAAAGCTCACGCCTTGACAGGAGGTCCCATGGACTTCGGTTCTTCGTTCGCGCTCATCGAGCGGGCCCTGGGGAAACGATGGAAGCCGATCTCCATCCTCATTCCCCTGACCCTTTTGCTTCTCCCCGCCACGGCCCTTTCCCAGGCCACGATCCAGGGCACCGTCACCGATCAGGACGGCCAGCCGCTCGTCGGAGCCCAGGTCCAGATCGTGGGTACGGACCAGGGGGCCGTCACCGACGTCCAGGGACGCTATCAGGTGACGGGGGTCCTTCCCGGGCCGATCCAGATACAGGCGATCTATCTGGGCTATCGGACCGAAAACCGGGCAGCCCAGGTCGCCGCCGGGGCGAACACCGTCGACTTCGCCCTCGCCTCGAGCCCCATCGAGCTGGACGCCATCGTCGTGACCGGGACTGCCGGCGAGACCCGGAAGCGCGCGATCGGAAACGCGGTCGTCGAGATCGAAGCGGATGAAGTGATCGAAAAGGCGCCGGTGACCAATCTCGCGGAGCTCATCCAGGGCCGCGCCGCTGGAGCCGTGGTGCTGCCGAGCTCGGGGACCACGGGCACGGGCGCGGCGATCCACCTGCGCGGGCTCTCCTCGATCACCCAGACCAACCAGCCGCTCCTCTACGTCGACGGCGTCCGGGTCGTCAACACCCACGACGACTACGACTTCGATGTCGGCGCGGACCGCTTCCAGGTGGGCGGCCAGGGCCCCTCGCGGCTCAACGACATCAACATTCAGGACATCGAGTCGATCGAGATCATCAAGGGCCCGGCGGCGTCGACGCTCTACGGCACCGAGGCGGCGGCCGGAGTCATCCAGATCATCACCAAGAAGGGGCGACCGGGCGAAACCCGGTGGAACGTCCGCGGGAGCTGGGGGAGGGTCGACCTGGGAAACCACGACTTCCCCGACAACTTCGGGGCCGTCCCGGCCGATGCGGTGCCGGAAGGACCCGGCGTGCGTGTCGTCGAGACGCTTCCCGACGGCCAGCTCCTGCTCGCCAACAACCCGATCGAGTCGATCCGGGAGACCGGGACCTACCAGGAGTACGACCTGAGCGTGAGCGGGGGGCGCGAGGACTTCACGTTCTACGGCTCCGGAAACTTCATGACCGAGGATGGCGTCACGCCGGCCAACTTCGCCGAGAAGGCGGGAGGTCGGGCCAACCTCCAGTGGACGCCGAACGACGTCTTCGACCTAGCGGTCTCGACGGGGTATGTCAACAACGAGATCCGGCTGCCCCACAACGACAACAACACCCTCGGGTTCTGGGGAAACGCCCTGCTCAGCTCCCCCGCCTTCATCTTCGTGGAGCCGGGGGTCAACTTCGAGTTCGGCGAGCCGTTCACGCCTCTCAGCAGCGTGGCGCTGATCGACTCGCGATTCACCAACGACCGGTTCACCGGGAGCGTGACCGCGAACTTCGATCCCCTCTCATGGCTCGAGAACCGGGCCATCTTCGGCATCGACGTCAACGCCGAGGAGAACTTCCAGTTCATTCCCTTCGGGGCAGTCGCCAACGTGAGCCCGCGGGGCGCGAAGACGAACGTCCGCCAGACGGCGGTCGAAATCACCCTCGACTACAACGGCACGGCGACCTGGGATCTCATGCCCGGGCTCCAGAGCAGCAGCTCGGTCGGCACCCAGGTGACGAACGAGAACGTGGACACGGTGACCGCGTTCGGAAGGGACTTCCCGGACCCGACCGTTTCGACGGTCTCGGCAGCGGGCCGGCGTGAGGGGTTCGAGACGCGGATCGAGGACGTGACCGTGGGGCTCTACTTCCAGGAGCAGATCGCCTGGCAGAACCGGCTGTTTCTGACCGGCGCGGTCCGCTTCGACGACAGCAGCGCGTTCGGCGCCAACTTCGACTTCGAGACGTACCCCAAGCTCAGCGCCTCGTGGGTGGTCAGCGAGGAGCCGTTCTTCGAGATCCCCCTGGTCGACATGCTGCGGCTGCGGGCAGCGTACGGCTTCGCCGGCCAGCAGCCGGCCGCCTTCGCCGAGCAGCGTGTGTTCAACGCGGTCGCGATCCGGGGCGGCGTCCCCGCCGTCACTCCCGACCAGTTCGGGAATCCGGACCTCGGGCCCGAGCGGAGCCGCGAGCTGGAGGTCGGCTTCGACGCCGGCCTGTGGGACGACCGGATCGGCCTCGCGGTGACCTGGTACGACAAGGTCACCGAGGACGCGCTGGTCGCCAGGACGGTGGCGCCCTCGAGCGGGTTTCCGGCCAGCCAGCTCACCAACATCGGCGAGGTCCAGAACAGCGGCTGGGAGCTGTCGGTGGACGGCCTGCTGGTCGACACCTCGCGGGTCGACTACCACTTCACGCTGAACCTGGCCACCAACGACAACGAAGTGACGAGCCTGGGCGGCGTGCCCGGATTCCCGACTCCCGGCAGCTCCGACCAGCGGATCGAGGAGGGGTTTCCGCTGGACGGGATCTGGGGCCGGGTTATGGCCGGACGGGACGAGGACGGCGGAATCATCCTCTCCGACGAAGATCAGTTCCTGGGGCGGGTAACCCCCGACCTCACCGGGTCGTGGGGCAGCACGGTGACCCTCTGGGAAGACCTCCAGCTCTATGCCCTCTTCGCTTGGAAGCGGGGGTTCGTGCTCTACAAT
>JBOHRQ010000169.1:0-3628 GCA_050732875.1 Gemmatimonadota bacterium | reverse complement strand
CTACGAAATCCCACCGTGCTGGTGCACCCGCCCATCGCGGTCGTCTGGGCCCCCTACGACTTCCACGTTGAGGGCGTCTTCTCGCACTGCGGCATCGACCTCTTCGAGATGCTCGAGATCGACGGCGAGTGGAAGATGACCAACGCTTCGTGGACAGTCGAAACCGAGGGCTGTGAACCGAGTGCGCTCGGGCCGTGATTCAACCCATGATCTGGCTATCTCGGGGACATTGACGGGGTACGCACCTGCCCATGAGCCGCGCCCGTAGGATCGCCATGAACAGATATATTGGTTCGCTCCTATTCTTTGGAGCGCCGGGCCACCTCCCTTAACACCTCCAGAAGGTTGTCTCGGGTGGAGTCAGGGCCGCCGGTATCGCTCTCCGTCCACAGCGTTCGTAACCCGTTCGAGCCCTGACCCGTCGGGGTCGACCACGTAGATCTCGCGGTTCCCGTCGCGCCCTGAATGGATGAGGATCCGGTTGCCGTCCGGGGACCAGAAGGGGACGCCACCGGCGGCCGCGCCCTCGGTGATCTGACGGGCCTCCGAGCCGTCGGGGCGTGTCACCCACACCTCACCGTTCAGGAGCTCGCCCCGGACGAAGGCGATCCATTCCCCTACCGGTGACCAGGCGGCGGCGCGAATCTCCCCGCCGCCGCTCGTCAGCTGGCGGAGGTCCGAGCCGTCGGCGTCCATCGTCCAGAGCTCGTCGGCGCCGGTGCGGTCGGAGTAGAAGGCGATCCTGGAGCCGTCCGGCGAGAAATTCGGCACCTGGTCGTTGGCCGGGTCTCCGAGCAGGGTCTGGAGCCCAGTCCCGTCCTCGTTCATCACCATGATGTCCCAGTCGGACGCGTCCCAGTCCTTGGACGGCTTTAGGTCGAAGACGATCCGCTCGCCGTCAGGAGTGTAGACCGGAACGCCCGCGAACGCGCGACCGAGGTCGGTCAGTCGCCTCTGGTTCGACCCGTCGGCGTTCATGACGTAGATCTCGACATCGAGCGGATCGGACCCGTCCCGGGGCGACTGAAAGACGATCCGACGACCGTCGGGCGAGAAGATCGGGTGGGCGTCGCGCCCCGGCGCGTAGGTGAGTCGCGTCGGGCCCGAGCCGTCTGCATTCATAATGTAGATCTCGTCGTCGCCCGCGCGGTTGGAGTGGAACACGATCCTGGAGCCGTCCGGCGACCAGGCGGCGTGCACGTTGTCATAGGTGCTGAAGGTGAGCCGCTCGGAGATCCGGTCCGCCAGATCGATGAGGTGGATCTCGAACCGGCCGGGACGGTCCGAGTAGTAGGCGAGCCGCCGGCCGTCGGGAGACCAGTCGAGCTCGTAGACCGTATCCTCGTCCTCGGTCAGCCGGACGGGATCGGAGCCGTCGGCGGCCATGACGTAGACCTCCTCGTTCCCGTCGCGGTCGGACGTGAACGCGATCCGGGCCCCGTCGGGTGACCACTCGGCCCCCAGGTCCGCGCCCGGGTCGTCGGTCAGGGGTCGAGGATCGCTCCCATCGGGGCGGACGACGTAGACCTCCTGGTTGCCGCCCCGCTCTGACGAGAAGACGATCCACTCGCCGTCGGGCGACCAGGCGGGATGGGTGTCCATCCCGGGGGACCGGGTGAGGCGCCGCGGCTCCGACCCGTCGGCCGCCATCGAGTGCAGCTCGATGTCGCCGTCCCGCTCCGAGTCGAAGGCGATCGTGGATCCGTCGGGCGACCAGGCCGGATGTCGGGCGAACGCCCCGGCGCCCGAAGGCCCGGACGTGAGGGCGCGCCGGTTCCCCCCATCGGCGTCCATGACGTACAGGTTCCAGACCCCGCTCTCCTCGGCGTCGAAGACGATCCGCTCGCCGTCCGGGGACCAGTCGGGGTGGGTCTCGTCGCCGGGCCCGGACGTGAGGCGTGTCTGGCCCGAGCCGTCGGCATTCATGATCCAGATGTCGGCGTTCCCGTCGCGCCGGGACTCGAAGGCGATTCTGGCGCCGTCGGGGGACCAGGTGGGGTTGATGTTCAGGAAAGGGCTCTCCTGCGCCGCCCTGGCGGCCGGTACGGCGAGCAGGAGGATGGCCGGCAAGGGCAGGGACCGGGATGGCAGGCCCATGCCCGGGAAGACGCAGGCGTGCGAGCTCGTGTTCAAGCGCTCCCTGCCCTCGCGACCTGCCTGCCGATGAGTTCCGGCCCCGTGGTCCCGTCAATGCGTGCGGATACTACATGAGCGAGATCACGGCCTGCTCCAGGAGGTCCAATGCGTCTCGCAGGCCGGCTTCCATTCCGGAGTCGAGGATCGCGTCGCGGTCCTCCTTGCTCGCCAGCTGCATCAGGAGGGTCAGGATCGTGCGCCCGTCCACTTCGGCGAACGTGATCGTGTTCACGGCTGCTTCGCTTTCGGGCCCTGCCCCCTCGTAGACCTCGGTCGATACCATCCGCTCGTTCGGAACGATCTCGCGGTATTCGCCGTGGAACGCGACCTCCAGGCCGCCGTCCGTCACCATCACCCAGCGCCAGGTACCGCCGACCCTCAGGTCGACATCGGCCACCGTGACCTTCCCTCGCTTGGCGTGCCACCAGCGCTTGATGAGCTCCGGTGTGGTCCACGCCTGGTAGACCAGGTGCTTCGGCGCGTCGAACTGGCGCGTGATCAGGATCTGCGTATCCGTCGGGAGCGTCACGACCATCGTGCCCTCATTTGCCACTGTCATCATCTCTTAAGCTCCTTTTTTCTGAGCTCACCCAACAGTTCATCCAGCGCTCCGAAGCGTGCGTTCCACGTCCCTTCATAGTTCCTGACCCAGTCGTGGATCGGCTTCAGCGGCCGGCCATTGAGCCGGTACATCCGTTGCCGCCCTTCATCGCGCACCTCCACCAGACCCACCTCGCGAAGTACCCGCAGGTGCTTCGATACCTGGGGTTGCGACAGGCCGAGCAGCTTGACCAGGTCGTTCACGGGACGCTCCCGCTGGGCGAGGGAGTCCAGGATCTGCCGCCGCCGGGGCTCCGCCACGGCGTTGAACGCATCCGCTGTCGTCGCTGCCCGTGCCATGGGGACATTATATAACCATATAGGAATATGTCAAGAGACAGCTTGTCCATCGCCATCGACTGCTCGCCGATCCCGAGCACCTTCGCCAGCTCGACCTGACGGTGCTCGAGACCCAGGGCGATGAATTTCGCCCCTCTCCGCGGTCCTTACCCGTGCAGAGCAGAAGGCAGCCGCCTCGTGGCGCCGCGGCCGGCTCCTGCGGGCTCGATCGGCTCGCCTTTGAACGCCGGCCCGTGCGGACGCGTTCTTATGAGGCGCCCGCGCCGCCAAGGCGAGGCCAATCCCGAAAACTTCGTCCCGAGGAGACCAAAAATGGCCGAAAAATCCGGGCAGTTCGTCTGGTACGAGCTCATGACGACCGACCCTCAGGCCGCGCAGTCGTTCTACACCGACGTCATCGGGTGGTCGACCGCGCCGTTCGAGAATTCGGAAATTCCCTACACGCTGTGGATGAACGGCGAGTCTGCGATCGGCGGGGTCATGGAGCTGCCGCAGGAGGCCTGCGACCAGGGCGCCCCGCCCCACTGGACGGCCTACGTCGCCGTCGACGACGTGGACGCGACCGCGAAGAAGGCCGGAAAGCTGGGCGGGA
>JBOHRQ010000168.1:0-3634 GCA_050732875.1 Gemmatimonadota bacterium | reverse complement strand
TCGACCGCGTGCCGAACCCATCGCCTCCCGGAGGTCCCCTCATGACCAGTCGTTTTCGTGCGCGCTCTCTCCTGTCGGCGCTCCTCCCGCTGGCCCTGGCCTGCGGCGGGGCGGGTGAGTCTCCGGGGGATCAGCCGGCCGGCCAGGAGGCCCCGGCCGATGGCGGCACCGTGGTGGTGGCCAGGGTCAGCGACTTCGACGCCTTCAACGCGCTTGTCTCCACGGACTACGATACGAGCCAGGTCATGGACAACATGCTGTTCATGACGCTCGTCCGCCTCGACGAGGAGCTGGGCTTCGAGCCGTATCTAGCCGACTCGCTCTGGCTCTCGGAGGACGGCCTCTCGCTGACGTTCCGGATCCGGGACGGTGCCGTCTGGCACGACGGCGTGCCGGTCACCGCCGATGACGTCGTCTGGACCTACGAGATGATGGTGAACGACGAGGTGGCGTACGCCAACCGGCAGTACGTCCAGTACGTGGAGTCGGCCGAGCAGATCGACGACCGCACCGTTCGCTTCCACTTCAGCCAGGTCCACTCCGATCCGGTGATCGACTTCATCGACTGGAACCCGATGCCCAGGCACCTGCTGGGCGACATCGCCCCGGGAGAGCTCCGGAACGCACCCTTCAACCGCAACCCGGTCGGGAACGGGCCGTTCAGGTTCGTCTCGTGGTCCGCCAACCAGGAGTCGGTGTTCGAGGCCAACCCCGACTTCGTGCTCGGCCGTCCGCACCTGAACCGGGTCGTGTTCCGGGTGATCCCCGAGCAGACCACCCAGCTCACCGAGCTCCTGACGGGCGGGATCGACTTCATGCGCGCGGTGCCGCCGGCGGAGATGGCCCGGGTCGAGGAGAGCCAGCAGGTCCAGACGATCGTCTACCCGGCACGCTCGTACTCGTACCTGGTATGGAACCTCAGGAACCCGCTGTTCGAGGATGTCAGCGTCCGGCGCGCGCTCACGATGTCGATCAACCGCCAGCAGATCGTGGACGCCCTGCTGTACGGCTACGGACGGATCGCGACCACCGACGTGATGCCGTTCCAGTGGGAGTTCGACGAGAGCCTGGAGCCGTGGCCGTACGACGCCGATCGGGCGAAGGAGCTGCTGGCCGAGGCCGGCTGGGAGGACCACGACGGCGACGGCGTGATCGACAGGGATGGCCGGCCCTTCCGCTTCGTCCTGGAGACCAACCAGGGCAACGACCTGCGCGAGGACATCATCGTGATCGTCCAGTCGAACCTGGAGGAGGTCGGGATCGATGTCGAGCCCAGGCTCACCGAGTGGAACACCTTGATCGACCGGCTCAAGCGCAAGGAATTCGAGGCCGCGGTCAGCGGCTGGTCGGTCGATTTCAAGTTCGATCCCACCGAGGTCATGTCGTGCGGCGCGATCGAGGCGAAGTACAACTACGCGTCCTTCTGCAACCCGCGGGCCGACTCCCTCATGCAGCGGGCGCTGACGACGCTGGAGCGCGAGGAGGCCAAGCCGCTGTGGGACGAGTACCAGCGGGTCATCCACGAGGAGCAGCCCTACAGCTTCCTCTACTATCTCGAGGAGCGGGTGGGCGTGAACGGGCGTCTCCGCGGGGTCGAGGCGGACGCCCGCGGGCACTTGATCTCGGTAGCGGACTGGTGGATCCCCGAGGCGGAGCAGTTCCGCACGGCGCCGGTCGCGTCGCGCGGTCGGTAGATCCGTTCCCCGGGCCGCTGGGGAGCCCGAGGCGTACGCGGACGTTCTCCAGAGCCTGTCGAGGGAAAGGTGGCGATCATGACGCGGAGGATGGTGATCCCGGTTCTGGCGGTCGCGCTCGCGGCCTGCGGCGGAGGCGGTGAGCCGGGAGCGACGGGCTCCCCCGAGGCCACGCCTGCCGACGGCGACATGCTGGTCGTGGGCTACCCCGTCGACTTCGACACGCTCTTCCCGCCGTCCTCGAACTCCGCCTCCTCGAGCTGGGTCATCGACCAGGTTTACTGGCCTCTGATGCAGCTGAACCCCGACTTCCTGACGCATCGTCCCGGTCTCGCCGACTCCTTCCGCTTCAGCGAGGACTCGCTCCAGCTCACCTTCTTCATCCACCCGGGGATCACCTGGCACGACGGCCATCCGTTCACGGCCGGGGACGTGGTCTTCGCGCACGGGGTCTGCAAGGCGCCCGAGGTCAACTTTTCGGCCGTGTCGTGGCTCGATCACATCACCGACGTCGCGGCCGTCGACTCGCTCACCGTGCGCTATACGTTCGACGAGCCGTACATGTACCAGGTGGACGACGCCTCCGTCTGCTACGCGCTCCCCGAGCACATCCTGGGCGATGTCCCGATCGCCGAGATGCCGAATCACGAGATCGCACGCGCGCCGATCGGGAGCGGTCCCTTCCGCTTCGTCTCCTGGACGCCCGGACAGGAAGTGGTGATCGAGGCCAACCCGGACTTCTTCCTGGGGCGCCCGCATCTGAATCGCGTGACGTACAGGATCATCCCCAACGAGACGAGCCTGGCCACCTCGATCGAGAACGGGAGCATCGACGTCTGGCCGAACTTCCCCGAGCCCTTCTACCCCCGGTTCGATGCGGATGCCGACGTGAACGTCTTCTCCCTTCCCGGCCGCCGGTACACCTATATCGCCTGGAACACCCAGGACCCGCTGTTCGCCGACAAGGGGGTGCGCCAGGCCCTCACGCTGGCGATCGACCGGGGCCAGATCGTCGAGGCGCTCCTCTACGGCCAGGCGTCGATCGGGACGCAACCCTTGATCTCGACGGTCTGGGCGCACGACCCGTCGATCCAGCCCTACCCCTTCGACGCCGACAGTGCGAAAGCGCTGCTGGCGGCCGCCGGGTGGAGCGACACGAACGGGGACGGCATCCTCGACAAGGATGGCCGGAGGTTCTCGTTCGAGCTCACCACGAACGCCGACAACACCTTGCGCATGGACATCATCACCGTTGTCCAGCAGCAGCTCGGCAGGATCGGCGTGGAGGTGAAGCTGGACGGTCTCGAGTTCAACTCGGCCATCGACAAGATGCTGCAGAAGGAATTCCAGGCGGCCGTCTTCGGCTGGAACGTGGGCATCAAGGCCGAGCTGACCCCGACCTTCGGAAAGGGCGAGCTGTTCAACTTCGTCAGCGCCGACAACGCCCGTCTGCAGGAGCTCATCCAGCAGGCCGAGGTCGAGCGCGACCGGGAGAAGGCGAAGCGCCTGTGGTCCGAGGCCCAGCGGATCATCGTCGACGAGGCCTACTACACGTTCATGTTCCAGCAGAACGACCTTCTCGTGGTCGATCGGCGGTTCCACGACGTCGAGCCGACCGCGTACGGCTGGGAGGACAATATCGAGGAGTGGTTCGCCTCCGAGGGGGAGCAGAAGTACGACATCCCGGTAGGGTCCGCGCCGGTCGCCCGGTCGGAGACCGCTCCCGGGACCGCGGGGCGGTGAGGCGGGACGGCGGGCTCGGCGGGGGCGGGCGGGCCCCTCTGTGATCGCGTACTTCGGCAAGCGCCTCCTTCAGGCGGTGCCGATCCTCCTCGGCGCCTCCACCATCATCTTCTTCCTCATGCACGCCGCGCCCGGCGATCCCACCTCGATCTACCTGGGCAATCCCAACATCGACCCCCGCGTCATCGAGCAGATGC
>JBOHRQ010000167.1:0-3634 GCA_050732875.1 Gemmatimonadota bacterium | reverse complement strand
CCTGATGCCTGTCAAGAACCGCGCCGGCAATCGCGCTTACCGGAAGCGCGACATCGAGATGATCCAGCTCGTCAAGACGCTCCTCTACGAGCGCAAGTACACGATCGATGGGGCCCGCCAGAAGCTCGCCGAGCTGCGCAAGGAGGGAACCCAGCTCGAGGTCGAGCTGGAGGAGACCCGGCTCAAGGACACCTTCCAGGAGCTGGCCGACCATCTGGCCGATGTGGTCGAGTACATCGACGCCTTCCGGCGCGGGGACGCAAGGCCCGGAGAGATCCCGGAGCGGAGGGAGGAAGGCTCATGAGCGGGGAGGAGATCGAAGTGGTCGAGCGTCCCACGACCGGTGATGAGAAGGCCCTGCTGCGCCCCGGTCGCGTGGCGGCCGACATCGAGGGCGGCATGGCGGTCTCGGATACCGGCCATCACCGGGTCCTGGTCGGGCGCACCGTGGGGGACGCCTTCGACGTCGAGCGGGTCATCGGTCGGGGCGAGCCTGGGTTCGCCGACGGGCCCTTCGAAAGAGCGGCCTTCCGGGATCCGGAGGGGCTGGCGCTGTCGGGCGACATGTTGATCGTCGCCGACCGCGGGAACCACGCCATCCGGATGATCGACCTCGAATCGCGCGAGGTCCACACGATGGCCGGGACGGGCGACCCGGGCGCCGGATCGCTCGCGAGCGGCGACCCGATGGAGACCGCCCTCCTGGCCCCGTGGGACGTGCTGCTCTGGAACCACGACCTGTTCATCGCCATGGCCGGATCCCACCAGGTCTGGCGGCTGGATCTGAAGGACAGCGTCCTGGAGCCCCACGCGGATGCCGGGGACGGCAGGCGACCGGCCGTCCCCGGCCCGGTCGCGCCGATGGCCCTCGCGACCGACGGCAAGGCCCTCTACTTCGCTCACGCCACGACATCGAGCGTGAGGCGGGTTCCGTTCGAGCCCGGAGGCGAGGTGGAGATCCTGGTCGGACCCGAAGCGGCCGAGTCGGGGGACGAGGACCACGAGGAAGCCGGTCGTCTCAGCCGGGCGGCCGGCCTGGCCTGGGGGCAGGGCAACCATCGTCTATGGATCGCCGACACCGGCCACCACAAGCTCAAGATGCTGGATCCCGTCGCCGGCGGCGTCGAGGCCGTGGAGCCGTTCGAGGAGACGCTCGACGAGCCCATGGGGCTCGCCAGCGCCGGGCACCTGCTCTACGTGGCCGACACCGGTCGCGATCGCATCCTTCGTGTGGATCAGATCGACAAGCGCGTGGTCGAGCTGACGGTCGAGCTGTAGCCGGCAGGGCGTTGAAAGCGGCCTGCCGTCTTTCCAGGAGCAACGCGGAATGAGTGCCGCCGATCGTCGCGAGGATCCGGTCGCCGGGTCGGTCACGGCCCCGACCGCCGCCTGCCCGCCCATCGAGGCGACCGGTGTCGGACGGATCCGGGGAATCCGCCGCACCGCCTTCGGGACCGCGTTCACCGTGGCGGTGCTTCACGGCCTGAACGATGCCTACGCCTCGTTCCTGAACCCCCTCCTGCCGCGCTTCATGACCCGGCTCGATCTCTCGATCTCCGACGCGGCCGTCCTGACGACGGTGCTGTCGGTGTCCGCCGCACTGGCCCAGCCTCTGTTCGGACACTTCTCCGATTTGCGGGGACGGCGTGCGATGATCGCGATCGGGCCGGCGGTCTCGGGCGTGTTCCTGTCGCTGATGGGCGTGGCCCCGGGGTTCGGGGCGCTGGTCGTCTGCCTCATCCTGGGGGGCCTCGGGAGCGCCGCCTTCCATCCGGCGGCGGCGGCCACCGCGGCCCGTGTCACGGCCGGGCGCGGCAGTGGCCTCCGACACGCGGTGTTCTCGTTCGGTGGCGCGGCGGGCTATGCCGCCGGGCCGATGATCGCGGTGCTGCTCGTCGCGTGGCGGGGTATCGAAGGAATGTGGATCGCGATGGTACCCGCCCTCGTTCTGGCTGGCGCGCTGTGGTTCATGCTGCCGGGGGACGCCCCGAAGGAGCGGACACCCGAACGGGCCCGCCCTGAGGTGCCCCCTTCGCGCCGCGCTCGGCGGCTCTCCACAGGACCTGTGCTGCTGGTGTTCGGGATCAGCGCGCTGACGGCGTTCGTCCAGCGCGTGTTCCTGACCATGGAGCCGATCGTGATGGCGGCGGCGGGGAAGACCGAGACCGCGGGCGCGGCGGCCCTGACCCTCTACCTGGCCGCCCAGGCGCTCGGGACGCTGAGCGGCGGCTGGCTCGCCGACCGGATGGACCGCCGGAACCTGCTCGTCGGGATCACCCTGCTCGCCTTTCCGGCGTACGTCCTGGCGTTCTGGTTCCCCGCGGGGAGCGCCGCCTCGCTCGTCTTCGTGGCCGTGGCCGGCGCGCTCGGGATGGCGGTCCTGCCGCCCATCGTGGTCATCGCCCAGGAGGCGTCGCCCGGCCGGGCGGCCCTGAACTCCGGGATCGTGATGGGGCTCGCCTGGGCGACCGGCTCGATCGGCGTTCTCGGGGCCGGGGTGCTCGGGGACGCGATCGGAGCGCGCGGAGCCGCCCTGGCGTGTACGCCAGCCGTGCTGCTGGGGACGGTCCTGGCTCTCCATCCGGCGCTTGGCGGGTATCGGCGCCCGCTGCACACGTAGCCGGAGTCAGCCCTCGGGCACGCTCCCCGGGCGGCGGTCCCGCCATTTTCCGCCGGCGCACGTCTCCGCGACGGCGGCGTTCCCACCGCCGAAGACCCAGGCCGCCAGGAGTGTGTCGGCATCGCTGTCGGTGAGCGCGGGGGCTTGGAGGTCGAGAGTGATGAAGTCGCCCCAGCGGCCGGGGACGATCTCGCCGGCCTCGATGCCGAGCGAGCGGGCGCCACCGAGGGTGGCGATCGAGAGGAGCGCGCGGGCCACATCGCCATCCTCGTCTGTGATCCGGCCGCGCGCCTCGCCTTTCAGCCGCTGGCCGTACTCCAGCCAGCGCATCTCCTCGATCATCGCGATCCGGGTGTTGGAGTCGGTGCCGAGGGAGAGTCGGCCGGCTGGCCCCGGGACCTTCAGGAGGGAGCCCAGGTCGGGGGTTCCGTCCCCCAGGTTCGCCTCGGTCAAGGGACACACGCAGACGTTCCCCCCCGCCGCGGCGAAGCGCTCCAGCTCGGCCGGCGCGGTGTGCGTGCAGTGGACGGCGGTGAAGCGGCTGTCGATCTCGAGCTCTCTGTTCAGGAGGGCCATCGGAGTCTTCCCGTAGCGGGCGACGCACGCCTCGATCTCCTGGCGCTGCTCCTCCACGTGCAAGTGGAAGACGAGGCCGCGCCGCGAGGCCTCCTCGTGCAGTCGGACGATGTTGGAGAGCGGGACTCCGCGGACGCTGTGGGCGGCGACTCCGAGGGTCTGGGTCGATGGATCGAGCTCCTCCGTCAGCCGGTCCACGCTCTCCCAGAAGGATTCGTCCGAGAGAGTCGCGAAGCGCCGCTGGGCTGCCTCGACCGGACGGTCGATCCCGCCCGTCTGATAGAAGGCCGAGAGGAAGGCGATCCGGATTCCGGCCTCGGCGGCCGCGTCCAGGACGAGCCGGTCGAAGGCGTGGCCCTCGCCGTCGGGTCCGTGATGCAGATAGTGGAACTCGCCGACGGCGGTGATCCCGGCGTCCCGCATCTCCCCGAACGTCCG
>JBOHRQ010000166.1:0-3651 GCA_050732875.1 Gemmatimonadota bacterium | reverse complement strand
ACCAGCCGGGTCTATCGCACGGAGATCGACACGCTCCGCTCTGGGGAGAAGCAGCTCCGGGAGCCGGAGCGGGGAGCGGGCGATGATCCGCTCGCAAGTGGCCAGCTGCCTTAGGGCACCCGAGCGGTCGGGGCTTGCCGCGCCGCGACCTCGCTCTGGGCGGCGATCCAGTCGCGGAGCCGTTCCTCGAGCACGTCGAGCGGCAGCGCGCCCTGGCCCAGCACCGTATCGTGGAAGGCGCGGAGGTCGAATCGCTCGCCCAGCTCGCGCTCGGCCAGGGCCCGCAATTCCTTGATCTTCAGCTCGCCGATCTTGTAGGCCAGGGCCTGGCCCGGCCAGACGATGTAGCGGTCGATCTCGACCGTGATGTCGTGCTCGGACTTGCTGGAGTTGTCCTTGAAGAATTCGATCGCCTGCTCGCGCGACCACCCCATCGTGTGCATGCCGGTGTCGACGACCAGCCGGACGGCGCGCCACATCTCGTAGGCGAGCTGCCCGTACTTGCTGTACGGGTCCTCGTAGAAGCCCATCTCCTCGCCCAGGCTCTCGGCGTACAGGCCCCAGCCCTCGACGAACGCCGTGTAGCCGCCATGCCGGCGGAACTCGGGGAGATCCTCGAGCTCCTGCGCGATCGCGATCTGCAGGTGGTGTCCGGGCACCGCTTCGTGAAGCGTGAGCGCCTCCATCTCCCACGTCGGCCGCGTGTCCAGGGCGTAGGTGTTGGCGAAGAACCAGCCCGGCCGCGCCGCTTCCGGCGACCCCGGCTGGTAGTAGGCGGTCGTCTGCGACTTCTCCGAGTACGCCGGGACCGGCTTCACACCGTAGCGCAGGCGCGGCAGGGTCCCGAAGAGACGAACCAGCTCGGGATCGGCGCGCTTGGCGATGTCGCGGTAGCCCTCGAGGAGCTCTTCGGCCGAATCGTGGAAGAAGCGCGGATCGGTCCGCAGGAAGTCGTTGAAGGCCGCGATGTCGCCCTCGAAGCCGGCCTCTTCCTTGATCGCCTCCATCTCGGCCCGGATGCGGGCCACCTCCCGCTGCCCGATCTCGTGGATTTCGCCGGGCGAGAGCTCGGTCGTGGTCGACCGCCTCACGTTGTAGGCGTACCACGCTTCGCCGTCCGGCAGCGCGGTCGCCGCGATCGTCTCGCGAGCCGCGGGGACATACGTCCGTTCGAGAAAGTCGAGAAGCCTGCGATAGGCCGGGACGACCTGCTCGACGAACACCGTCACCGCCTCGTCACGGAGCCGCTCCCGCTCCGGCTCGGGGAGGCCGTCCGGGAAGCGCGTGAACGCCTGCAGCATGGGGCTCTCGAGCGGGTCCGGCGCGAGCAGGCTCTCGACCTGCCCGGGGACGTCGCGGAGCGTGACGCCGGGCGGGGTGACTCCCTGCGCCAGGCCTTCCTCGAGGAGCACGATCGTCTGGTCGACCAGGGTCGGGATGCCGCGCAGGCGCGAAAGGACGTCCTCATAGTCGGCGACCGTGCGGGCGGGCATGAGGGCGAGGAGATTCGGCACGTCCTGCTGGACCCCGCCCAACTGGTTGATCGCGAGGAGCTCCGCCGGAAAGCGCGCGCCCTCGACATCCTCCTCGGTATCCCGCCGGAAGAGGTCGTAGCTGAGCTGGTCCTCCGGGGAAAGGAAGTCCCGGGGAATCGCCTCCAGCACTGCGAGCGGATCGCCCAGCCGCTCCTCCCGGCTTCGGATGGCCTCGAGCGACATGTCGGTCCACGCTCCGTGATCTCCCTCGGCGTAGCCGACGTAGGTGGCCAGCTCCGGGTACCACGTCATCGATCTTTCCCAGGCGAGGTCGAACAGGGCGTGGAGGCGTTCGGCGGCCGGGAGGCCGTCGGCGTTCGCGGACAGCGCCTCGAACCGGGCCTGGAAGTCGGGCGCGTTCTGTGCCCGCGCTCGCGCGGGGACGGCCACGACCGCTGCCTGGATGGCCACGACCGCCGCGGCGATGGCCGCGGCCGGTCGCCCGCCTCTCACTCGTAGTCCCCATCGGCGAACGCCTGGTCGATCTTGGCGGCCAGGATGAAGTCGTTCTCCGAGAGGTTGTCGATGGCGTGGGTCCAGATCGTGAACGTCACCCGCTTGTAATCGATCGTGATCGCTGGATGGTGATCCTCCTCCTCCGCGATTACGGCTACGCGGTTCACGAACGTCATCGCTTTCTCGAAGTCCCCGCAGGTGAACTTTCGGACCAGCTTGTGGCCGGTCGTGATCAGCCAGTCGGGGACCTGCTCGTGGAGCCGAAAGATCTCCTTGGGCTTCAGCGCGGGCGTGTCACCGGTGCAGGCCTCACAGCGTTTCTCGACGAGCTGGGTCATCTCGTTTCACCTCCTGGGCGGGGGGTCATGGGGGGCCGGTCGCCGGGCAGGACGACGGCTGGCTATTTCCTCCCGTCGAGCCGCGCCGCCAGAGCCTCGACCAGGCGAGCGGCAGACACACGCTCCTGGACCATCGAGTCCCGATCCCGGACCGTCACCGTTCCCCCGGTGATCGACTCGCCGTCGACGGTAATCCCGAACGGCGTGCCGGCCTCGTCCTGACGCCGATAGCGGCGCCCGATCGAGCCGCCGTCGTCGTAGAAGACGCTCCATCGGCGTCGCAGGTCCTCGTGGATGCGGGTCGCCATCTCGGGCATCCCGTCCCGCTTCACGAGCGGGAACACGGCCGCCTTGATGGGCGCGATGCGAGGCGCCAGGCGCAGGACCGTCCGCGCCTCCTTCCCTTCCCCCTCCTCGCGGAAACCGTCCACCAGACAGGTAAGAAGCGTCCGGTCGACTCCGGCCGACGTCTCGATGATGTAGGGCAGGTAGCGCTTCTTCGACTCCTCGTCGAACCAGGAGAGCTTCTTCCCGCTCATCCTCTCGTGCGCGGCGAGATCGAAATCGGTGCGGTTGTGGATTCCCTCCAGCTCCTGCCAGCCAAACGGGAACTCGTACTGGAGGTCGTACGCCGCGGCCGCGTAGTGGGCCAGCTCCTCCGGGGTGTGCTCGTGGATGCGGATCTTCCCGTCCCGGATCCCGAGCTCCCGGTACCACTTCCGGCGCTCCTCCCGCCAGTACGCCAGCCATTCGGCGTCGGTGCCCGGCTCGACGAAGAACTGCATCTCCATCTGCTCGAACTCGCGGGTCCGGAAGATGAAGTTCCCGGGCGTGATCTCGTTGCGGAAGGCCTTCCCGATCTGGGCGATCCCGAACGGGACCTTCTGACGCGAGCTGTTGAGGACGTTCAGGAAGTTGACATAGATGCCCTGGGCGGTTTCGGGCCGGAGGTAGACCACCGCCGCGTCTTCCTCGACCGGCCCCATGAACGTCTTGAACATGAGGTTGAACTGGCGCGCATCCGAGAGGTCGCGCGAGCCGCAGCGCGGGCAGTGCGGCTCCTTCATGGACTCGATCTCGTCGGCGCGGAAGCGGTGCTTGCAGTTCCGGCAGTCGACGAGTGGATCGGTGAAGCCCGCCACGTGCCCCGACGCCTCCCACACCTTCGGATGCATGAGGATGGCTGCGTCCAGCCCTTCGATGTCGTCCCGCCGGACCATCGACTCCCACCAGGAGTCCTTGATGTTCCGCTTCATCTCGACGCCGAGGGGACCGTAGTCCCACGTCGAGCCCACGCCCCCGTAGATCTCGGAGGACTGGAA
>JBOHRQ010000165.1:0-3663 GCA_050732875.1 Gemmatimonadota bacterium | reverse complement strand
TTCCAGCTCGTGACGGCGACGATGGGTACCGAGCTCGCGGTGCAAGCGGACCAGGTCGAGCGCCTCCACGCGATCTACGACTACCAGGAGCGGCGGGTGGAATCGATGGACGTGACGGCCGGAGCCGCGGGCGTCCTGCAGGACATGTCGCTGGAGGTCGGCCAGTGGGTCCAGTCGGGGACCATGCTGGCCAGAGTGGCCGAGCCCGGCCGGCTCAAGGCCGAGGTCCGGATCCCCCAGACCCAGGCCCGCGACGTGGCGATCGGGCAGCCGGCGATGATCGACACCCGGAACGACACCCTTCCGGGCACCGTGCGACGGATCGACCCCAACGTCCAGAACGGCACGGTGCTGGTCGAAGTGGGCCTCCCCGATTCGCTTCCTGAAGGCCTCAGGTCCGATCTCAGCGTCGACGGCACGATCGTGATCGAGCGGCTGGAAGACGTCCTCTCGGTCGAGCGCCCGGCGTTCGGCCAGAGCGAGAGCAAGGTCGGGGTCTTCAAGCTCGTCGAGGGCGGAAACCAGGCGGTCCGGACGACCGTCCAGCTGGGGCGCGGCTCGGTGCATCGGATCGAGGTGGTGACCGGCCTCGAGGCCGGCGACCGCATCATCCTCTCGGACATGTCCCGTTGGGACGATGCCGATCGGGTGGAGATCGAATGACGACGACAGGAGCGGAGGCGATGCAGGCGAAGAACGGTTCCATGATCGCGCTGAGGGACATCCACAAGGTGTTCCTGGCCGAAGAGATCGAGACCCACGCCCTGGCCGACGTCCATTTGGACATCCGGGAGGGGGAGTTCCTCTCGATCGCCGGTCCGTCGGGGTGCGGCAAGTCGACGCTCCTGTCGATCCTGGGTCTTCTCGACACGCCGACCAAGGGCGAGTACCGCCTGGACGGCAAGCCCGTCGCCGAGCTCACCGCCTCTCAGCGGGCGCGGATCCGGAACCGCCACATCGGCTTCATCTTCCAGGCCTTCAACCTGATCGGCGACCTCACCGTCTACGAGAACGTCGAGCTGCCGCTCACCTATCGCTCGACGTCGGGAGCCGAGCGGAAGAAGAAGGTGCAGGCGTCCCTGGAGCGGGTCGGCATGCTGCACCGCCAGAAGCACTACCCGGCCCAGCTCTCGGGCGGTCAGCAGCAGCGGGTAGCGGTGGCACGGGCGGTGGTTGGCGATCCCCTGATCCTGCTGGCCGACGAGCCGACCGGGAACCTGGACTCGGCCAGCGGCCACGCGGTCATGGACCTTCTCGAGGAGCTGCACGCGGAGGGCGCCACGATCTGCATGGTGACCCATGACCCGCGCTACGCCGAGTACGCCGGCCGCCAGGTCCATCTCTTCGACGGCCGGATCATCGAGGACGAGGAGCGGCGGGACCGGGTTCGCGACGAAGAGGCGCTGGAAGAGCTTCGCGAGAGCGGCTACGAAATCGATCTCGAGGAGGAGGCGGGATGATCCCCTCCCGCTGCGCGCTCGCCAGCGTGCCGCTCATCGCCGCGGCGGCCGTTTCGGTGATGACCGTCGTGGCCGTCCCGGCGGCAGCCCAGGAGCCGCGCCGGGTCACGCTCGACGAGGCGGTCGAGATCGCCATGTCCCGGAACCCCGATCTCCGGATCGCAGCGTCGGCGGTCGATCGCGCCGAGGGCGCGCGGCTCGGGGCCTACGGGACTTTCCTGCCGACGGTCGAGCTCGGATACGATTACCTGACCTCGAGCACCGCCCGCCTCGACCCGACCGGCCAGTCGATCACCGCGGAGAGCTATACGGCGGAGCTGACGGCCGAGTACGGGCTGTTCTCGGGCTTTCGCCGCTTCACCGAGACAAAGAGCGCGCGTCGGCAGGTGGATGCGGCCCGGGCCGATTACCGGGAGCAGCGCTACCAGACCGTCCTGGACGTCAAGACGGCCTGGTTCGCGGCCCTGGCGAGCCGGGACCGCGTGCGGGTCGAGGAGGAGCGGGTCCAGCGGCAGGAGCGGCAGCTCGAGGCGGTCCGGATCCAGCTCGACTACGGCCGGGTCGCCCGCTCCGAGCTCCTGCGCTCGGAGATCGCGCTGAACAATGCCCGGTTGGAGCTTTTGCGCGCCCAGGATGGGGCCCGGGCGAGTACCTGGCAGCTGGCCGGGGCGCTCGGGATCGAAGAGCCGGTCGAGCCGGCCGAGAGCGCTCTGCCGGTGCCCGCGGCTCTGTCCCTGACGCGCGCCCAGGTCCACGCTATGGCGCGCGCGGGCGGCCCTTCGCTCGAGAGCGCGCACGCGGCCACCGAGGCCGCCCGGGCCGAGGTGGCGAGCGCGAAGACCCGGTATCTGCCCGATCTCCGCGTGGCCGGCGGCTACGCCTGGCAGAGCGAGGAGTTCCCGCCCTCGGATCGGAGCTGGCAGCTCCTCGTCTTCGGCCGGTTTCCCCTGTTCGACGGCTTTCAGCGCGAATCGGCCCTGATGCAGGCCGGCGCCGACGCGACCGCCGCGAGCGCAGCCGAGCGGGCGGCCCTCCTGTCGCTCGCGAGCGAGGTCGATTCCGCCTTCAATCAGATCGAGATCGCGCTCTCCTCGATCGAGCTGACGGAGACGGCGGTCGCGCTGGCCCGCGAGGAGCTCGCGATGAGCGAGGAGCGCTACAACCTGGGCCGCGAGTCCTTCGTCGACCTGCAGAACGTGCAGATCGCGCTCCGGCAGGCGGAGGTCGACCGGATCCGCGCCCGCTTCGACTACTACGTGGGGTTGGCGAGGCTGGAATACCTGCTGGGGCGGGAGCTGGGGGCCTGAGCGTGGGGGAGCTTGGGAGCTGCCTTGGCTATTTCCAGAGCGAAGGGCTCATTTGACCGGCGGTTGCTTTCGCTCCTTGATGATGGACACGAGTGCACGGAGTGCCCGATTAACGGATGCGGAATCTGGAAAGACCTCGGCTACATCGGGATCCAACAGGACCAACTTGCTCCCGCGAGCGTACCGGTCGGCGTACTTGCCTCTGGCTGCGGTCCGGACCGTGTCGGGATCAAAATCGTACTCCTCGCGCACTTCATCACAGTTCGAGGATTTGGTCATGGCCTCAAGAGTTCTTCCTCCGCTCCCGTTCGGCGAGCCAGCGGCGAAGGCTGTCTTCGCTCTCTCCGCTCCTACGGCCCTCCAGCAGGTTCTCGATGCTGATGTCCTCGTCGAGATCAGGCCAATGAATGCCATGACCACCTCCGGCCAGCTCGTCTCGCTGGCGTTCCTCGCGCGTTGCGTGTGCGAGACGAGGATACCAGGCAAGCGGAATGGAAAGGCTCCGACCGTCCGCGAGATGAACGGTGAGGCGGTTCTCTTCGACGTCGATGCGAACGACTCTAGGATCCTGCTCAAGTTCCAAAGTAGTCACGCCATGCACTCCTCAGAGTTTCGCAATGTTCCACAACCAGACGCTCGATATCGTTCAAATCGTGCTCGCCAAATCCACGATTCCGTTCGAGACGAACGGGGTCGACCCACAACTTCGCCTCCAGTCCTTCTCGGCGCACGTGAACGTGCATCAGCCGCATGGGTGGTTTGATGCAGGACCTGCGCTACGCCCTCCGCACGCTGCGGAAGAGTCCCGGTTTTACGGCGGTGGCAGTTCTTACGCTGGCGCTGGGGATCGGCGCGAGCACGGCCGCCTTCAGCATCGTGAACGGCGTGTTGCTGCA
>JBOHRQ010000164.1:0-3723 GCA_050732875.1 Gemmatimonadota bacterium | reverse complement strand
CGCGTCGATCCGCTTCAGGTACTCCTCGATCCGCTCTTCCAGGTCGGCGGTCAGCCGCTCCACGTAGAACGAGCCGCCGAGCGGATCGGCGGTCGCGGCCGCCCCGCTCTCCCAGGCCAGGATCTGCTGGGTCCTGAGCGCCAGGCCCGCCGACGCCTCGGTGGGCAGGGCGAGCGCCTCGTCGTAGCTGTTGGTGTGCAGGCTCTGCGTGCCCCCGAGGACGGCGGCCAGGGCCTGCACGGTGACCCGCACGACGTTGTTCAAGGGCTGCTGCGCGGTCAGCGTCGCGCCGTCGGTCTGCGCGTGGAAGCGGAGCCGGGCCGCCGCCGGATCGTCAACGCCGAACCGGTCCGCCACCAGGCGCGCCCAGATCTTCCTCGCAGCGCGAAACTTGGCGACCTCCTCGAAGAGGTCGTTGTGAACGCCGAAGAAGAACGACAGCCGGCCCACGAAGTCGGCCGGGTCCAGGCCCGCCGTCAGCGCCGCATCCACGTAGCAGATCGCGTTGGCGAAGGTGAATGCGATCTCCTGGGCGGCCGTCGATCCCGCCTCCCGGATGTGATAGCCGGAGATCGAGATCGGGTTCCAGCTCGGCGTCTCCCGCGCGCACCAGGCGAACGAATCCACGACCAGCCGCAGGCTGAACTCGGGTGGATAGATGTACGTGCCGCGCGCGATGTACTCCTTCAGGATGTCGTTCTGGATGGTCCCACGGAGGGAGCGGAGCTCGGCCCCCTGCTCCTCGGCCACCAGCGTGTAGAGGGCCAGAAGCGTGGTCGCCGTTGCGTTGATCGTCATCGACGTCGAGACGTCGCCGAGGGGAATGGCCTCGAAGAGGCGGCGCATGTCGTCCAGGGTGTCGATCGCTACCCCGACCCGCCCGACCTCGCCCGTGGCGCGCGGGTGGTCGGAGTCGTAGCCCATCTGGGTCGGCAGATCGAAGGCCGTCGAGAGCCCGGTCTGCCCGCGCTCGAGCAGGAACCGGAAGCGGCGGTTGGTCTCCCCGGCGGTCCCGTACCCGGCGTACTGGCGCATCGTCCACAGCCGGCCGCGGTACATGTCGGGATGGATGCCTCTCGTGAAAGGCGGCTTGCCGGGCAGGCCGATGTCGCGCTCGGGGTCGATCCCGCGCAGGTCGTCAGCCGTGTAACAAGGCTGGACGACGTGGCCGCTGGTCGTCCTCGGCTCCTCGCGCGTCTCGAGGGCGCGGGTTTCCTCGACGGTCTTCCGGGTCATGCCGGGCTCTCCTCGTCGGGCTCGATTCGACACACGAGCGTGTTCCTCTCCACCGCATCGCCGGCCGCGACTGCGACTCCGCGCACGATCCCCGAGGCTGGAGCGACGATCTCGTTCTCCATCTTCATGGCCTCGATGACGACCACCCCCTGCCCGGCCGCGACGCGCGCTCCCTCCTCGACCTGGACCGCGACGACCAGGCCCGGCATCGGCGCCCGCACTTCGCTCGTCCGGTGGCCCGTAGATCCCGCCGCCCGGACCTCGCGCACGCGGCGCCGGGCCTCGGTCTCGACGAGGAAAGGGTACCCGGTCCCTTCCAGCGAGAGCGTTCCGTCGCTCGATACCCAGCGCCGAAGCCGCTCGCCGATCCATACGCGGCCCTCCTCGGGGCCGCGCCGAAACGCGAACACCCACTGCCGGCCGCCGCGCTCGACGGTGGCCGACCAGCCGTCGGCACCACGCTCCAGAACCACGCGGTACGCCTCGCCGTCCTCGGGGGTGACGAACCAGGTCGCCGTGGAAGTCACGTCCGGCGCATCCGAAGGACGGTTTCCACGTGCGCGGTCTGGGGGAAGAGATCGAACGACCGGACGCGATCCAGGCGCCAGACCGGTCCGAGCCGGCGGACATCCCGCGCCAGGGTCGAGGGCTCGCAGGCGACGTAGACCAGCCGGGAGGCTCCGGACCGGGCAATCCCCTCGATCACAGGCCGCGTGCATCCCCCCCGCGGCGGGTTCACGACGATCGCGTCGGGCCTGGGCCGCCGCCAGTCGAGGCGCTCGGCCGTTATCTCCAGCACGTGCACCTCGCCGCCAGCAGAGGCGAGGTTCGAACGCAGGTCGGAGGCCGCGCCGGCGTGGCCCTCGACAGCGGTCACCCGGACGCCGCTCCGGGCCAGCTCGCAGGCGAGGACGCCGATCCCCGCGTAGCCGTCGATCACGCGCTCCCCGGGCTCCGCATCGAGCGCCTCCAGGGCCGCGTCGTAGAGTGTCGTGGCGGCCTCCAGATCGGCCTGGAGGAAGCTATCGAAGCCCACCCGCAGGTTCAAATCGCGATAGGCGAGGCGGGTCTCGAGGCGCGGGGCATCGCGGTCGAGCTCCAGCCGTGTCCCCGCCCGACGGCCCCAGGTGGCGGGGATGCCGGTCGAGGCCAGGCGGTCGGCGATCCGGCGGGCGGCCCCGGCGTCGCCGGCGAAGACGCCGGCCTCGACCTCCCGCCCGGGCAGCGCGCGCAGGGCCAGCCGACCTTCCTCCCCCTCCTCCGCACCGTCGGCGAGCCCTCGTTCGAGGGCCCGCCGGATGTCCCCCAGCTTCGCCGAGATCCGGGCGTCCAGGATGGGGCAGGCGGGGACATCGATGATCTCCGCCGAGTCGTCGGCGCCGTGGAAGCCCAGCCGGAGCCCGCCCCCGGGCTCCCGTCTCCACGAAAGCGTCGCCCGCTGGCGGTATTCCCAGGCGGCGGACGCGGCGCGGCATTCGACGGGCCGGTCCATCGGTTGCCCGCCGATCCGCTCCAGGAGATCGGTGACGGCCCGTCCCTTGGCTGCCCGCTGGGCAGCAGCCGGCAGGTGCTGGAGCCGGCAGCCTCCGCAGCGGCCGAAGAGCGGACAGCGGGGCTCGGTCCGCTCGGGCGAGGGCTGCAGGATCCGCTCGAGGCGGGCGCGAGCCCAGCGCGGATGATCCTCGACGACAGTCGCCAGCACGCGCTCTCCGGGCGCGCTCCACGGCACGAAGACCACCCGTCCGTCCACGTGGGCCACTCCCTCCCCGCCATGGGCCAGGCTCTCCACGACCGCCTCGACCGTGCCGCTCAGCGGTACCAGACCCAGCTCCCTTCCCGCCACCCCGCGATCCTCCTTCCGTCTCCAGCCGGCCGGCGGGTGTGGCTCTTCAGGTGGCTCGACCACGCGGCCAGCGCGGCCGCCAGGGGCTCGTCGGGCCGCCGCTCCTCGGCCATCCGGCGCAGGATCGCCTCGAGGTTCTGCTCGAGCCAGCGGGTGTGGACCCGCCCCGCCAGGACGTCGGGCTCGTCCAGCAGCGCGCGCTGGAGGGAGAGATTGGTCGTGACGCCCTCGATCACCGTCTCGGCCAGAGCGCCCCGCATCCTCCCGAGCGCCTCTTCGCGCGTCCGTCCCCACGCGATGCACTTGGCGAGCAGCGGATCATAGTGCGGGCTCACCACGACGCCGCCCTCGACCCCGCTGTCGAAGCGGATGCCCGGGCCCGCCGGCGGCCCGTAGCCGGTGATCGTGCCGGCGGCAGGGCGAAACCCGGAGGCCGGATCCTCGGCGACGATCCGGCACTCGACGGCGTGGCCGCGGAGCTCCACCTCCGGCTGCCGGACCGGAAGCGGTTCGCCGGCCGCGACCTCGAGCTGGAGCGCCACCAGGTCGATGCCGGTGACCATCTCGGTCACCGGATGCTCGACCTGGATGCGGGTGTTCATCTCGAGGAACCAGAAGTCTCCGTCCGGCCCGAGAAGAAACTC
>JBOHRQ010000163.1:0-3759 GCA_050732875.1 Gemmatimonadota bacterium | reverse complement strand
AGCCGTGATTCGTGGCACGCACCCTGCACATCCAACCCGGCCGTGAGGAACCGAAACCACCCTGAACTCTCGGAGAAGAGAGAGATGAACGCACGAGCCATGACCCCCGCACCAACTGGGGAGGCGGTGGAGCCGCTGACTCTCGGCAGCGTGTGGGGGAACGATGAAGGACAGGACCTCGCGGAGTACGCGATCCTCATCGGGCTCATCGCGCTGGTGGTTGTCGGCGCCGTCACGCTTCTCGGGGGGGCCATTGTGACGTCCCTGTACCAGGTGATCATCAATGGTCTGCCCTTCTAACCAGAAACCCCCACTTGGCCCTGAGTGGGCCGGGAGGAAGAAGAAACCAATGCTGACTCTCTGGAACGCCTTTTGGAGCGACGAGTCCGGCCAGGACCTGGCCGAGTACGCGCTTCTGATCGCGCTGATCGCGCTGGTCGTGATCGCGGCGGTCACCCTGTTGGGACAGAACATCAACGGGGTCTTCAACGCCATCGCCGGGAAGCTTACCGGCGTGGGCGGTTCGTAAGACCGAAAGCTGCTGACGGGCCGCGACTGCGATCCGTCACCGAGGAGCCGGGGTCCGATGCACGGGGGAACGGGCCCCGGCTTTCCTTGCCAAAACGTCTGTCAAGAATCGAGCAGGCCCATGTCTTACGCCCTCAGCACCGCCGCCCTGATCGCGCTCGTGGTTCTCGCCGTCGTCTGGGATCTCCGGACGCGGCGGATCCCCAACGCGCTCACGGTGAGCGGCTTCTTCGCGGCGCTCGTCCTGCGCGCGCTTCCAGGTGGCGAAGCGCTGCTGGCCGGCGTTCTCGGAGGGCTGATCGGCCTCGCTCTCACCTTTCCCCTCGTTCTCATGGGTGGTCTCGGCGGCGGCGACGCCAAGCTCCTCGCTGCCGTGGGCGCGTTTCTCGGGCCGGCGAACCTGCCGCTCGCGCTGTTCGTGACCGCCCTCGTCGGCGGGGCCATGGCCCTGGCGCTCGCGGTCCATCGGCGGGCGCTCGGGGAGACCCTGCGCCACGCCCGTGTTCTCGCCGGGAGCGTCGCCATGCGCACTCCCGCGACCGCGCGCAACCTAACAACCCCTGGAGCGCTGACGATTCCCTACGGCGTGGCGATCGGCGCGGGAGCCCTCGCGGGATGGCTGGCGTGACTCCGGGACTTCGCAGGATGGCCAAGATGACTGGCGAAATCCGTACTCCGCTCCATGCATGCACCCGGGAGGAGCGCGGCCAGTCGCTGGTCGAGTTCGCGATCGCGCTGCCCCTCCTGCTGGCGATCGTGATCGGGATCTTCGAGTTCGGCATGGCCTGGAACCAGCGGCAGGTGATCACCAACGCCGCCCGGGAAGGAGCGCGCGTGCTCGCCCTCCCGCAGGCCCATCCGGACAGCGCCAACACGATCGTGGGGATCTACCTGACCAGCGCCAACCTCGATCCCAGCCTGGCGACGATCACGGCCGATGAAGGGGCCAATGGCGGCACCATCGGGAACTTCGCCACCGTGGGGGTCAGCTATCCATATCAGTTCACCTTCATAGGCCCGATTGTTGCAATGCTACAGGGGTCTGACGCGGCCATGCAGGGCACGATCCAGCTCCAGACCACGGCCGTCATGCGCAACGAGTAGGGCGCGCGAGCGACCACGCAAGCCGCACGGGAGGACACGGGAGGCAACCATGAAACGCAAACGGAGAAAGTGGATGGCGCTCGTCATGGCGCTCGTTTCGGGCGGCACGGCGGGCTACCTGGCCATGAATTACCTGGGGGACAGGCCGGCCCAGCCGGCCGTCGCCGGCACGCCCGGCACGACGCCGGTGGTCGTGGCCGCCCAGAGGCTCGAGCTGGGCTCGGTCGTCGGCCCGGCGGACGTCAAGATCGTCGGCTGGCCGGGCTCCAACGTGCCGGTCGGATACGCGACCAGCCCCGAGCAGGTGGTGGGTCGCGGAGTGATCCAGCCGGTCATGATCAATGAGCCGCTCCTGACCAGCAAGCTCGCCCAGAAGGAAGAGGGCGGCGGCCTGCCGATCGTCATCCCCGAGGGGATGCGCGGGGTCAGCGTCAAGGTCGACGAGGTGATCGGCGTGGCGGGGTTCGTCCTGCCCGGCACCCGCGTCGACGTGCTGGTCACGATCAACCCGGAGAACGAGGCCGAAGAGGCCACGACCCGGGTCATTCTGCAGAACGTCACCGTGCTCACCGCTGGGCAGATGATCCAGAGAACCGCCGAGGGTGAGCCCCAGACGGTGACCGTCATCACGCTGCTCGTCTCGCCCGAGGAGGCCGAGGAGCTGACTCTGGCGGCGACCGAGGGCAGGATCCATCTTGCGCTCCGCAATACCCTCGACATGGCGGTAGTGGAGACGGAGGGCGTCAAGGCCGGCGAGCTGGTGAAGACCGACGAGCCGGTGAAGGCCGCCCCCCGCGTCCGCCGTTCGGGGGCTCCCAGGCGTTCGGGCACGACCATTGTGACGTTCAATGGCACCGAGCGCTCGGAAACCACCTTCTAGGCGGAGGGCAAGATGCCAGCTCACTCCCGTATGCTCCGTACGCACTCCTTGCGGTATTCGGCGCGCCTGATCCCGCTCGTTCTCGGGATCGCTGTGTATGGCCTGACGCAGCCCGCCGGGGCGGCGGGACAGGCCGCCGTTTCCGGTGAGGGTCGGACGATCAGCCTGGCCAAGGGGACGGCCCAGCTCGTCACCCACCCGATCGCCATGCGGCGGGTGTCGGTCTCCAATGCCGAAGTCGCCGAGGCCGTCGTCGTGTCGCCCAACGAGCTGCTCTTGAACGGCAAGGAGATCGGCACGACCAGCCTGGTGATCTGGGACGCGGAAGGGCGTCGCACGCTCTACCCCGTCGAGGTCACCCTCGACGCGGCGTCGCTCGAGAACCACTTCCGCGCGCTGTTCCCGGGTGAGGGTCTAGAGGTCACCTCGAGCGGCAACGTGTACATCCTGTCGGGGAGCGTGTCGAACGGCACCGTCGCCCAGCGCGCGGTCGAGATCGCCGAAGCGAGCGGGGCCATGGTCGTGAACAACATCGCCATCCCGTCCCCACACCAGATCCTGCTCCAGGTGCGCTTCGCCGAGGTGAGCCGGACCGTCATGCGGGACCTGGCCGCCAACTTCCAGCGGCTGATCGCTACCGACGGCGGCTTCATAACGACCGGCCGCTTCATCCCGCCACCGACCGGCGAGTTCGGACCCAATCCGCAGGAGCCGCCGAACACGCTCGTCGACGCGGTGAACCTGCTGATCTTCGACCTCGACGATTCGAAGTTCGCGGCCTTCATTCGGGCGCTCAAGTCGACCGGGAAGTTCCGCAGCCTGGCCGAGCCCAACCTGCTCGCGCTGGATGGCAAGGAGGCCTCGTTCCTGGCCGGCGGCGAGTTCCCGTTCCCGGTGGTGCAGGGCGGGAGCAACAACGCGGTCACGGTCGTGTTCAAGGAGTTCGGCATCCGGCTGAACTTCACCCCCACGGTGACGAACAGCGGGAACATCCACCTCAAGGTGGCGCCCGAGGTGTCGTCGCTGGACTTCGCCAACGGTCTTCAGATCTCGGGTTTCCAGATCCCGGCCATCCTGTCGCGCCGGGCGGAGACCGAAGTGGAGCTCCGGGACGGGCAGACCTTCGCCATCGCCGGGCTCATCGACAACTCGATCACCGACAACGTCGACAAGATCCCGATTCTCGGCGACCTGCCGATCCTGGGTCCGCTGTTCCGCTCCAGCGAGCTGCGGCAGAACCGGACCGA
>JBOHRQ010000162.1:0-3761 GCA_050732875.1 Gemmatimonadota bacterium | reverse complement strand
CCGAGCACATGGCCACCATGAAGCCCGTCCGCTACCCGGCACGCGACGGGATCGAGGTCCCGGCCTATCTCACCATCCCGCAGGGCGTCGAGCCGGAGAACCTGGCCGTCGTCGTCTTTCCCCACGGCGGACCGTGGGCGCGTGACGTGTGGGGCTTCGATGGCATCGCCCAGTTCCTCGCCAACCGCGGCTACGCGGTGCTCCAACCCAACTTCCGCGGCTCGACCGGCTACGGGGAGGAGTTCCTGAACCTCGGGAACGAGCAGTGGGGAACCGGGACCATGCAGCACGACATCAGCGACGGCGTCAAGTGGCTGATCGACGAGGGGATCGCCGATCCCGACCGCGTCGCCATCATGGGCGGCTCCTACGGCGGCTACGCCACCCTGGCCGGGCTCGCCTTCACGCCCGACCTCTACGCGGCGGGCGTCGACATCGTGGGGCCGTCGAACATCGTGACCCTGCTGAACTCGATCCCCCCGTACTGGAAGCCGATGCAGAAGATCTTCGCCGTGCGGGTGGGCGATCTGAATGACCCCGCGGACTCCGAGCGGATGCAGGCCCAGTCGCCGCTCAACTCCGCGAATGCGATCACGGCGCCGCTCCTCGTCATCCAGGGGGCCAACGACCCGCGCGTCAAGAAGGCCGAGTCCGACCAGATCGTCGTAGCGCTGCGCGAGAAGGGGCAGGACGTGGAGTACCTGGTCGCGGCGAACGAAGGCCACGGCTTCGCCAACGAGGACAACAACCTCGCGATGTTCGCCCGAATCGAGGAGTTTCTGGCGAATCATCTCGGTGGCCGCTATCAGGAGGAGATGCCCCCCGCGATCGAGGAGACCCTGGCCGCGCTGACGGTCGACGTCGGCACCGTCGAGCTCGCCTCGGCGACCGCCGAGGACGCGGGCGAGGCGATCACGGCGTTCGACGGCGCTGCGGTCGAGAAGGACACCCGGCGCTATGAGCAGAAGGCCGAGACCCAGGGGCAGACGATCGAGCTCGCCAGCACGCGCACCGTGACGGAGAGCGAGTGGGAGGGCCAGCCGGCGCTCCTGGTCGTGGAGTCCGCCGAAGGGGCCATGGGATCGGCCATCGACTCCACATGGGTCGATCGAGAGACCCTGGCGCCGATCCGGCGCACGATCCATCAGGGCCCGGCCACCATCACCCTCGCGTTCACGGACGGCTCGGTGAGCGGCGAAATCGTGGCCGGTCCGCAGACGCTCCCGGTGGACGTCCAAACGGACGGCACCGTGTTCTCGAGCGGTCCCGCGCTGGAACTGGGACTGGCCACGCTGGCGCTGGAGCCCGGGACGACGGCCTCCATTCAGCTCTTCGAGGTCCTGGAGGGCAAGGTGAAGCCGTACCGCGTCGAGGTGGAGGAGCCGGTGACGGTGGAGACGCCGGCCGGCTCGTTCGAGGCGCTGCCGGTCGCGCTCACCCCGGCCGACGGCTCGGCGGGCGGGCAGACCGTGTACGTCGAGACGGCGGACCCGCACCGGGTCGTCAAGGTCGACGCTACGCTTCCGGCCATGATGGGCGGGGGGACGGCGACGTCGGTGTTGGCTGAGTAGGGCATAAGGACGGCGAGCGCGGCCTCGCGGGGTCGCGCTCGCACGCAACGCGAGTTTCCGCGCCGGCACTGGAGGCCGTGCCCGCTCCGAGGGGAGCCGGCGCGGCCTCTTCCCGTAAGGGAGGGTGCGCTGCGCGGGCAGGTTCGTAGCTTCCCGTTCGGATCGGAGGCCGACTCTTGCCCAAAGCCTACTGGAACGGCTCGATCATCGCCGACAGCGACGAGACGATCGTCTTCGAGGGGCGGCATTACTTCCCACCCGGCTCCGTCCACCGGGAATTCCTGCAGCAGAGCCAGACCCGGACGACGCGGCCGGGGAAGGGGGAGGCGATCTATTACCACCTGACCGTGGATGGGGACTTGAACGCCGACGCCGCGTGGACCTACCCCAAACCCAAGGCCGCCGCCCGCCACGTCAAGGACTACGTGGCCTTCTGGCACGGAGTGGAGGTCGAGTAGACGCCGGCGGGCGCCGGCGGTCCGGGCGGCGTCAACCTCCTACTTCGCGTCGGGGGGTTGGATGGCGTAATCCAGCCAGACGACGCCGCTCGGATACTCGCGGCGCCCGGTCAGGGTGAGCCGCCTCTGCACCGCCGGCGGGGCAAGGAACGGACGACCGCCCCCCAGAAGCACCGGGATGATTGCGAGCTCGACGGTGTCGACCGAGCCGATTTCCAGCAGGCTCCGGAAGAGCTGCCCACCGCCGAACAGCCAGATGTCCTTCCCGGGCTGTGAGCGCAGCTCCTCCAGTCTCTGCTCGAGCTCGCCGGACACGACTGTGACTCCCGGATGATCTTCCTGCCGGAGGGTTCGGGAGAAGACCACGACCTTCTTTCCCCAGAATCCGTCCGCTCTCTTCGCGACCCCTAGATAGGTCCGGCGCCCCATCAAAAGGGTGTCGAACTGATCGAAGAGCTCGGCGAAGTCGATGGTGGGCTCGTCGACGATCCAGTCGGTTTCGCCTTGCGGACCAGCGATGTATCCGTCCAGGCTGGAGGCGACCTGGTAGCGGACGCGCCGCATCCCGACCTCCCTTGTGTGGGTTGAGACATGGTGCGGGGTTCGAGGGATGGATAACGTTGGCCGCGGTCCGGGGCCACCGGATGGCCCTACCGCTCTGTGCAGAGGAGACCCGTGACGAAAGTCGAACGGCTGGCCGGGTTCATCGAACGCGCCGCCTGGAAGGACATCGCCGAAACGGCGCGCGAGCAGCTTCGGGTCCGCGTCCTGGATTCCATGGGCTGCGCGATCGGCGCGTTGGACGGGGAGCCCGTGCGGATGATCCGCGAGCACCTGGAGGACTTCGGCGGCTCCGAGCGCTGCGGGTTGATCGGCGGCGGGTGGACGGCCCCCGACCGGGCCGCCTTCTACAACGGTGCGCTGGTCCGCTACCTCGATTTCAATGACAGCTACCTGGCCCCGGGCGAGACCTGCCACCCGAGCGACAACCTTTCGGCGGTGATGGCGGCGACCGAGTACACAGGCGGGACGGGACGCGACCTGCTGACCGCGCTGGCGGTCTCGTACCAGGTCCAGTGCCGGCTCTCCGACGAGGCGCCGGTCCGCGCCAAGGGCTTCGATCACACGACCCAGGGGGTCTACGGCGCCGCCGCCGGGGTCGCGAAAGCGCTCGGGCTGGACACCGGACGTGCGGCCAACGCCGTCGCGATCGCCGGCACCGCCTTCAACGCACTCCGGGTGACCCGCACCGGTGCCTTGAGCCACTGGAAGGGGCTGGCCGCCCCCAACGCCGCCTTCGGGGGCACCCACGCCGCCTTTCTCGCGCTGCGGGGGATCACCGGCCCGCCCGAGGTCTTCGAGGGGAACAAGGGCTTCGAGGACTCGATCGCGGGACCCTTCGAGATCGACTGGGGGACGGAGGGGCTGGATCGCGTGACGCGGACGATCCTCAAGCGCTACAACGCCGAGATCCACTCCCAGTCTACGCTCGAGGGAGCGCTCGAGCTGAGAGCCCGCCAGGGGATCGACCCCGCCGCCATCGAGCGGATCGAGATCGAGACCTTCGACGTGGCGTACCACATCATCGGCGGCGGCGAGGAGGGCGACAAGACGGTCGTCCGGACCAAGGAAGAGGCCGACCACAGCCTCCACTACATGGTGGCGGTGGCGCTTCTGGACGGGCAGGTCCTGCCGGCCCAGTACGAGCCCGAGCGGATCGTGCGGGACGACG
>JBOHRQ010000161.1:0-3768 GCA_050732875.1 Gemmatimonadota bacterium | reverse complement strand
TCTGGGAGCTGACCGGGCTCCACAGCGAGACGAAGAACTACGTTCCCAAGCTGATTGCGGCGACGATCATCGCCAAGGAGCCGGAGAAATACGGCTTCCGATGGACGGGCCGGGTGGAGCCCATCGAATGGGCCACGGTGACCATCCCCAGCTCCACCGATCTCGACGTGATCGCCGAGGTCGCCGGGGTCCCCTCCGACGTGATCCGCGGTCTCAACCCGCACCTGCTGCGTGGACGGACACCGCCCGGGGAGTCGAACTTCCCGGTCAAGATCCCACCTGGAAGCGTCGAGACCTTTCAGCTCAACTACGCCCGGCTGACGCCCGAGGAGCGGACGCGGCCGGGGCTCGTGCACCTGGTCCGGGCCGGCGAGACCCTGAACGGGATCGCGTCGGCCTACGACGTCTCGCTGGCGGACCTGGCGCGCGAGAACGCGATCGGCGTGCGGACCCGCCTCGAGGGGGGTGAGCGGCTGATCATCCCCGGCCACACGGCGAGCTCGGGGTCGGGGTATCCGGAGTTCGGGATCGACAGCGTCCGCGAGCTGAATCCCGGTCTTGAAGGCGGGCCGGGTGCGGAAAAGGTGCCGTCCGCGGTCCTGACGACGCGTTCCGAGGTGATCGCCGACGAGGGTCCCGGCGGATCGTCGGAGCCCACTCCGCCGAGCGCGGCCCCGGCGCGCGTCCTCCACCGGGTGAAACCCGGAGACACGCTGGCCGCCATCGCGCGGCGCTACGGCGTGTCGGTGGACGCGATTCGACGGTTCAACGGCCTGGAGAGCGACAGGATCAGGGCCGGCAGCCGCCTCCGCATCCCGTAGCGGATCGCTCAGTATCTCTTCGTTGCGCTCGAGCTATGACGCCTGAGCGCTCCGCCTAAAGATCACCTGGCACACTAGGATCCGGTCAGCTTCATCTGCCGGAGGAGCTCATCGAAGCGCTCATCCTCCCGCAGCGGGTCGAGCCACGGGTGGACGCGGATCGAGTTCATGGACGGGGAGCGCGCCGCGTAGGCTCTCTGGAGCCAGGCGAACGCTTCGTCCTTCTCGCCCAGCGCGGCGTGCACGATCGCCGCGCCGTAGGAGGGTGGAAACGCTCGCTCGCCCGGTGACTCCAGCCGCTGCAGGATCCGCCGTGCCTCGGCCTCGTCTCCCTGCATCGCGAGGGCGTGGGCGAGCGCGGCTTCGACGCTCGCGCTTCCATCGGACAGTTCGACCGCGCGCCGCATCTCGCGCACCGCCTCGGCATACCGGGCCTGCTGCTCCAGCACCTGTCCCATCCGGAGGTGGGCGTGCGCGTAGGTCGTGTCCATCTCCAGGGTTCGCACGAGCTGCTCGCGCGCTTCGTCAAAGCGCCGCGCGTAGTAGTACGTATAGCCCAGCTCGGCCTGTTGCGGGATCGACAGCGGATCGATTTCCACCGCGGCCTTCCCTTGCGCGATCGCCTCGTCGAAGCGGCCCATGATGCGGAGGTAGTTGCCATAGTACTGGTGGCCGGTGGAGTACCCGGGATCGAGCTTGACGGCACTCTCGAGCCAGCGCTCGGCGGCCGGCCAGTCCCACTCGTACTCCATGGCTATGTAGCCCAGGGCGACCCGGGGCTCGGCCAGCGTGCTGTCGATGGCGAGGGCCTGGAGCGCCGCATCCCTGGCCAGCGGGAACGCCTCTTCCGACGGAAGATACCACTGGCCCAGCAGGTTCCATGCGTCGGCGAGACCCGCGTAGGCCCGGGCGTAGACGGGATCCCGGTCGATCGCCCGCCGGAAGTAGTCGACCGCCTTGCGGAGCCCCTCTTCGGTTCGGGTGTTCCAGAAGTAGCGGCCTCGGAGGTACAGATGGTACGCCTCGAGGTCGGTCGTCGGGGGTTCTCGCAGGCCCTCCCGCTCGGCCGGCGAGAGCTCGGTCCGGAGAGCGGCCGCGATCTTCTCGGCGACGTCGCTCTGGATGGCGAAGACATCCTCGGGATCCCGGTCGTAGATTTCCGACCAGAGCGCCTCACCGGTTCGCGTATCGACGAGCTCGGCCGCGATCCGAAGCCGGTCGCTCGAGCGGCGGACGCTCCCCTCGAGGATCGTCGAGACTCCCAGCTCGTCGCCGACCTCGAGCGGGCTTTTGTCGCTGTCACGATACCGGACGACCGACGAGCGGGCGATCACCTTGAGACCATCGATCTTCGACAGGCGGGCCAGGATCTCTTCCATGATCCCGTCGCTGAAGTACTGGTCTTCCTCACCCCCGCCGGCGTTCTCGAAGGGCAAGACCGCTATCGAGGCCGTCTTGGGTCCCCTCGTCCCCCAGGGTGACAAGGATCCGCGCAGGGCCAGGACGATCGCCAGCGCGGTGAGGATCGCTCCCGCCGCCAGGGCCCTCCGGCCTCTCCATGAGCTTCTGCGCGATCGATACCTGACCTGACCATGAGGCGCCGCGGGTACGCCCGTGACCTCGTAGATTCGCCATTCGCCGGGGACGCCCTTGAGGGAGTGGCGCCCTCGATCCGCGAAGGCGAACCCCGATCCCACCTCGGAATCCCGGACGGTTCCCGAGACCAGGATCTCTCCGGCCGTGGCCAACGCCGACACGCGCGAACCGATGTGGACGGTGATCCCGCCCGGATCGCGGCCGGTCCATTCCACCTGTCCCATGTGGATTCCGCCCCGCACCTCGAGGCCCACCTCGCGAACCGCCTGCCGGATCGCGTCGGCGCATCGGATCGCGTTCGCCGGACTCTCGAAGATCATGAGGAACCCGTCTCCGGCGGTCCCTGCCTCCTCGCCCCCGAAGCGGCGCATCGCCCGTCGCACGCGGGCGTGATGCTCACGCAGGAGATCGCGCCAGCCGCTGTCGCCGAGGCGTGCGGCCATCTCGGTGGAGCCGACGATGTCGGTGAAGAGGATGGTCGCGATGTGCCGACGAACGGTCACGGGAGAACGACCCCTCGTAGGTGGGTAGCCACAACGCAGATAGTAATCGTCCTCGCGCGATCGTCCAATTCTCCCTGAAGTCACGCCCATCGACCTTCCGCGCGTACTAGCCGCGGTCGGACGGCCCTCCTAGACTTTTCCTCCAATGTTGCAGAAAGCGACGACCTCGGTGGGCGAGGCCCAACGGGCAATCCTCCGGTATGCTCCGCGGCTCCCCACGGAGCGCGTCGCGGTGGGCCAGGCCCTGGGCCGCGTGCTCGCCGAGCCCGTCATCTCGCGCCTCGATCTTCCCCCCTGGGACAACTCCGCCATGGACGGCTATGCGGTGCGGGCGGCCGACGTTCTCGAGGGCAAACGACTTCCCATCGCCCTCGATGTCCCGGCGGGAGCGGCGGGGGGACGGGTCCTGCCCGAAGGGGCGGCGGCCCGCATCATGACGGGGGCGCCGCTTCCACAGGAGGCGGACGCGATCGTGCCGGTCGAGTCCTCCGCCGGCCCGCGCGGCGCCGGGGCGTACGCGGACCTCGGGGAGTGGGTCTCCTTCGAGCGGGCTCCCGCGCCCGGCCATCACGTCCGGCACCGTGGGGAGGATGTCCGGCGGGGAGAGATCGTGGTCGAGGCCGGCGAGGTGTGCACGCCCGCCCGCCTCGCGCTGGCGGCGTCCGTCGGGCGGGCCGCGGTGTCCGTCTTCCGCCGGCCGCGGGTGTCGATCGTCTCCACGGGCGACGAGCTGGTGGACATCGACGAGGCCGGTCGTCCCGACCGTATCGTCAACGGCAACGCGTACGGGCTGGCGGCCATGGTCGTGGAGGCGGGGGGCGTCCCGACGCTGCCGCCCATCGTGCCCG
>JBOHRQ010000160.1:0-3781 GCA_050732875.1 Gemmatimonadota bacterium | reverse complement strand
ATCGCGGCGAACCCGAGCGCGCGTCGGCTCACGACGCCGGTCTTCACAGGAGCTCCAGCTGCCGGTCGCCGAAGCCGCCGGCGCGGATCCGGATCAGGCTCTCGAGCGCCGCCTCGACCGGCATCTCGATCACCTTGACTGCCTCCGGCGCGTAGCGGAACAGGTCCTCGAACGCGCGCTTCCAGTCGATCGCCCCCTGCCCGATCGGCAGGTGGTCGTCCCCGAACGTGTCGTTGTCATGCAGATGCACCTCGAGGATCGCTTCCCCCAGCTCCCGCCACCACGTGTCCGGCGAAACCGTCCCGTAGACGTGGAGGTGGCCGACGTCGAGGGTGAAGCCGACGTGACGAGCGTCGAGCTGGTCCCTCAGCTCCAGCAGGACCCGCGGCGTCGGCTCGAACATGTTTTCCAGGAGAAGCCGCATTCCGGCGTCCGCGGCCAGGCCGACCAGCCGCTCCCAGGTCTCCAGCGACAGCGCCATCCAGCCCGGGAAGGTCGACGCCGGCAGGAGCGGCATGTGCCCGGTGTGGAAATTGATCTGGCGGGCGCCCAGAGCTCCCGCGATCCCGATGGCCTTCTCCCAGCACTGGCGGGTGTGCTTCCGGATGAGCGGATCGAGGCTCCCCGGGTTCAGGTCGAAGATGGGCGCGTGAACGGTCACCTCGATCCGGCGCCCGGCGAGCTCGTCGCCCAGCTTCCGGACGGTCGTCGTCCGCTCGAGGTGGAGCAGCCATTCGGTGTCGTACAGGGTGATCTCGACGCCCAGGTCCTTGTCGGCGAGCAGGTCGATCTGACGGTTGACGTCGGCAAACGCCGTGCTGATCGCGAACCGCTGAGCCAAAGGTCACTCCGCGGCCGCGAGGCCGCCCTGAAGGAATCATGAATCCGGTAGTGGTCGGTGGCAGAAGCGTCAATTTACCGGTGATCGGTGGGCCGTCAATTTGGCGCGCCGGCATCATCCCTGGTCGAGCGCTCGACGGAGCGAGCCGACCCACTCCAGCGCCGGCTCGACTCCGTCCTCCCCCAGCCGTTCGACGAAGGCGCTGCCGACGACAATTCCGTCAGCGACCGCCGCCGCGCGCCGCGCCGCCTCCACGTCGCCGATCCCGAAACCGATCACGATCGGCAGCTCGGTGCCCTCGCGGAGCACGCGCACCTGGTCCGCGAGGCGGCGGTCGGCCAGAGATCCTCTTCCCGTCACTCCGGTCCGTGCGATCAGATAGACGAACCCGCGCGCCTCGCCCGCCAGCGCACGCAGACGCGCCTCCGGGGTCGTGGGCGCGGCCAGCGGGACCAGCGGCAGTCCCTCGGCCTCCAGGGCCGCCCTGACCTCCCGGCTCTCGTCGAACGGCAGATCGGCCACCAGGACCGCAGCGACCCCTGCCGCGCGCACCGCTGCCGCCGCCCGGGGCAGGCCGCGGGCATGCAGCGGATTGAGGTACGTGAACAGGACGATCGGCGGCGCCTCGGGCGAACACGCCTCGGCGAGCTGCAGGACCCGCTCCAGCGTCAGACCGCCGGCCAGCGCCCGCTCGGAAGCGGCGGCGATCACCGGGCCATCGGCGAGCGGGTCCGAGAAGGGGACCCCGAGCTCGATGGCGTCGGCGCCAGCCGCGGCGAGCCCAGCCAGGGCCCGGGCGGTCGTCGCCGGGTCGGGGTAGCCGGCAGTCAGAAACGGGAGGAGGAGCTTCCGGCCGCGGTCGACCTCGTGCGTCAGCCGCCGGCCGAGGTCCGCCGTGGTCGGGTCATCCCCGCTCACGGGTTGAGGACGAAGTGGCGGGCCAGGTCGACGTCGTAGCGCTCGGGATCGAGGACTCGCACGACCGATCGGCGGTAGTTGCCCTCTTCGCCCTTCTCGGCCAGGCTCACGACCGGTCCGTCGAACCGCTCCCTGTCGGCGCCTACCACCAGCCTGACACGGGGGCGCTCGACGTTCTTCACGTCCGGGTCGGGCGCCATGACCACCGCGATCTCCCCCGTATCCAGGAGACACACGCAGCCGACGGGGTAGATGCCGAGCATGCCCACGAACGCCTTGACCAGCACCGGGTCGAACCGGGTCCCTGCCCCGCGCTCCAGAATCCGAACCATCTCCGCCGGCGTGATCGGCTCCGTCTTGTAGACCCGCGGTGTGGTCCCGGCGTCGAACGCATCGGCGATCTCCACGATCCGGCTGTAGAACGCGCGCCGGCGGGGCGCGTACAGCGCCGGATACCCGGACAGGTCGAGGTTCAGGTGATGCTCGAACGCGACCAGAATCTCGTGGGTGGGGATCGTCCCCGGCACGCGTTCGGCGAGCAGCCGCCACGGACCGAACGCCGTGTGCCGGCGCATCGTCCGCCACTCCTCGTCGGTCAGACCGCCGGCCTTGTTGAGCACCTCGTACGGGACGTCGACCTTCCCGATATCGTGGAGCAGCGCCGCCATCCCGAGCTCGTAGAGCTCGAGGCGCGAGAGGCCGATCCGCTGGCCGAGGGAGATCGAGAAGATGCAGACGTTCACGCTGTGGGTGAACGTGGGCTCGTCGTAGTCACGAAGGCAGGTGAGGCCGATGAGGAGCGTCTCGTCCTGGAGCACGTGGTCGACGATGGACTGCACCGCCCTCCGAACCCGGTGCCGCTGAAGGGCGCCGCCGGCGCGCACGCTCTCCATCGTGTTGCGGACGACGGCGACTCCGTGACGGTACGTGCGCTCGGCGCGCGCCCGCGTCCGCTCGTCGGTCTCACCGGTCGCCGCCGACTCCTCGAAGACCGGCAGCACCGAGACTCCGCTGACCGACGACGCGTCGAGCGCCGCAGCCAGGCCCTCGACGCCCGCCTCGCCCTCGTGCCGTGCCACGACCAGCGCGAGACGGATCGCCGAAGGCGGATCCTGATCGATGTGCCACTCGAACCCGCCTACGGCGCGCTCGGCGAGAATCGTTTTCAGGTGCTCGTGGATCGCGCGGCTCTTGAGCTCGCTCCGGACCCGCTCCCCGTTCAGCAGGACCAGGTCCCCGCCCACCTCGAGACGGACGCCGCCTTCGATCCTGCGAAGCTCCTCGAGACTCTTCACGAACTTCGCGGCCGCCGTTTCCAGGGCATCGTTGCCGGGGTCATAGAGCTGCGCCGCCCGGAAAAGCACGAGCGCGTCGTGCACGAGCTCCCGGGCCAGAGGGGCCCGCGCCGTCACCGCCCCCGTCAGGCTCATCGGTTCGCTCCCGTCCCGCCGCGATCCCAGGAGGAGAGCGCGGACCGGGCCGCTTCGCGGATTCCCTCGTCCCTGTCCCGGGCGGCTTCTTCGAGCAGCTCACGGGCGGCCGGCGAACCGGTCGCCGCCAGCCCGACGATCGCGCATGCCGCGGCCTCCGGGTCGCCGCGCCGGAAGACCCCGCGCCGGCCCATGCGGCGGGCCAGCTCATCCACGGCCCCTGGACCGCCGAGCGTTCCGAAGGCCTCGTAGACCAGCCTGCGCTCGGCCAGCGATTCCGCCTCCTCGTCGATCCGGTCGAAGAGCGCCGCCACCGTCGGGAAGGCCGCCTCGAAGCGATGCGCGATCACGTGCCTGAGGGCGTATACGCGGACGGCGGGATCGGCATCGTCGACTGCCCGCGCCGCCCGCGGGACCGCGCTCTCTCCCAGGTGCTTGAGCGCCTGGATCGCTTCCAGGCGGACGCGCGGCTCCGGGCGACCGAGCGCCGCTTCCAGGGCGGGCCCCAGGTCGGGGTCCTCGAGCGCGCCGGCGAGAAAGGCGGCCGCGGCCGCGACCGGCTCGGGGCCACGTGAAAGCGCTGCCCGCAACG
>JBOHRQ010000159.1:0-3803 GCA_050732875.1 Gemmatimonadota bacterium | reverse complement strand
ACGAGGTCGATCAAGACGAGGTCTGGTCGACCGAATGGCGGAGGGGGTGGGATTCGAACCCACGATACGCTATTCACGTATACCGGTTTTCGAGACCGGCGCCTTCAACCACTCGGCCACCCCTCCGTGAGCTGACCTATGAAGGTCGCATTCAGAGGCCCTGAATTCAACTGGCGGGGGCCCCTCCAGCCCTCTTTTGTGCGTCTTCGCTCGAGGCCGTAGCTTCAAACATGACCAGGATCCGCCCGGGTCCGGGCGTCAGCCCTCCGCCTCGAGATCGGAAGAGCGAGTCATGGAACCAGATCTGCGGTTACGTACACGTCTCCGGCGTCGTGGCGATGCGCTTGTTCGATGGAACAAGAGCCACCTGTACAGAATGCGCATGCCATTTCGGCTGTTGAACGCGAGTTCGCGTGCGCTTCCCCAATATCTCATCATCGGCGCTCAGCGAGCAGGAACGACCTCCCTTTACACCTACCTGTCCCAGCATCCTCAGATTCTTCGTCCCGCAAGGAAGGAGGTCCACTTCTTCGACCTGCACTTTCATGAAGGGGTCCGATGGTACAGGGCGCATTTTCCGTTGCAATCCGCTCGGGCCAGGGAGAGCGAGGCTGTCGGAGCGCCGGTCCTGACGGGAGAGGCGACGCCCTACTATCTGTTTCATCCCGAGGCTCCACGGAGGATCGCTTCCCTTCTGCCCGGCGTTCGCCTGATCGCGCTGCTCCGGGATCCCGTCGCGAGGGCCTATTCTCATTACACCCTTACCGCGGGGCAGGGCAGGGACCCCTTGAGCTTCACCGAAGCTGTGCGGTGGGAGCAAAAGTGTCTGGAGGAGGCGCTCGGCAAGGGCCTGGATATTGGCGCCTGTTATGATGGCCGGGATCATCTCTGGCACTCCTACCTGGCGAGAGGCATCTATTCATTGCAGCTGAAGACTTACTTCGACTTGTTCGATCGCAAGGACATATGTGTCGTGTGCAGTGAAAATTTGTTTCGAGACCCACGGGCGACCTACGATCACATCCTTGCCTTCCTTGGCCTGAGACCTCACGAACTGAAGAACAGCCAACCGAAGAACAAGGGTGTGTACGGTACCCTAACGCCAGAGAAGATCAACACGGATCTGTTGCGTCAGCTCAGGGCCTTCTTCGAGCCGCTCAACGCAGAGCTGTACAGCCTGCTCGGCACCGATTTCCACTGGCGGGGATTTCTGGCTCTTCCCCTCATGGCCGGGGTGGCCGCGTGACGGACATCGACGGACCGGAGACTCTTCCCGCCCACTCCGCCACCCGACCCGACACGATCCTGGGCGGAAAGGAGACGCCGACACGGGCGGCGGACCTCAAGGCGGTCGCGAAAGGCAGCATCATCCAGTTCGTCGGGACGGGGACGAACCGGGCGTCCTCGCTTCTCTTCCTGGCTATCGCCATACGACTTCTCGGAGCGGCCGAATTCGGCGTCTACCGGCAGATCGCACAGCTCCTCATGATGACGGGGATGTTCGCCACGCTGGGGTTCGACGCCGCCCTCCTGAGAAGCGTCGCCCAGGCGCGCGCCAGAGACGTACCGGGAGCGATCCGGAGCGCCACACGCGCATCCGTCACGACGGTGACGATCGCTTCTCTGGCCTTTGTTCTCCCCATCTTCCTGGCCGCCGAGCCGATCGCCGGACTGTTCGCGGACGATCCCTCGCAACGGGGCGAGATGGCATTCCTGCTTCGGCTCGGCGCCTTTTTCATTCCCGTGTATGCGGTCGCCAAGCTCCTCAGTACCGGGACGATGGGATTCAAGACCGTCGTGCCCCTGGTCCTGGTCCGGGACGTCCTGCAACCCGTGTCGCTCCTCCTTCTCTCGACCGCAGCCATCGTGGCCGGGTTCGGCGTTGCGGGAGCCGTGGGAGGGCTGGTCGCGAGCGCCCTGGTCGCTCTGGTGGCGGCCGTGTCGTTCTACCGGCGGCTGGTCCCGAACGAGCCATCGCATCCCCACCCGACCTCATCCTTCCGCTCGATGGCCGGATTCGCTCTCCCGAGGGCCGGGGCCCGCGCTCTACGATGGGCAAGCATGGGAACGCTCATTCTGGGCATCCTCGGGGCTGACCGGGACGTTGCGCTCTTCGCGGTGGCCACCTCGCTTCAGGGGATCGTGCTCATCTTTCCCCTGGCGTTTCAGAGCGTCTGGCAGCCCACCGTCGTGGACCTCGTGGAGCGCAAGGAGACGCAGCGGCTCGGGGCGATCTACCAGACGGTCAATCGCTGGGTCGCGAGCTGCTCCTTCGGGTTCCTCGTCGCCCTCGTCGTTCTTCCGGACCCGCTCGTACGGATCCTCGGCGGCAGCAGCGTTCAGGAGGCCGCGCTGCTGACCTCCATCATCGCGCTGGGCACCCTCGTTCAGGTGGGGACCGGTCTCTGCGGGATGCTGGTCACGATGGCGGGATATCCCGTGATCACCCTCGTGAACACGATCGCCGTCTTCTGTCTCTATGCCGTGGGAGCCTGGCTCGTCGTGCCGCGATATGGAGTGGTGGGAATGGCGTGCATCCACGCCGCCGCCGCGGCCCTGGACAATCTCGTGATGGTAACGGTGGCAAAGAGGATCACCGGTCTCCAGCCGTTCGGCCGGAGCTTCCTCAAACCGGTGGCCGCAACGGGCGTGGCCGGGCTCACGCTCCTCCTCTGGCGGGTGCTGGTTGAGCGCAGCCTGCCCTTCGACCTTCTCGGTCTCGCCCTGGCAGCCGCGCTGTACGGCGGGAGCCTTTGGGTCACGGGCATGGACGCCGAAGACCGGATCGTCTACGAGCGAATCCGCGCGCGACTCAGGGCCGTGCTGCCGGGTAGGACGCCTTCGTGTTGACGTGGCCCCTGGCTCGGATCAGGTTTGGGTCCCGTGTTCTGGACGAGTCTGGTCGTGCTCCTGATTCTCTGGCTGCTGGGCCTGCTTCTCGGGGCGGGGCGCTGGATCCACGTCCTCGCCTTCCTGATGGCGGTGGTCTTCCTGTACCGGCTCCTGGTCCCCCGCCGCCCCTGGTGAGCCTCCCCGTCGAGAGCCAAAGAACTCCCTAAGCAGCGAGCCGGCCTCCTCCGCGGCCACTCCACTCACGACCTCGACGCGATGGTTGAGGCGTGGATCGGCCGCCAGATTGGCCAGGCTCCCGCACATGCCCGCCTTGGGATCGTCGGCCCCGAACACGAGCCGCTCGATCCGGGAGAGCACACACGCCCCCGCGCACATCGCGCAGGGCTCCAGCGTCACGTACAGGGTGGCGCCCAGAAGGCGCCACGAGCCGAGCTCGCGCGCCGCTTCGCGGAGGGCCAGGATCTCGGCGTGCGCGGTCGGATCCTGCCAGGCTTCGGTCCGGTTGGCGCCGCGCCCCACGATCCGCCCGTCGATCACGACCACCGCTCCGACCGGAACGTCGCCGCGGACCGCCGCCTCGCGGGCCAGATCCAGCGCCTCGGCCATCCAGCGCGCGTGGCGATCCGGACCGGCGCTCAACGTCGGAGAGCGGGGGATGGGCAGGCAGGGGAGATCTCCACTCCGATCTATGAAAATACCGCCCGGGGAGTAACCAAGCGACCGTGCGGGGGCCCCTCCTTTTTTGGGCGAAGAAAGGCCGGGCTTTGTCGGATCTTCCGATTCCATTAGCGTCATGGCTCGATGAATATCCTCGGAATCACCGGAGGCACGCTGGGCGGGGCGGCGCTCGTCCGGGACGGCCGCGTGGTCGCCGCCGTCCACGAGGAGCGGCTCAACCGGCTCAAGTCCTCGCAGGGATTCCCGTGGCAGTCGATCCGCGCGGTGCTCGA
>JBOHRQ010000158.1:0-3883 GCA_050732875.1 Gemmatimonadota bacterium | reverse complement strand
CCACGCCAATCGCAGCCGGATCGAAACCGGAGAGATCGAGAGCGTCTGGGAGCACGCCATCCATCCCGGGCTCGACACCTATACGGGCCCCATCTTCGAGATCATGGCGAAAGAAGGCTTCCGACGGTTTCGTCAGGGCTGGGGGCTGCCAGCGATCGACGAGTGGCAACGGTGGGAAGGGCGCGACCGTGATCGCCGTCCGCTCGAGATCGACATCGTGGCCCGGCTGGACGACGGGAAGATGCTGACGGGAGAAGTCAAGTGGTCGTCCTCGCCGGTCAACGAGGAGCTCCATCACGGACTCGTCCGGGATCTGGAAAGCCTCGCGCAATCGGGCCAGCTATGGGCCCGGCACGCGCTGGATAGAGACGCGTCGCATGGCCACATTTACGTTTCTGCGGCTGGCTTCACCGATACCTTTCAGAGTCTGGCCCGGAGCCAGGCCATCCGGTTGGTGAGGCTGAACGAATTGTACGAATACATCGGGGATTGAAAAGCAGCGATATCCCGTACAGAATGGAGTGGATCCCATGAACATCGGCATCATCGGCTCGGGCTTCGTCGGCCAGACGCTGGGGGCGAAGCTGGTCGAGCGGGAGCACCACGTGGTCCTGGGGACACGGAGCCCCGATAGGCTCGACGAGAAACGGGGCATGGGGGACTCGCTCGCCGGCTGGCTCGCGCGCGTCGAGGGCGCACAAGGGACGGCGCGCGTGGCCGCCTTCGAGGACGCCGCTAAGCACGGCGAGGTCGTCATCAACGCCACCGCCGGCACGGGCAGCCTCGAGGCGCTCGACCTGGCCGGCGCCGAGAACCTGTCCGGCAAGATCCTGATCGACGTAGCCAACCCGCTCGACTTCTCGCAGGGGATGCCGCCGACCCTGACCGTCTGCAACACCGACTCCCTTGGGGAGCAGGTCCAGCGGGCACTTCCCGAAGCGAAGGTCGTCAAGACGCTCAACACCGTGAACGCGAACATGATGATCGCCCCCGACGCGGTGGAAGGCGGCGACCACGTGATCTTCGTCTGCGGCGACGACGCGGCGGCCAAGGCCAAGGTCGCGCGATACCTGAACGACTGGTTCGGCTGGAAGCCCGCCAGCGTCATCGATCTGGGCGCGATCGAGGCGGCCCGCGGGACCGAGATGCTGCTCCCCCTCTGGATCCGTCTCGTGGGCGTCATGGGGACCCACATGTTCAACTTCCGGATCGCGCGCTGAACCCACCCGCTATGAAATCGACCGCCCTCCAGGTCTTCCGCATCCTCGTCTCCGACCCGCTCTCGGACGCCGGTCTGGGGCGCCTGAAGGCCGCCCCCGACGCCGAGGTGACGGCGCCGGGAGAGATGGAGCGGGCCGAGGTTCTCGAGGCGATCGCCGGGCACGAGGCGCTGATCGTCCGGAGCGGGACCCGGGTCGACGACGAGCTGCTGGCGCGGGCCGGTGTGCTGCGCGTCGTGGGCCGCGCCGGGGCCGGACTCGACAACATCGACGTCGAGGCGGCGACCCGTCGCGGCGTCCTCGTCATGAACACGCCGGGGGCGAACGCGGTCGCGACCGCCGAGCACACGTGGGCGCTCCTCCTGGCGCTCGCGCGGCGGCTGCCGGCAGCCGAGCGGAGCCTCCGCGATGGCGCGTGGGAGCGCTCGCGCTTCACCGGCATCCAGCTGGCCGGCAAGACGATCGGGTTGATCGGGCTGGGCCGGGTTGGTCGCGAGGTCGCGCGACGGGCGCAGGGCTTCGGGATGACGGTCCTCGCCTTCGATCCCTATCTGGCGGCCGACTCGGCCGCCGAGCTCCAGGTCGAGCTTGCGGATCTGGACCGGCTGCTCCAGGAGGCCGACATCATCTCGCTCCACGCCGCGCTGACCGACGAGACGCGAAACATGCTGGACGCGGAGCGGCTTCAGCGGGTCAAGCCGGGCGCCCTCCTCGTCAACTGCGCGCGGGGCGGGCTGGTGGACGAGTCCGCCGTCGCCCGCGCGCTCGACGATCACCGGCTGGCGGGGGCGGCGTTCGACGTCTTCGCCGCCGAGCCGCCCTCCGACTCCCCGCTGATCGGCCGCGACGACGTCGTCGTGACGCCGCATCTCGGAGCGTCGACCGCCGAGGCTACGCGGGACGTGTCGGTCCAGATCGTCGACCAGGTCCTGGCCGCCCTCCGGGGCGAGGACTTCCGGAACGCTGTCAACCTGCCGTTCGTGGCGACCGGCGGCCTGGCCGAGATCCGGTCGTGGCTGGACCTGGCGGAGCGGCTGGGGCGGCTCGCGGTGGCGCTCTCTCCGGGACGTCTCGAGCGGGTCGAGGTCGAGGTCCGGGGGCCCGAGGTCGCGCCCCACGCCCAGCCCCTCTCGACCGCGCTACTTCGCGGCCTCTTGGCACCGATCTCGGGCGAGGAGGTCAACTGGGTGAACGCCGGGATCGTCGCCGCCGAGCGCGGGATCGACGTCGTCCGAAGCCGCCGCGCCTCGGCCGCCGAGTACGCCAACCTGATCGGCTGCCGGGTGGCGACCGACGCCGGTGAGCGCACGGTGGCGGGAACGTTGTTCCACGACCGCCCCCGCGCCGTCGAGATCGACGGCTACCATCTGGACGCGCCGCCGGTCGGGACCGCGCTCCTCGTCTGGAACCGGGACGTCCCCGGCGTGATCGGGCGGGTGGGGACGATCCTGGGGAACGCGGGCGTCAACATCGCCGAGTGGCGGCTGGGTCGCTCGGGACCGGGCGAGATCGCGCTGGCCTTCATCAACCTGGATCTGCCGGCGCCGGACGACGTGCTGGAGTCGCTGCGCGAGATCGAGGGTGTGCAGGACGTGCGGCAGCTCCACTTCCCGGTGTAGCTCCCCGCGGCGCTGGGTCCGCCAGCTCCGGCCCATCGTCGGCGTGGCTTATATTCGACCTATGATTCGATCGTCGAAACGACTCGAGGAGCTGGAGAAGCCCTATCAGCGGGAGGCGTTCCGGGATCTCACGTTCGAGGAGGCCTTGCGCCGTTTCACGGCACTCTATTTGGAAGCCCGCGAGCTCAACCCCGATTTCGGAGCCGACTGGAGAGAAGATCTCGAAGCCGACCTGGCGGTCGCCCGCGCGGTGAATGGCCTCCCGCCCCGATCCTGACCTCAGCCGGTTTCTTGCGACGCTGTCGCAATCTCTCGAAGCCAAGGACCTTCCGTTCATGCTGATCGGCGGCCAGGCGGTCCTGCTCCATGGCCAGCCGCGGCTGACCGAGGACATCGACGTCACTTTGGGGGTCGAGCTCGACCGGTTTAACACGGTTCTCGAGGTCTGCGAGGAGCTCGAGCAGGATCCCCTGCCCCGGGAGGTCGAGCCTTTCGTGCGAGAGACGTTCGTGCTCCCGGCCCTCCACGGAGAGACGGGGCTCGAGACGCGCGAGATCAAGGCATTGTCGATCGGCTCCGGTCACGGGGGCGAAGCACACCGACAGGAGTGAGCTTCGGGCGGGTTGCACCGGGGTCGCCAGGGGCATGGTGCTACAGGAAGAGATCCCCGACGGGCACGGTCCAGCCGGGCACGACGGACCCTCCGTCCAGCTCGTCGGTTTCTTTCAGCAGGACCACCTCGTTCAGGCCCCGATACACCTGGACGGTGCGTTGGACGGGATTGACGACAATCACCATTCGCGTTCCCGCCTCGAGCCAGCCGGCGACCTTGGCCTCGACTTCGGCGTTCCCGTCGCCGGGCGATACGACTTCCACGGCGAGGTCGGGGGCGCCAGGGAAAAACCCCGCCGCGTCAACGGCTTCCTTCAGCCGCTCCCGGCGGACGAAGGCGGCGTCGGGTGCGCGTACGGTGTCGGGATCCGATTCGAGAATGAAGCCTGTCTCGGCGGCATAAGCCACGCCAAGGGCGTTTGCTCGCACGTG
>JBOHRQ010000157.1:2500-3903 GCA_050732875.1 Gemmatimonadota bacterium | reverse complement strand
CCCCGAGCCCAGCAGGTCCACGAACTTCTTCTGGTTCTCGAGATCGTTGGCGACATCGGTGATGATGCGCTGCCGCTCGATCGCCCGCTCGAGGTTGCGGAACACCTGCGCCCGGTGGTGGGCCCCCCACGAGTACACGCCCACGTTCAGCGCGCCCAGCCCGATGAGCACGCCGACCAGAACCATGAGCTTGGTGCGGATGGAGCGCGAGGCGAGTCGCCGCAGGAACGGCCCCCGCGGACGGAGGCGCGGCTCGTCCGTCATTGGAGCGGGTAGTCGGGGTCGCCGGGCAGCTTTCCGTTGATCCTGAGGACCTTCATCTCCGGGCTCACGTCCGCAGCCGGGATGAACCCCACCGCGCCGGCCAGGGCGGTCACCAGCTGGCGGGTCATGTCGTTCGAGTAGACGATCTTGGGACCCGATGACACCTCCGCCCGGAACACCTTCGCGATCCAGTACTGGCGGAACTGGGACTCGTCCATCCGATAGATCTTGTCGAGGACGACCCCGCGCTCATAGGCGACCGGGGCGCGCACCAGGAGGACGATCCGCGAGCCGTCGTTCCAGAACTGACGCTCCCCCAGGAAGATGTTGCGCAGCTCGAGGAACGACAGGTCGTTGACGGCCGTCGAGGGGTTGACCACGATCGCCACCGCCCGGTTCTGGGCGCGCGCCTCGGGGGCTCCGAGGAGCGAGGCGGCCACCAACCCCCAGATGACGGTGGTCCGGCTCACGGCACGTGCTCCCCGGCTGGCATGACGGGGGCATCCTGGCCCCCCGTCTCCCCGAACGCCAGGCTGAGCTGGAGGTAGAGGCTGTCGAACCAGTCCGACGTCTCGAAGCGCTCGCGCCGGTACTCCACCTTCAGCGCCGCGAGCGAAGTGAAGTCGTAGCGGACGCCGGCGATGCCACCCTCGTATTCCAGGTCGAACGGAGCGAACACCGGATCGGTGGCCGGCACCTCGATCCGCTCGTAGCGCGCATAGGGCTTCCAGACGGCGGCGCGTCCCGGGAGACGATAGGCGAGCTGGGCGTACCAGGCGTCGGACGCGTGGTCTTCGTCCCCGTCCTCGGGCTCGTGGAAGACCCGGGCGTACTCTCCGATGAACTCCGGCGATTCGTTGAGCCAGGCCAGGTGGGCGGAGAAGATCCGCTCGTCGAACTCCTCCCCCGGAGCTTCCACCTCCTCCTCCGAGCGGACCCGGTCCAGATAGAAGGCGGCTCCCGCCTGGAGGCCGAAGAGGGTGGGGGGACGGACGTAGACCTGCCCCAGCCAGGCCCGGTGGTTGTTGACGTCCCCGGGATCCCCGGCCCGGGCGATGTCCTCGGAGCGCCCGTTGCCGAGCCCGACCGAGTAGCCCACTCCGAGCGGGGTGGCCGGGAAGCTGCCCTCGACCTGGAGG
>JBOHRQ010000156.1:0-3918 GCA_050732875.1 Gemmatimonadota bacterium | reverse complement strand
AACTTGAAGTCGATCCCCACAGCCAGGAGGTCCTCATGACGCGCGCGACGCTGGTTTCGACGCTGGCCCGTGTCTTCTGTGGCGCCGTCTTCCTCATCCACGGGACGCCCAAGATCTTCAACCTCGAGGGCACCGCGATGTTCTTCGCCGACAACTTCGGCGTGCCGGGATGGCTCTCGGTTCCGGTCGCCGTGCTCGAGTTCTTCGGCGGGATCCTGCTGATCGCCGGGTTCCTGACCCGGATCCTGGCCGGACTGTTCATGGTCGAGATGGCGGGAGCGGCCTTCGTCAATCGCGCCCACGGATGGGACTTCATGCAGGGCGGCTACGAGTACAACATCGCGCTGATCCTCCTTCTGCTCGGCGTGCTGCTGATCGGGCCCGGCCCGTTCTCGGTGGACGGCGCGCTCGGATGGGGCCGCGCGCGAGCCGGGCGAGAGGCCGAGCCGCTCGAGCCCGAATCCGACCTCGAGTTGAGAGGCTCCGAACAGAAGTGATTCCTGCTTGCGTCTGAAGCCGTTTCTCTCCCCGGCTCCCGAGGTGCGCCTGACGAAGGCGTTCGAGGCGCCCTTCGCCAACTTTCTGGCGACCGCCCGCACCTGCTACTCATCGAAGGGGATCGTCCCCGACGTCGAAGTGAACGACCGCTGGGCGGACCTCGCGAAGAGCCTCTACCAGGCGGGCCACCACACAACGCTCCAGCACGCCCAGTTCCAGTTCTCACTGGCCAACGTGAGCCGCCACTTCATCTGGGCGTTTCTTCACAGCCACCCGTTCTACAACTCCGAGCAGGTGAGCCAGCGCTACGTGGAGGTGAAGCCGGGCAACGTAGCCGTGCCGCCGCTGGAGGGCGCCGCGCTCGAGCGCTACCGGACTGCCGTCGAGCGTCAGACAGAGGACTACCGACGGCTGATCGAGCTCCTCGTCCCGGTGACCGCCGACGCCTACTACGAGCGCTTCCCGGGCCGGAAGGCTCACTCGGAGAAGTACGCGAAGGAGATCCGCAAGAGGGCCCAGGAGGTCGCGCGGTACGTGCTCCCGATCGCGACCTTCGCCTATCTCTACCACACGATCAGCGGGATCACGCTCCTGCGGTACGCGCGGGCCTGCGAGCAGGTCGACGCGGCCACCGAGACCAAGCTCGTCGTCAGTGCGATGGTGGATGCGCTGCTCGAGCACGACCCCGACTACGCCCGGATCCTCGAAGAGCCGCTGCCGCTCGAGGAGACGGTCGAGTTCCGAATCCTGCGCGGGGAAAACGATCGGCCGTCCGCGAACGGGAATTACGCCGGGGACCGGCTGGCCGGCGCCCGCTCCTTCCGCGACGAGTTCGACCGCACGCTCGAGGGCCGGGTATCCCGCCTCGTCGACTGGGGCGCCCGCAACGAGGAGGTCCTGGCCGACGCCGTGCGCGAGGTCCTGGGGGAGCCCCGGGCGTCGCTCCCGGACGACCGGGCGATCGAGCTGGCGCTGGACCCGGCCCGGAACCCGCTCCTCGGCGAGGCGCTCAACCTGACGACGCACAGCAAGCTCACGCGGGCCCTCTTCCATCCCCACTACACGTTCCGGAAGAAGCTCTCCCACGCCGCCGACTCGCAGGACCAGCGGCACCGGATGACGCCCGCCTCGCGGCCGGCCCTGACCGCCCACGTCGCGGATGACCCCGACTACATCGTCCCGCGGCTTGTCCCGGAAGACCCGGAGGTCGAACGCGCCTACCGGGAGAGCATGGAGCGGACCTGGGAGGACATGACCGCCGTGAAGGCCGCCGGCGCCCCGGCCGAGTTCGCCGAATACCTCCTCCCCAACGCAGTCGCCGTGCGGTTCACCGAGTCCGCCGATCTCTTGAACCTCTGGCACAAGCACGCCATGCGGCTCTGCTACAATGCGCAGGAGGAGATCTGGCAGGCGTCGGTCGAGGAGGCCGCCCAGATCCGCGAGGTCAATCCGCGGATCGGCCGCCACCTGCTGCCCCCGTGCACGATCCGGCATCACGCCGGGCAGCGCCCCGTCTGCCCGGAGGGGACGCGGTTCTGCGGCGAGCGGGTGTGGACGCTGGAGCTGGCCGACTACACGCGCCGGATCTGAGCGAGCGACGCCTCTCCCCCTCCGTCGTCACATGCCCCGCCGGAAGCTATGTTCCTTCCAATGGAGACAATCGATGACCTCTGCCGGGAGTTCGGGCTGCTTGCCGTCTATCTCTTTGGCTCGCGAGCCGAGGATGGTCTGCGAAAGTTGCGTGGCGAGCCGGTAGAGCAGGGGCGCAGCGACATCGACGTGGGGCTCGTGTTCGACTCGCCCACCTTTCCCCCGCGTCTCCTCTCGAGCATGCAGGTGGCCTTCGAGGACCTCTTCAGCCCTCTGGCGGTCGATCTGGTCCCCCTCCAGCGCGTTGATCCGCTGCTCGCCTTCGGGGCGATCGATGGACATCGGGTGGCTTCGACCGACCGGACACGGGTCGATCTGTTCGAGCTCGATGTCATGCGCCGGGCCGCCGAGCTCCTGCCGGTGCAGCGGCAGCTGGAGCGGGAGCTATATGGCGCTTCGACGTCGTGACTTCCGGCGAGATCAATCTCAAGGTCGTCACCGATCGGCTCACCCGTTTCGAAGAGATCGCCGGCTTCCGAAATCGCTTGACTCACTTTTACAGCGATGTCACGGACGAGGAGTTGTTCGGCATCGTGACTGGCCAGCTGGGCGATCTGGCCGCCATCGCCGCTGCCCTCCGCGGGTCCGCTGGAAGGCTCGCGCGCAAGGGAGCTGAAGGGTCCGCGGCCGGGTGGGGTGCTTAGACGGACGATTGATCTCTCATGCGCGGGAATCTAAGCCGCCTCCCTTGCGCCCGCTCCGCCCTCCCCGCTATCCTCCCCATACACGAGAAAGGAGGTGGTCCAATCATTCCAAGTATTGAGCCGACCCGTGAGGTGGCTGAACGCTAGGCGACTCCGCCGAGCCGGCCCTTAGCCGGCCGGGGTTTTGACGCGGAGGGCGCCGCGCGGAATCCCCACAGCGCACCGGCCCGGGAGCCGCGGTCTGGTCAACCGCACCGGAGGCTCCCGGGCCTTCTTTTTCCCCCACTACCCGCTTGCCTGCACGGCCCGCTTCCCCTCCAGAAGTGCGCCGAAAAGGGCGTAGATTGTCTGCATGGCGGGCTTTGAACGAAAACGTTCCCCCCAGCGTCTTCCGGGGGGTCGCCCGACGACGACGGATTTCACCACCACAGACCACAGCCCCGGGCTGGGATGATTCGGACGCCTCTTTGCCTCGCGGCCGCGATCGCGACGCTATGCACTCCCCTGGGGGTCGATCCGACGGCCGCCCAGGAAGCCGCCGGGATGCGCCGGGTCTCGCTCGAGGAGGCTGTCCGGCTGGCTCTCGAGCGCGCGCCCGCGGCGGTCGCCGCGCGGAGCGCCGTCCAGATTGCCGGCGCCGACCTCCTCGAGGCCCGGGGCGCCTGGTTGCCTTCCCTCAACGCCACCACTTCCTTCACCAATTCGAGCAACGAGCGCTTCGATCAGAGCACCGGGCGGCTCGTGTCCGAGAGCTACACCGCACAGCTCCAGGCGAGCTACGAGCTCTTCGCCGGAGGACGGCGGTGGGCCGAGCGGAACCGTGCTTCGGCCGATCTCGAGGCGGCCGAGGCGGAGGGCCGAGCCCAGCGCTTCGCGACGATCCTGGCGACGACGGAGCTCTTCTACGAGGCCGCCGCGGCCGACCAGATCGTCCAGGCGGCGTCCCAGCGGCTGGAGCGCGCGCGACGTCAGCTCGACTTCGCCGAGACCAGGCTCCGGGTGGGGACGGCCACACGATCCGACGTACTGCGCGCCGAGCTGGAAACCGGCAACGCGGAGATCGCGCTCATCGACGCCGAGACGGCGCTGCGATCCTCGCGTCTCGAGCTGGGAAGGCAGCTCGGAC
>JBOHRQ010000155.1:0-3941 GCA_050732875.1 Gemmatimonadota bacterium | reverse complement strand
CCTCCATGAGCTCGAAGCCGCGGTTCACCTCGTCGAGCCGGAGGCGGTGGGAGACGAAGCCGTCCAGGTCCAGCTTCCCCTGCATGTACAAGTCGGCGAGCTGGGGGACGTGGGTCCGGCCGCGCGCACCGCCGAAGCTGCCGCCCTGGACGCGGCGGCCGGTGATGAGAAAGCGCGGGACGATGTCGAGGGTCTCGCCCTTGCCCGCCACGCCCAGGACCGTGCAGAGCCCCCACCCCATCCGCGCGGCCTCGACCGCCTGCCGCATGACTCCCACGTTCCCGGTCGCCTCGAACGTGTAGTCGGCGCCGAAGCCGCCGGTCTCGTCGAGGATCCGGGCGACGGGGTCCTTCCGGCCCGCGTCGATCGTGTCGGTGGCGCCGTAGCGCCGGGCGGTCTCGAGCCGCTCCGACGACTTGTCGATGGCATAGATCCGGCCGGCGTCGGACAGCCCGCAGCCGGCGACCGCGCCCAGGCCGACCAGCCCGCAGCCGAAGACCGCGCACGTCGAACCCGGCTCGACCTCGGCCTTCCAGAGGGCGGCCGCCAGCCCGGTCGTGGCGCCGCAGGCCAGCGTGGATACGGCTTCCAGCGACGCTTCGGGGTCGATCTTCGCCAGCGCGATCTCCGGCATTACCGTGTACTCGGCGAACGTGCTGGTCCCCATGAAGTGGCGGAGGGGCTCGCCGCCCCGCGAGAGACGCGTCGTCCCGTCCGGCAGGTGGCCCTTCCCCTGCTCCTCGCGGATAGCCATGCAGATGTTGGTCTTCCCGCTCCGGCAGTGGACGCATTCGCCGCACTCGGGCGAGAAGAGCGTGACCACGTGGTCGCCGGGCGCGAGCGACGTCACGCCCTCGCCGACCGCCTCGACGACGCCCGCCCCTTCGTGACCGAGAACGCAAGGCACGTAGCTGCTCGGGTCGACGCCGCTCCAGGTGTACATGTCGGTGTGGCAGACGCCGCAGGCGTGGACCTTGACCAGCGCCTCGCCCCGCTTTGGCGGCGCGAGGTCGAGCTCCTGGACGACGAGCGGCTTTCCGAACTCCTCGAGGACGGCGGCTCGGATCTGCATTGGCTTCCTCCGTCAAAGGTGGAGTTTCGGCGGGCAATGTAATCGGGGAGCGCGGAGAGGTCGGCCCTCAGAGCTCCAGCAGCATCCTCAGAGAGTCGTCGACGTCCAGCATCTTTTCCTCGTCGATGATGGTCGCGAGGTGACGGAGCGCTCGCTGGTGCGTGTCCACGGTTACGATCTGGTCCGTGGCGATCCAGTGGGGACGCGGTTCCCATTCCGTCGCCACGACTTGGAGATCTTTCGGAGTCAGTCCCGGTCGCCAGCGGAATGCGGGGCGCTTCCGCGTTGTGATCGGACAGATGATCACGGTTCCAAACCTGGACCGGTTCAGCGCGTCCGTGGAGACGACGAGGCAGGGTCGTACCCCGCGCTGCTCGCGGCCACGTCTGGGTTTCAGGTCGAACTCCCAGATCTGACCCCGCAGGGGGTCAGAAGGGCGTTTTGTCGTGGTGCCGATCACTTACTCCCGATCGGCGAAGGCACCGGTGACAAGGTCGCGGTCGTCCCGATCCTCGGCGGTCAGCTCGGCGGCCGCGGCATCGAACATGTCGGTCATCCGGGCGGCCTCCTCCCGCGCCATCTCCTCCTCGATCAAGGAGCGGACGACGTCGGCCTTCGACCGCTCCCTGCCGGCCTTCCGAGCCAGCCAGGCCTCCATCCGGCTCGAGATCCGGAGGCTCACCTGGGTGTCCTTGGCGAGCTGGGATTCTCTGACGCGCACTTCGGAACCTCCTCGCGGACAAGTTGCACTACAATATGATACCATATTGCAATGCTTGATGCAACCCAAACCCGTAGGCGTTTGCGGGAGTGCTTCATTGCCTCCGCCCGGGTCCTTCGGCTACCGTGCGGCGGCAAGTTCGATCGGGAAAGAGCCATAGCGACGAGCGAGGATCACCGATGAAGATCTGCGTGGACGCCGGTCACGGGGGCGCCGATCCCGGGGCGATCGGGCGGGAGCCCTTCCGTCTCGAGGAGAAAGACGTCACGCTGGCGGTGGCGTTTTTGCTCGAGGAGGAGCTCGCGGTCCGCGGACATGAAACCGTCATGCCGCGCCGGCAGGACCGGACGCTGGCGTCGCTGCCGCGGGCGGAGTTCGCCAACCGCTTCGAGGCCGATCTCTTCGTCAGCCTTCACGCCAACGCCGCCGCGAGCGAGCGCGTCGAGGGGATGGAGTCCTTCCATTTTCCGGGCTCCAGGGCTGGGCGCAAGGCGGCGGCGTCGATCCTGACCCGCATGCTGGCGACGTTCCCCGACCACGAGAACCGGGGCGTCAAGGAGGCCGACTTCACCGTGCTCCGCGAGACCGCGATGCCGGCCGTTCTGGTCGAGCTGGAGTTCCTGACGAACTCCGCGCAGCTTCGCTTTCTCGCCGACGCGAAGAACCAGCGCGGCCTCGCCCGGGCGATCGCCGAGGGAATCCCCGGCGGTGCGGTCCAGGAGGTGATCTTCGCGTAAGGCCAGGAGGTGTCGAAGCAGATAGATTGAGAGTTCGCCATGCACCAGAAACTCACGATGCGACTCGATCGCACCGCCTTCTCCGTGATCTCCCTCGCCGAACAGGATGAGGACGAGAAGCGGTACTGGCGTGCGAGGACCCCACACGAACGACTTCAGGCACTCGAGGTCACGCGCCAGATCATCTATGGATACAATCCCTCTTCCACCCGACTTCAGCGAATTCTTGAGGTTGCTGAACGAGCATGAGGTCAGATATCTGCTCGTGGGAGGGCACGCAGTTGGCTATCATGGGCATGTCCGGGCGACCGCCGACATGGACGTCTGGGTAGCGCGCGAGACTGAAAATGCAGCCCGCCTGGTAACGGTTCTCGAGCGATTCGGGTTCGCGAGTGAGGATCTGGATCCAGAATTATTCCTCGAGCCGGACCGCATAATCCGGATGGGTGTACCTCCCATCCGCATCGAGATCATGACCTCGATCTCAGGAGTCGAGTTCGATGACTGCTATGCGGACCGCGTCGAGGCCGAGTGGGATGACCTCACGGTGAATATCATCAGCCTCCCCAAAATGAAGGCCAAGAAGGCCAGCGGTCGGCTCAAGGATCTGAGCGACCTGGAAGCACTGGACTAGAGCTCCACGATCCGCCCCTCGCCGCCCTCCGGATAGTCGGCCGACGAGATCAGCCCGGCGAGCTCGTCGACGATGTAGTTGAACAGGGCCTGCTGGTACGTCACGCCGAGCGTCGCGAAGGGGGCGCCGCGGAACGGGTACTGATCCCCGCCGCGGGCCAGGAAGTCGATCGTCGCGACGTCGAGGTCGTCGCCCGGCACCATCTGGCCACCGATCACGATCGTCTCGCCGCCCTCCAGCGTCGCGTTCACGATCCGTGTCCCGGCGACCACCACGTTCCCGTCCAGATCCAGCATCTGCGCCGTCCCCGACGGATCCCACTCGAACGAGAAGCCCGCGATCTGGGCGAAGCGACCCGAGCCGCCGACATCCCCGGCCGCCGCCTCGGACACGGCGTTCTCGAGGATCTCTTTGAACTGCGAGCGCGGGATATTCTCGACCACCGACACGAAGTTCGGAAAAGGAAGGATCTCGAACGTGTTGAGCTCGGTGAAGGGACCCGCTGGAATGACGGTGTCGTTCCGGATCCCGCCGCCGTTCTGGAGCGCCACGACCGGCGAGTCGACGCCGAAGCTCCCGGCCAGCTGCTGGGCCTGCCAGAGGAGCGCGTCGGTGGCCAGGTTCCCCTCGTTGGTCTCCATGAAGCGGACCGAGGAGCGGAGCCCGTCCAGATCCACCTGGCTCGTCGCGATCACGTTGGAGGCGAGCGCGGCAAGTCCCGCGATCACGGGATCGACGACCTGGGACTGGACGACCGGGTCGGGCGGCACGGCGTCG
>JBOHRQ010000154.1:0-4003 GCA_050732875.1 Gemmatimonadota bacterium | reverse complement strand
TTCCTGGACCTGATGCACGGGGACGAGGAAGCCGCCCGCGACCGCGAGCTCGGCGACCTCAGGGCGCTCCAGGGGGTGGCCAGGCTCCCCGTCCGCATCAAGTGCGCGCTCCTCGGCTGGAACGCGCTGGACGAGGCGATCCGAGCCTACCGCAAGTTGGACAAGGGACTGATGGGCGAGCGGCTCGAGTTCGAGGACATGACGACAGACGTCCCCGCGGCGACGCCCCCACCCGGCTTCGATCCTGTCGCGCACAGGGAAGAGCTGCCGGACTGAGGGTGGCCCAGTCCCTGCGTGGTCGGAATGCCGTGAGAATCAAGTACATCTTGAGATGGCCACCATACTGGGTCGGGCTTGCGTGGTGGGCACTGAGAAGCCGGATGTTTCTTCTGGGGATGCGGCTCTGCGATTCGAGAGAGGCGTACGGACTTCGGGTAACGATCTGGAAAGCCGTAGAGAAGCGCCAGCTTGCCTTTCTGAGGAAGCTCTCGATCAACGATGAAGGCGTGGATTGGGCGGTTACGTGGGCCGAGCGGACTGAACACGGAAGCGGCGAATTTTTCTGACGAGGTGCTCTACGCGAGATGGATCCAAGAGTGCCTCTCCCTTATGCGAGCGGCACGTGTGCCAGACGGGTGGGTCCACTTCAAAGAACGGAGGTTGCGATCAAGATACGACCGGCGAGGTCGGCCGTGAAGTGAAACCGCTCAGCGACGCTCCTCGAAGATCTCCTTCAGCCCTACCCGGAACCCAGGCAGAACATCTTCGCCGTCAAGCTCGTCGTCCTCGTTGAGCAGCCGGATCTCCTTCCGCGAGCGATACACGGTGACGCTCCGGGTCCTCGGATCCACGACCCAGACCAGCCGCGACCCCGCATCCAGGTAATCCATGACCTTCGAATGGATCTCGGCCACTGTGTTCGATGGGGACACGACCTCGACCGCCAGGTCCGGGGCGAGACGGCCGAAGCCGGGCGGAGCCGGAGATGGAACGCGGCCTTCGGCGACGAACGCCGCGTCCGGAGCGCGGACGGTCGGTAGCTCCTCGAAAAGGACGAAGCCGGTTTCGGACGCCAGGACCTCGCCCAGGCGGTGTTCTTCGACGAACCGTCCTAGCACCAGGCCGATCCGCATCGCCAGCCGGCCGTGCTCGAAGCCGGCCGGGGGCTCGCGGACGACTCTGCCGCGGACGAGCTCGCAGCGCCAGCCGTCGTCCGGCAGCCGCTCGAACTCCTCAATCGTGAGAAGGGTGCCTTCCGAAGCGTCAGATGCGTGTGGGTCGCGCGGCATCGCCATCCTCCGTCACTATTGTAAGAGAAATCGGGTTCGAGTTCCACACCCTCCGGGTGCCCGAGAGCCCCTTCGCAGGATTCGCGCCTTGGGCTTTCACATTTGCCCTCACCCTGCCTCCCGCAGCGTCTCGCCCACGAATTCGTCGACGGCCCGCCAGAAACCTGGGTCGTCGTAGATGTCGTTGTGCCCGTAGCCGCGGGCCTCGTACCAGAGCCTGGGCTCGGGCGCCGCTTCGAAGAGAAGCCGGCCCTCCGCGCGCGGCACCACCCGGTCCCGATCCCCGTGGGCGATCAGGATCGGCGCGTCGACCCGACCGATCCGGGAGAGCGCGTCGAAGCGGTGCCGGGGCCAGTCGAGCAGGATGTCGGGCAGCGGATAGTGTGCGCGCGCGACCCGGACCGTGCTGGTAAGAGGCGCGACGAGCACGATCGCCCCGACCGGCTCGCGCGATGCGAGCTCGACCGCGATCGCTCCGCCCAGCGACTCGCCGAAGAGGAGGACCCGACCGGGCGCAAACCCGCGCACGGAAGTCACGTATCGCCAGGCCGCCCCGGCGTCGCGATAGAGCCCCTCCTCGTCGGGCGAACCCTCGCTCCGGCCGTACCCCCGGTAGTCGACCATCAGGACGTCGAGGCCCGTTCGCGCGAGGGCGAGTCCCATGCCCGCCCGGTGGGCCAGATGGCCGGCGTTTCCGTGCAGGTAGATGGCGGCGCCGTGGCGGGTCGTGCCCTCGGGGGCCGGCAGCCACCAGGCGTGGAGGCGCACCCCATCCTCGGCCATGAGGAAGACGGTCTCCGCCCGCGGCAGGCCCCAGTTTCCGGGGTCGGCTTCATGCTCCTCGAGCCGATGGGGATAATAGACGAACCGCTGCACGATGCGCGGAACGACGAGCTTGAGCGCCACGACGAGAGTGGCGAGGGCGAGGAGAAGGAGGAGAAGAAGGCGCGTCGCTAGGCCCCGGCCCCGAAGGTGTCGCAGGCGTCCGGGTCGCCCGAATCCAGACCCCTCCGCAGCCACTGCTGGCGCTGGGTGGAGGTGCCGTGGGTGAAGGATTCCGGGTTCATCGCGCGGCCCTGCGTCCGCTGGAGCCGGTCGTCCCCGATCGCCGCGGCCGCGGCCAGGCCCTCGTCGACGTCCCCCTCTTCCAGGAAGTTGCCTCCCTGGTCGCGGTTGGCACGATGCGCCCACACACCCGCGTAGCAGTCGGCCTGGAGCTCGAGCCGCACCGACAGGTCGTTGGCGTCGCCGGGCCGGCGCTGCTGAAGCGAGCGCACCTCGTCGCCGGTGCCGACCACGGTCTGGACGTGGTGGCCGACCTCGTGGCCGATCACGTAGGCGGCCGCGAAGTCGCCGGGCCCGCCCAGCCGGGCGAGCTCGCGGAAGAAGCCGAGATCGAGATAGACCTTCTGGTCCAGCGGGCAGTAGAAGGGGCCCGTTGCGGAGGAGCTCGTCCCGCACGCGGAACGGACCATGTCGGTGAACAGGACCAGCGTGGGCGATGGGTAGGTGACGCCGTTCTCGGCGAAGATCGTTCCCCACGCGTCCTCGGTGGTCGCCAGGATCGCCGAGACGAACTGGGCCGCCTCGTCCTCCGCTGCCGGCGCGGGGCCGCTCCCGGTCGAGGGAGCCTGGGGAGCGGTCTGGGTCTGGAGAAGCGCGAGCGGGTCGCCGCCCATGCACCAGACGATCAGGAGGAGGATCAGAAGGCCCATCCCTCCGCCGACGGCGATGCCGGGCCGCATGCCCCGCCGGTCTTCGACGTTCGTGCTCCGGCGTCCCGATCTCCACTGCACCATGGCGCACCACCTCCGGGAGGAATCCGCGGCCGGGATAGAGGGGCCGGAGCCCCGCAAACATTCGACTTTCCAGTCTACCTCGGGAGCCGGCGCATGTCATCGATCGGCGCGGCGCGTCGGCGGACGCATGTCGCGCGGGCGCCCCGGCGGGTCGGCGGGCCCACGGCCCGGGCGGCCGATTTCAAAACGGACTTGACAGGTCCGTTTTCTGGAGTATCCTCTTTGAGACTGAGTCTCATCTACATCGGAATCGTTACTGAAATCTCAACATGGAGACGGATTGATGGGCCACCGCACGTTGGCGATCGGCGCAGCGCTCCTGGTTCTGGTGGTTACCGTTCCGGCGGCCGCGCAGGAAGCAGAACCTTCGGACAGCCTCGATCTGACCGAACGCGCCCGGGTGTTCGTGATGGAAGAGATCCAGGTGACGGCGACCCGCACCGAGCGCAGCGGGTTCGAGGTGCCGGCGCCCGTCACGGTGATCGACAAGGCCGAGCTCGAGCGCCGGCAGGCGGCCAAGCCCGGCGACCTGTTCGCGCTCGAGCCGGGTCTGGAGGTGGAGGGGTCGGGGCCGTTCCTCGGGCTCCCCGTCGTCCGCGGCCTGTCGGGGAACCGGGTGCTCCTCCTGGTCGACGGCCAGCGCCTCAACAACAGCCGCGAGGCGGTCAACTTCGGCGGCGTCCAGCCGTCGCTGGTGGACGTGGCGGAGATCGAAGAGATCGAGGTTCTGCGGGGCCCGGCGTCGGTCCTCTACGGGACCGACGCGCTGGGCGGGATCGTCAACATCAGGACCCGCAAGCCCCCCGTTCCCACGGACGGGCTCGTCGTGGGCGGGACGCTCCGGCCCAGGTACGGCTCGTCCGGCGACCAGCGCTCCGGCCAGCTCGATCTCTACCTCACCAGTCCCTCGGTGAG
>JBOHRQ010000153.1:0-4029 GCA_050732875.1 Gemmatimonadota bacterium | reverse complement strand
CATGGAGATCTCGGGCAGATGGGCGTCCTGATCATCACGCATTACCAGCGCATTCTGAACTACATCACCCCTGACTTCGTGCACGTCATGGTGCGGGGCAGGATCGTCGAGTCGGGTGACCGATCGCTGGCGGAGAGGCTCGAGGCCGAAGGCTACGACGTCTTCCGCGGCGAAGAGGCGGCCGCCGGGGCGGCGAGCTGACGACAGGAGGGGAGACGAGATGCCATACGACCAGACCGTAGCAGCCCTCAACCTGGACGAGTACAAGTACGGGTTCAAGGACCCCGAGAAGTACGTCTACAAGTCGGAGAAGGGGCTCTCGAAGCGCGTCGTGGAGCAGATTTCCTCGATGAAGGAGGAGCCCGACTGGATGCGGAAGTTCCGCCTGAAGGCGCTCGAGATCTACGAGAAGAAGCCGGTGCCCGCGTGGGGCGCCGACCTCTCGGGGCTCGACATGAACGAGATCTACTTCTACGTCCGGCCCGCCGAGCGCGAGGGGCGCACCTGGGACGAGGTGCCCGAGGACATCAAGCGCACCTTCGACCGGCTCGGCATCCCCGAGGCCGAGCGGAAGTCGCTGGCCGGCGTGGGCGCCCAGTACGAGTCCGAGATGGTGTACCACAAGGTCAAGGAGGAGCTCGCCGACAAGGGCGTCATCTTCGTGGCCATCGAGGAGGGGCTGAGGGAACATCCCGATCTCTTCCGGGAGCACTTCGCGACCATCATCCCCCCGCACGACAACAAGTACGCGGCCTTGAACTCCGCGGTGTGGAGCGGGGGATCGTTCGTCTACGTTCCACCGGGCGTCGAGGTCGAGATCCCGCTCCAGGCCTACTTCCGCGTGAACTCGGAGCAGCTGGGCCAGTTCGAGCGGACGATGATCATCGCCGACGAGGGCGCGAAGATCCATTACATCGAGGGCTGCACGGCGCCGACTTACACGACCGATTCGTTCCACTCGGGCGTGATCGAGATCGTGGTCAAGCGCGGCGCCAGCGTGCGCTACACCACGATCCAGAACTGGTCGAACAACATGTACAACCTGGTGACCCAGCGGGCGCGCGTGGGCGAGGACGCCCGGATGGCGTGGCTCGACGGGAACCTGGGGTCGAAGGTCACGATGAAGTACCCGTCCTGCTTCCTGATGGAGCGGGGCGCCTCGGGTGAGATCATGTCGATCGCCTACGCCGGGCCCGGGCAGCATCAGGACGCCGGTGGCAAGATGATCCACGTGGCCCCGCACACGACCAGCGAGATCGTCTCCAAGTCGATCTCCAAGGGACAGGGGCGGAGCTCCTACCGCGGCCTCGTCCAGGTCCAGAAGGGGGCCCACCACGCCTCGTCGAACGTGGAGTGCGACGCTCTGCTGCTCGACGAGGACGCCCGCACGGACACCTATCCGTACATCGAGATCGACGAGAACGACGCGTCGATCGGCCACGAGGCCACGGTGTCCAAGATCGGCGACGAGCAGCTCTTCTACCTGATGCAGCGCGGGCTCTCCCAGGAGGAGGCGCGGACGATGGTCGTGCGCGGCTTCATCGAGCCGATCTCCAGGCACCTGCCCCTCGAGTACGCGGTCGAGCTGAACCGGCTGGTGGAGCTCGAGATGGAGGGCTCGGTCGGCTGATCCCCGCATCCAGGGGGCCGGCTCCGCCACGGGTCGTACCGCCCGGTGCGAGCCCTTTGCAGGATTCCCGAACAGGACTCGCGCACCGATCCGTCGAAGATCGATCGATCGAAGGAGGAAGAGTGACCGACACGTTGACCCGGGACATCGAGACGGCGCCCTCCGTCCGGGGCGAGGTCGGCCCCGAGACCGTGGAGGCGATCGTCCGCGAGCGCGGGGAGCCGGACTGGATGGCCGAGCGCCGCCGCCACGCGTGGGATGTGTACCAGGAAACCCCGATGCCGACCACGAAGACCGAGGAGTGGCGGTACACGGACCTTTCGAAGATCCCATGGCAGGACCTGTCGATGCGGCTCTCCGAGCGGCCGGAAGCCGTGACCGACCGGTCGGAGCTGCCCGTCGAGCTCCGCGAGGCGCTCCACGACGATGGCGGGTCGGCCGCGTTCGCCGTCCAGGTGAACGGCGTCCAGGTCCATAGCCGGGTGGCCGACGAGCTGGCCGCCAAGGGGGTTCTCTTCCTCGATTTCGAGACGGCCGTTCGCGATCACCCGGAGCTCCTGCAGAAGTACTTCATGACCGCCGCCGTGACGCCGCAGTTCGGCAAGCTGGCGGCGCTCCACGGCGCCTTCGTCTCGGGCGGGACCGTCGTCTACGTCCCGGCCGGGGTCGAGGTCGAGCTCCCGCTGACCACCTACCGCTGGCTCGACCTGGAAGGTGCGGCGGTCTTCCCGCACACCCTCCTGATCGCCGGGCCGCAGAGCAAGGTCACCTACGTCGAAGAGTGCGGGTCGCCGGCCCGGGCGGTGGAGGGCTGGGCGATGAGCTGCGGCGTCACCGAGATCATCGCCGAGGAGGGCGCCAACGTCCGCTACGCGATCGTCCAGCAGTGGGGCCGCCACGTGTTCCACTACCAGGCGGCGCGCGTCTTCGCCCAGAAGGACGCCCAGATCCAGTCCCTGCTCGTCACGCTGGGCGCGCGGGTGGCGCGGTCGGACGTCGAGACCGACCTCCAGGCCGAGGGCGCACACTCGGAGATGCTGGGGATCTACCTCGGCGACTCGACCCAGCACTTCGACCACTACACGTATCAGCTCCACCAGGCCCCGCACGCCGGATCCGATCTGCTCTACAAGGGCGCGCTCAAGGATCGGGCGCGGTCGATCTTCCGGGGCATGATCCGGGTCCTGCCGGGAGCGCAGGGAACCGACGCCTATCAGACGAACCGCAATCTCATCCTCTCGGAGGACGCCCACGCCGACTCGCTCCCCAATCTGGAGATCGAGGCCGACGACGTGCGCTGCTCGCACGGTGCGACGATCGGCCAGCAGGACGAGCGGCAGATCTTCTACCTGATGAGCCGCGGGCTCACGCGCGAGACGGCCGAGAAGCTCATCGTCTACGGCTTCTTCGAGGAGGTGCTGTCGAGGGTGCCGGTGGACTGGCTCCACGAGCGCCTGACAAACGTCATCGAACGCAAGCTGGGATGAGCGGGGCGGATTTCGTGAAGGTCACGACGACAGATGCGATCCCCGAGGGGGAGATGGAAGCGTTCGAGCTGGACGGGGTGAGGGTCGGGATCGCCAACGTGGACGGTACCTTCTACGCGTTTCATGACTGCTGCACCCATCAGCAGTACCAGCTCACCCAGGGATTCCTGATGGGGGAGCGCCTGACGTGCGATTTCCACGGGGCGTCGTTCGATCTCCGGACGGGAGAGGTGAAGACGCTGCCGGCCACCAAGCCGCTCCCGATGTTCACGGTCGACATCCGTGACGGCGAGATCTGGGTCGCGGTTCCCGATCCTGACACGCTCGACATGCCGCCGGAGTAGCGCCGGTCGGCGAAGGAAGGCCCCATGGCCCTGAAGACCACCCGTGAGCTCGAGACCCCGATCCGGGCCGTGGAGAAACTCCCCGTCGCCGAGCTGAAGGCGGAGTTCCCGGTTCTGGGCCAGGAGGTCAACGGGCATCCGCTGGCCTACCTCGACAGCGCCGCGTCGTCCCAGAAACCCGCCGCCGTCATCGACGCCGTGCGGGACTACTACCGGACCGATCACGCGAACGTCCACCGGGGCGCGCACACGCTCTCGGTCCGCGCCACCGAGCGCTACGAGGGCGCGCGTCGCCGGATGGCCCGCTTCGTGAACGCCGGACGCGCCGACGAGATCGTCTTCACGCGTTCGACCACCGAATCGATCAATCTCGTGGCGATGGCCTGGGGTCGGGCCAACCTGGGCGACGGAGATGTCGTCGTCGTGAGCGAGATGGAGCACCACTCGAACCTGGTGCCCTGGCAGCTCGCCTGCGAGATGACGGGAGCGGAGATCGTCGCGATCCGGATGACGGATGACGGAGAGCTGGACCTGGACGACCTGGACCGTCTTCTCGCCGCCGGGCGCG
>JBOHRQ010000152.1:0-4038 GCA_050732875.1 Gemmatimonadota bacterium | reverse complement strand
GCCTGCTCCATGCCGGGCGGGGCGGCGTTCGGGCTCCAGGAGGTTGCCGCCGTCTGCCACTGCCCTTCGGCGTCCTTTTCCCACACCGACAGGTACTTGCCCTGGTCCTCCCAGGTCTCGCCCTCCGGGCTCGAGCCGGAGACGGTGTAATGGCCAGTTTCGTAGGCCAGCTCGCCGGACTCGGCGACGGTGACGTTCTCGGCCGTGATGTCGAACGAGGACGGGACCCCCTCGGCGACCATTTGGGCGAACATGCTCTGGATCGCCGCCTTGCCCGCACTGGCCGGCATGTAGGGAGGCTGAACTACGGCATCGTCGGCATAGCTGGCGACCATGGCGGCCGTGTCGCCGGTCAGCATCGCCTGCTCGAACGCGTTGTTGCTCTCTTCGATCGTCGCCTCGATTGCAGCCTCGGCGGGGACTTCCTCTTCGGTCGCGCCGGACTGCTCGGTGGCTTGCTGCTGACAGGCCGCCAGGGCCAGAACGAGCACGCAACTCGTGCCGATAGTTTTCCAGGTACGGACCATATCGGGTCTACCTCCTCGAATTCGCGAAACGGGGGTCGGTTGGATGGGAACTTTTAATATAGTGAATCCGATCGAGGCGCGCCTTCTCGCCATGAGACTGCAGGTGATCCGCCGCCCGCCAGGCGGGCCCACAATGGCACGTTGCGGCCAGCGTCGGGTACCATAGTTGACCATGAATAGGCTGCCAAATCTCCTCCACGCGCTCAACGCGATCGCCGGTTTCGCGGCCGGCGGGATCCTGGTGATCCTCGTCCTCGCGATGATACCCGCCCCCCGCGCCGAGACCGCCGCCCTGCGGAGCGTCCACGACAGCCCGGCGGTCACGCCTTCGATCGTCCCGCGGGATCTCGAGCGCCGACATCGTGACGCCCTGCTTGCGCCGGATCACGCTTCGCGTAGCCCTTCCGCCCCAGCCGGGTCGACGATGGACGTTACCGCGTCGACCGCGATTGATGACGATTCGCTGGCGGCCCTGATCGAGACCCTCCGCGGTCGGGACCTCGAGCTGCCGGTCCTCGAGATCGACCAGGGCGACCTGCGCGACGACTACGGCGACCCCCGGTCCGGCGGCCGCACGCACGAGGCGCTCGACATCCTGGCGCCCCGCGGCACCCCCGTAATCGCCGTGGAGGACGGAAGGATCGCCAGCCTCGATCCCTCCCAGGGGGGTGGCGGCATCGTGGTTTACCAGTACGATCCGACGGGGGAGTTCGTGTACTATTACGCCCATCTGGAAGGCTACGCCGACGGACTCGAGGAAGGGGGCGGGGTCGAGCAGGGCGACATCCTCGGCTACGTCGGGACCTCCGGGAACGCGCCGCCGGACGTCCCCCATCTCCACTTCGGCATTTACAAGACGTCGGTCGGCTACCGGTGGTGGAAGGGGATCCCCATCAACCCCTTTGCCGTCCTCCATTAGCGCCTGGATCCGCTCCCAACCGAGCCCTCTTTCGCATCTGTGCAGTCGATCGGGAGGGTAAACGGCACGCGGTCGGGTAACGACCGATGTTGCGGTTTCTTCAAGCCGTCCTGCGAAAACGGCAAGACAGCCAACTCCCGCCTTCCTATCCTCCGCTCGAGAACCGTTATTTCGGCCCGATCGGAGAGACAAGGAGGCGATCGATGATACCGAGGAATTTGGGTGGCCTGGCGCTGGGCGCGGTCCTGCTGGGCGCATGCAGCTCGGAGAACGCAGCCCTCCCGACGGAGCCCGGAACCACCGGCCGGGCTCTGGAGGAGGCGGCCAGCCCCATCGTAGCATCGGCCAGCGGCGGTGTCAGCATGACGCTGGAGGTTTTCGGCTTCACCATCCCGCAGGTCCTCGGCTTCCAAGCGACGAAATTCGCCGACGGGGAAGTGAGGGGACACATCAACTACCACCAGATCTTCGAGGGCGAGCGGTTCCGCTTCAACGCGACCGTCACGTGTATGAACGTGTACGACGGGAACCGGGTCAAGTTCGGGGGGGAGCTCTTTCTCAGCAACGACCCGACCGTTCCACCTGGCACCTTCATCTGGTTCCATTCGATCGACAAGGGCGAGGGCGCCGGGGCGTCGCCCGATCTGTCGACCGGATCCGCTTTCGGCACCGAGGCAGAGAACGAGGCCTTCTGCAACAGCCCCGCGCTGCCGAACCCGATCTTCCTCGCGGAGGTGGACGGGAACATCCGGGTATCGGAATGACCGCCCGGTAGGGGAAAGGGGCCCACCCTCGCGGATAGAAGCCTCCGCTCCGGGTACCATCCCCGGAGCCCAGCCGAGGGGGCAGGGCCCCTCCGCCCTCCCCAACCGCTTTCCTCTCTCATCCGTTTACGGGACGTGGCTCACCGCATCGTGCCCGTCCACATGGGAAGTCCGCGGTTCCGGGTCTTCGACGTCGACGGCTTCAGGATCACGGACGCTTGGTTTTCACCGGGCCAGGTGCTACCCCCGCATGTCCATGAATGGACGGTCTTCGCCGTCATGCTGGAGGGATCTTTCCAGGACGTCTTCCGGTCGCGCAGCTACGAATGTCCGCCGGCGACCGTCTTCACCGAGCCGGCCGGCGAGACGCACGCCAATCGGATCGAGGCGGCCGGAGCGCGGGTTCTGATCATCCAGCCGGACCACGATCAGGAGGAGCTCCTCCAACCCGTCGTACCCCTGCTCGAAGAGATCAACAACTTCCGCCACGGAGGGATCGAGATCCTGGCGCGGCGAGTCGCCCGGGAGCTCCGAGCGACGGATGCCGCCGCGCCGCTGGCGGTCGAGGCCCTGGTCCTCGATATGCTGGCAAGCGCCGTCCGCACTGTCACCGGACGGAAAGACGCGACCGGTCACCCCCCCTGGCTCGAGCAGGTGCGGGACTTCGTCCATGCCGGTTTCCGCGAATCTCCGAAAATCGCGGAGATCGCCCAGGAAGTCGGTATCCATCCCGTGCATCTCGCTCGCGTCTTTCGCGAGCACTACCGCATCCCGCTGGGAACCTACGTGCGACGGCTTCGTCTCGAATGGAGCGCCGAGCGTCTCCTCGAGGACGATCGTCCGATCGCCTCGATCGCCCTCGAGGCGGGATTCTCCGATCAGAGCCACTTCACGCGGGTGTTCAAGCGGCATGCTGGTCTCACTCCGGGCGAGTATCGCGGTGCCTGCCGTCGCGAGGACCGGAGCGGCCAACGAGGGGTGAGGTCTGGCGAACGGCATTAAACCGACGGTGGACGGTACTCGTTTGAGAGTGCAAGATGGACCGCTCCGAAAGCCGCTCCGGGTCCCCGTTCCGTACGGTCGGGGTCTTCGGCGTCTTTGCCGTCTGGCTGTCCGCCTGCGGGAATCCCGTCGGGTCGCCGGATGACTTCTTCCCGCCCGGTATCACCGATTTCAATGGACGCTATGCGATCAGCCACAGCTTCAGCGTGCCCGGCACCGCCCGCGGCGCCGGGTGCACAGGGGATGCCGATATCAGCTCGGATCTGGACTTCGCGTTCAGCGGAACCATCGACATCGACGCCTCCGGACCGTGCTCGGCGCTGCCGGGTCGTGTCGGTCAGCTGGTGGGCTCGGTGCGCGGCGAGACGATAACGTTCTCCGTCGAGGGCCTGCAGGATCCATTGAGTGTCATCGGGTGTTCCGCGACCGGGGGAGTCCGGAACTTCGAGGGCTCGTTCACGACCCGGCAGTTCGGAGATGTGATGCGGGTCCAGACGCTGCGCGGGACGTTGGACGCTCGAGCCATCTGCGACGGCGAGTCCGGTGAGACCACGGCGCGTTGGGAAATCCACGCCAGCCGGCGTTGATTCACACGGGTGGAGGCAGATTCATGACCCAACGAACGGCGCGGTTGTCACGCGCTTACGCGATCGCTCTCTCGCTCCTCGGCGTGCTCGGGCCGGCGTGCAGCGATCTGCCTTCGGTCTTCGAGGCGCTGCCCCCCGAGCACCTCGCGATCATCAGAGGCAGCTGCATGGCGGGCTCCTCCCTGAGGGTGGTCGAAGGCCGAAAGTGCGAGATCGAGGCCGAAGCCCGGGACGCCAAT
>JBOHRQ010000151.1:0-4110 GCA_050732875.1 Gemmatimonadota bacterium | reverse complement strand
GCGTACATGAGCTGCTGGCCGGTGGTCGCGCCGGCGTAGGCGGTGCGATGGACCTTCGTCCCGCCGAAGCGGCGGAAGTCGAGCAGGCCCTCGGCGGTGCGGTTGAACATGACCCCCATCCGGTCGTAGAGGTAGATGATCTCCGGCGCCGCCTCGGTCATCTCCTGGACCGGCGGCTGGTTGGCCAGGAAGTCCCCCCCGTACACGGTGTCGTCGAGATGCACCCACGGCGAGTCTCCCTCGCCCTTGGTGTTCACCGCGCCATTGATCCCGCCCTGCGCGCAGACCGAGTGGCTGCGAGAGACCCGCACCAGGCTGAAGAGGTCGATCGGGAAACCCCGCTCGGCGATCCGGATCGTGGTCATGAGGCCCGCCAGACCGCCGCCCACGACGATGAATCGCGGCTTTTCGTTCGATTCCACTACGAGACGGCCGTCACTGGGCAGCCGGCTACCGGATGAAGGCCCAGACCGCTGCCAGCGACACCGCCAGGACGAGCACCCCGAACACGGCGCAGACGCGGGCCGCGGCGCGGCGCGCCCTCGGCCCGCTCACCACCCCCCACGTCATCAGAAACGTCCGGACGCCGTTGGCCAGGTGGAACGAGACGGCGACCAGCCCGACGACGTAGAAGACGACCCACTTCGGATCGGCCAGGACGTCGGCCATCATCCGGAAGTCGACCGGCACCCCGAACAGGTAGTTGGCGAGACGGGTCTGCCAGAAGTGCCAGCCGATGAAGACGAGCGTCACGATCCCGCTCCAGCGCTGGAGCGTGTACATCCAGTTGCTGGCGTAGGCGTACTGGAAGGCGTTCCCGTCACCGCGCGCGTGGACGTAGATGCCGTAGAGCGAGTGGAACAGGATCGGCGCCCAGATGAAGGGGATCTCGATCAGGAGCAGGTACGGCAGGCTCTCCAGGAACTCCGCCACCCCGTCGTAGACCTCCGCCCCGCTGGCGGCGAAGGAGTTGATGCCGAGATGGACGAGGACGTAGAGCCCGATCGGGAAGACGCCGGACAGGGAGTGCAGCCGGCGGAGCCAGAAACGCCGGTGGTTCGCGGCCGCCTCCGCCACCCGCTCGCGCCCTGCCGTCGCCGTCGCCACGGCGCCTACTTTAGCGGTTGGTTGCCGGTGAAACCAGGCTGCGCGGGTGAGGTTGAAAACGGTTGAGGCCGCTCAAGACGGCCGTTACAACTTCACTTTGGACATCGTTTCCTTCACATGCGCCGCCGACGCATGCAGCGCCTTCTTCTCCTCCCCCGTCAGCTCGATCTCGACGATCTCTTTGATCCCGCCGGCGCCGAGCTTGACCGGCACGCCGACGAAGACGTCGGAGAGCCCGTACTCCCCCTGCAGCCAGGCGGCACAGGGAAGGATCCGGTTCTGGTCCTTGAGGATCGCCTCGGCCATCTCGGTGGCCGCGGCCGAGGGCGCGTAGTAGGCGCTGCCACTGCCCAACAGCTCCACGATCTCGCCACCCCCTTTTCGGGTCCGATCGACCAGCGCCTCGATGCGTTCGTCGTCGAGGAGATGCGGCAGCGGAATGCCGGCCACGGTCGAGTAGCGGGCCAGAGGCACCATGGAGTCGCCATGGCCGCCCAGCACGAACGCGGACACGTCCTTGACCGAGACGTCCAGCTCGAGGGCGATGAAGGAGCGGAACCGGGCGGTGTCCAGGACGCCGGCCATCCCGATCACCCGGGTGCGATCGAAGCCCGTGACCTGCAGGGTGACGTAGCTCATCACGTCCAGCGGGTTCGACACGATGATCACGATCGCGTCGGGGCAGCGCTCCCGGATCTCGCGGGATACGCCCTGCACGATGTCGGCGTTCTTCTTGAGGAGGTCGTCCCGGCTCATCCCCGGCTTGCGGGGAAGGCCGGCCGTCACCACGATGAGGTCGGAGCCCTCGATGAGGCCGTAGTCCGTCCCCCCGACCAGGCGGGTGTCGTAGCCGACCACGGGGGCCGATTCCCAGAGGTCGAGCGCCTTCCCTTTGGGAACTCCCTCCAGGATGTCGATGAGGACGATCTCGCGGGCCAGCTCGCGCTCGGCGATGCGCTGCGCGGTCGTGGCGCCCACGTTTCCGGCGCCGACGACGGTCAGCTTCACGCCGCCCGCTGTCGGCACTATTCGGCGGCGAGCACCGAGATTCGGCGACGATCGCCGCTCCCGCGCTCGAACTGCACCACTCCGTCGGTGAGGGCGAAGAGCGTGTCGTCCTTTCCGCGCCCCACGTTGGCGCCGGGATGGAACTTCGTGCCGCGCTGGCGCACGAGGATGTGCCCCGCGCGGACCCGCTGGCCGCCGAAACGCTTGACGCCGAGCCGGCGACCGGCGCTGTCGCGCCCGTTGCGGCTGGCTCCCTGTCCCTTCTTGTGAGCCATGATCTGCTCCTTGTCTATTCCTTGTGCGACAGGCTCATGTGCTGCTTGAGCCCACGCTCGGATCCGTACTCGTTGCCGCACACGGGGCAGACGAACTGGGTCTCGTCGTCGGCCTGGTCGGCGGCCTGCGAGTCGGGGGCCACCGCCTTCCGCTCGCCGAGCGCGAGGCCGGTGACCCTGAGCTCTGTGAACCCCTGACGATGCCCCTGCTTGCGGCTGTAGCGCTTACGCTTCTTGTACTTGTACACGATGATCTTGCGGCCGCGACCGTGCTTCACGATCTCGGCGGTCACCGTGGCCCCTTCGACAGCCGGCGAGCCCACATGCACTGCGCTCCCGTCGTTCGCGTAGAGGACCCTGTCGAACGTGACCATGTCGCCGGGCTCTCCACCCAGCGAGGGGACTCGAATGGTGTCGTTGGCGGCGACGCGAAACTGCTTGCCGCCCGTTTCTATGATGGCGTGCACGGCTCTCTTGGGTGCCTGGGTAACCGGTTCGAGATGACGGAGATAGAAGGCGATGAAGCTACCCGCAGCCGGCGCCCTGTGTCAAGCCGACGGACACTCTCCCATGGCCCGCCGGCGAGGCTTCCGACCCCCCGCTCAGGCCGTCAGATCGAGCTTGATCGGGCGCTGGCCGGGCAGCGAGATCAGCTCGAAGTCATCCCGATGCAGCAAGGGATCGTCCCCGACCTCGACCTCCATGCCGTGCTCACGTCCCAGCCGATCCAGCGTGTCCTTCTCGTGCTCGAGCAGGTAGAGGGCGACGGCCGGGTGCGCGCGCACGCGGATCTTCTTGTTCTTCCCGTCCAGTGCGGCACGACGCAGGTGACGCTCGATCTTCCGCGACAGCGAGTTGAACTGCATGAGACGGCCGGTGCCGTCGCACTCTTCGCAACGCTCGGTAGCGCTCTGGTAGAGGCTGGGACGACGCCGCTGACGGGTCATCTCGATCAGCCCCAGGTCGCTCACCTCGAAGGCCTTCGTCTTGGCCCGGTCGCGGCCCAGCCAGGATTTGAGCTCCTGGAGGACCTTGCGCCGGTTAGCGAGGACCTCCATGTCGATGAAGTCGATGACCACGATTCCGCCGATGTCCCTGAGCCTCAGCTGACGCGCGATCTCGCGCGAAGCGTCCAGGTTGGTCCGGAAGATCGTCGCCTCGGGATCCTTCTTTCCGGTGTACCTACCCGTGTTCACGTCGATCGACACGAGCGCCTCGGTCGGCTCGATGACGATCGAGCCTCCCGACTTCAACGGCACGGTGCGATTGAACGCGGCCTCGATCTCGGGCTCGATGCCCATGGCCTCGAACAGGGGAATCCGGTCGTGGTACAGGTGGACCCGCTCGATCAGCTCGGGCGACAGCCGCTTCAGGTAACGGCGGACCTGGGCATACAGCTGACGATCGTCGACGACCAGGCGATCGACCATGTCCGAGAAGATGTCGCGGATGAGCCCGCTCGTGAGCTCGGCCTCCTGGTGCAGCAACGCGGGAGCCTTCGACTTCCCCGACTTGTTCACCACCTTCCGCCACGTCTCGACGAGGCTCCTGACCTCACGCTCGAACTCCTGGCGGTTCAGCTCCTCGGCCGCTGTGCGGACGATCACGCCACCTTCGCTCGGCTTCACCTCCTGGAGGATCTTGCGCAGTCGCACCCGCTCGGACCGCTCCTCGATCTTCCGGCTGACACCGATGTGGTCGACCCCGGGCATGAACACCA
>JBOHRQ010000150.1:0-4214 GCA_050732875.1 Gemmatimonadota bacterium | reverse complement strand
AGAGCCAGGTTCAGCGGCCACTCCCGCGGGACGGGCGGCGGCTCGGGATGGGTCACCGTGGCCAGCGTGGTGCCGTTCACGCGCTCGAAGTAATGCGCGACGTCCAGGGGCTCCAGCGCGGCTTCGAAGCGGGCACGGTCCGCGGGCGAATCGTACCTTAGACGACCCCGCAGGATACGCTCGCGCCCCACCGAGAAGACGCGCGGCTCCGCGAGGAAGACGCGGCCCACGACCTCGGCGGGATGGCTCTGCGGAAGCGGCTCGACCTCGACGTCGGGCACGAGTTGTGCTCGTTGCCAGAACTTCCAGCTCATCCGGGCTCCCGTTGGAGATCTACGTCGACGGAACGTACCAGCCGCTGTCCCGACCCGCGATCCGGGCCACCGACCACGGCGTCCGGCACGGTGAGGCGGTGTACGAGGGGGTCAAGATCGTCGATCGGCGGCCGCTGTTCCTCGAGGGCCATCTGGAGCGGCTGGCGGCCTCCGCCCGGGCTCTCGACATCCGGATGCCATGGGACACGGAAGCGCTGCGCCCGATCCTCTCCCATCTGCTCGACGCCAGCGGCCAGTCGACCGTCATGGCGCGGCTCTATCTGACGGCCGGATCCCCCGACGGGTCCCCGACCGAGCTGGCGTGGATCGAGCCCGTCCCCGCGCACGCGCGGCCTGATACACCCCCCTGGAGCGTGGCGTGCCACCCCGAACGCATCGCCCCGTACAGGCCCGACGTCAAGCACACGAACCGGCTCGCCCATGCCGTCGCCCGGCGTCGCGCCCGCGAGCGCGGGCTGGATGACGCGCTCCTCGTCCATCCCGATGGATGGGTGCTGGAGGGAACCGCGTCGAACCTCTTCTTCTTCGAGGCGGATACCCTGCACACACCGGCCCTCGAATGCGGGATCCTGCCTGGCATCACCCGTGACGCGATCCTCGAGATCGCTCCGGGCGCGGGATTCCGGACCGTGGAAGGCCGTTACCCCGCGGCGATCGTGACCGCCGCCGACGAGTGCTTCGCGACCTTCACCTCGGCCGGGGTCAAGCCGATCGCGGAGATCGACGGGCGGTCGTTCCCCGGGCCGGTGCCGGGACAGCGCACGCGGCGTCTGATGGAGAGCTACGCACAACGGGTGGAGGAAGCCCTCCGGCTCACCCCATCCCTTTGAGCGCCGGCTCGGGATGGCGCGCCAGCCGCTTCCAGCGGTCGTACATCCACAGCCAGTGATCCGGCTCCTCGCGAATCGCCGCCTCGAGCCGGGCGTTGAAGGCTTCGGCGTCGGCGGCAGCGGCGCGGTCCGGATCGTCGAAAGGCGACAGCGGGAAAGGTTCGAGCCGCCCCTCGTAGCGGGCCGGGCCCACGCGTCGTGTGAAGATCGTGAAGACCGGAGCGCCGACCCTGCGCGCCAGCTTGAACGGTCCGACGTAGGTGCGCGTGGGATGACCGAAGAGAGGGGCCACCGCGCCATCCCGTGAGCGATGCGGCTCCTGGTCCATGATGATGCCGAGGGCTCCGCCGCTGCGCAGCCAGCCGAGGGTCCCGCGGGCGTCGTCATGATCGATCGTGACCAGCCCCGCTGCCTCCCGTGTCGCCCGCAGCCGCTCTCCGAGGCCCTCGTCCTTGGGCTCTTTGTACAGCGCCGCGAACGGATGTCCCTGTACCTTGACGCGCCGCCCCATCCATTCCCAGTTGCCATAGTGGCCGGAGAGCAGGATGACCCCGTGCCCGCGCGACAGCGCCTCGTCGAGCGCCGCGACGTTCTCCAGCCGGACCCGGCGCCGGATCTCCTCGTCCGTGTAGCGATGGCCGTGCAGCACCTCGACCAGCGAGCGCGCCATCTGGTGATAGCTGGCGAAGGCGAGCCTCCAGCGGTCGGAGGTCGACATCCCGGGATAGACGCGGGCGATGTTCTCGAGGGCGGTGGAGCGGCCGTACGTGGCCATCAGGAGAACCGCGATCCCCGCCGCCGCCGGCTCGCCGAGCGGCCGCGGCAGGCTTCGAACGAAGTCCGCGGCCCGGGCGGCGAGACGCGCCTTCATGCGGATGGCTGCTCGGGCAGATGAAGTCTGACATTCATCGCGGGATCATCGCGGGAGAGGGATCCGCGGCAAGCGGCAACATAATGGTCGGCGGTCCGCGGTCGCAACGCGTCGGGGACGACCCCGGATCGCGTGCGCCGGATCGTGTGGGAATCGGTCCCGCTACCCGCGCCACGGCTTCGTTGACGCCCTGTGAGGCCGCTCCTAAACTCCCGTCATGAATCCCCCGTCCGAGCGTGACTTCTCGGGAGAGTGGAAGGAGATCCTCGAGCAGGCCCGCGAGAAGATCGCCGGCCGACAGGAGCGCGCCGAACGAGCCCCTCCCGAGGGCGAACCAGGAGCCGGCTTCCGCGAACGATACGATCGCCTTCTCGAGGACCTGCAGGGCTTCCTCGAGGAGCTTCCCCAGGTCGAGCACGAGCCGCACGGTCCAACGGGGCTCAGGATCCATTTCGCTCCCACCGACCGCGAGGTCCGCATGACGGCGCTCGAGGACCAGGCCATGGTGCACTTCGTGTTCGGGCACACGACCCTTGGAACCCTGCATCGCGCCGAGCACCACGCAGCCCGTCCCTTCGGAGACCACCCACCCGACGTCCCGCGGCTTCTGCGCCAGATCCTCTCCTTCCTGATCGAGGGGGTCGAGCCGCGGTGGCTTACCCACCGGCCCGCCCCGGAGTCGACCGACCGCGAGGAAGGGCCGGCGCCGGAAGTCCTGGAACTCCCGCTCGACTGACCGCGCCCCGCGGGCGGTAGATGCCGACGCGGTCAAGGCATCCATGGAGAACGGCGTCCACTTCTCCGGGCTCTTTTTCCGTCACGATCTCCCCTCCCCTGATGGGCCCGGGCCCCCCTGGTTGGCCGCTTTCTTGCTAGAGCTTCTTGCCCACCATGCGGGGAGTAGGAGGAAGCCGGGGAACGAGAATTCCCAATCCACTTTCGTACGCCTCGGTTGCCGCGGCGATCCTGGCCGCCTTCATGGTCGGGCTCGCCTCCAGCTGGGAAGGCACCCTCCAGGGTCACACGCTCCTGGAGATGGTCGCCGTCGTCCTGGCGGTGGTGGTGGGGTTGGTCGCCCTGGTCCGCTTCCGGACGGTCCGGGACAGCACCTCGCTCTTCCTGGCCACCGGCTTTCTCGGCACGGGTCTTCTGGATGGCTGGCACCTGCTCATCACCCGATCCCGCTTCGGGATCGGCTTCGCGACGACCCCCGAGGCCCTGAGCGCCTGGAGCTGGGGCGTCTCTCGAACATACCTGGCTTCGATGATGCTGCTCGGCTGGTGGTTCTCGCGGAAGCCGAGTCGTTTCGGGTCCCGCGGACCGAGCCAGGAGCGGACGATTTATGCCGTGACGGGTCTCCTCGCCGTGGCCAGCTTCCTGCTGCCCGGCTTCGTGGCCCTCTCCCCCGCTTACGGTTCCAACTTCTACTGGCATCGTCCCGGCGAGCTTCTCGCCGGGGCTCTCTTCCTGGCGGCCTTGGCCGGCTACCTGCACAAGCGGACCTGGCAGGAACACCTGCTGGAACGCTGCCTCGTCCTCTCGCTCATTCTGGGCTCGCTGGTCCAGTGGCTCTTCATGCCGCATTCGGCTCATCCGTTCGATCCCATGTTCGGCCTCGCCCACGTGCTGAAGATCGGCAGCTACGGATGCGTGCTGGCCGGGCTGCTCGCGGATGTGAACGAGCTGTTCGTCCGCTCGGAGCGGAACGCACGCGAGCTTCGGAAATCGGAGACCAGCCTGCGGGAGCTGTTCGAGAACGTGATGGAGGGGATCTATCGGACCAGCCGGGAGGGACACATCCTGGCCGCCAACCCGGCGCTCGTCCGGATGCTGGGCTACTCCTCGGAACAGGAGATCAGCTCGCTGGACGTCCACGACCTCTACATCGATCCGACCAGCCGGAAGCGCTGGCTGGAGAGGATCGAGCGCGAAGGCGCCCTGGGTGACTTCGAAGTCCTCCTGAAGCGACGCGATGGCGGCCGACTGATCGCGATCGACAACGCCCGCACCGTGCTCGACGAAGAGCAGCGTCTCCTCTACTTCGAGGGTACGCTCACCGATATTACCGAACGCAAGGAATACGAAAGCCAGCTCGAGCATATGGCCCGTTCCGACGGCTTGACTCAGCTATCCAACCGTTTCCTGTTCGAGGATCGACTGAAGCAGGCGTACGCCCAG
>JBOHRQ010000149.1:0-4236 GCA_050732875.1 Gemmatimonadota bacterium | reverse complement strand
GCGATCGGCGGGGTCATGGAGCTGCCGCAGGAGGCCTGCGACCAGGGCGCCCCGCCCCACTGGACGGCCTACGTCGCCGTCGACGACGTGGACGCGACCGCGAAGAAGGCCGGAAAGCTGGGCGGGAAGGTCGTCGTCGAGCCCCGCGACATCCCCGACGTCGGCCGCTTCGCGATCCTCCACGATCCCCAGGGCGCGTCGATCGCGATCTACCGGAGCGAGCAGGAGACCCCCCCGGCCGGTGAGCCGCAGGTCGGGCAGTTCTCGTGGCACGAGCTCGCCACCACCGATCACGAGGCGGCGCTGGCCTTCTACTCGGAGCTCTTCGGGTGGAAGAAGACCGACGCGGTGGACATGGGCGAGATGGGCACGTACCAGATGTACAACAAGGGCGACAGGATGCTGGGCGGCATGTTCAACAAGTCCGGCGACATGCCTGGTCCGCCGGCGTGGCTCTATTACACCCGGGTCGAGGACATCGACGAAACGGTGGAGAAGGTCCGCGCGAAGGGCGGCCAGGTCATGAACGGCCCAATGGAGGTCCCGGGCGGCGACAGGATCGCCCAGTGCATGGATCCTCAGGGGGCCGTCTTCGCCGTCCACGCGCGAAACGGCGGCTGAGGCTCAGCGGGCCGGCCGCCGGGCACCCATGCGGCCGGCCCACCTCACTGCTGGGCCGAGCTCCCGATGTCGGCGACCACCTTCCAGGTGCCGTCCGGCTGCCGACGCCAGATCGTCACGTACATCCCCCGGTCGAGGGTCTCGGCGATCGATCCCGTCGAGTCGCGGCGGGAGATCCGGTAGTCGCCCACCGTGTAGCCCAGCTCGCCGCTCTCGGCCGCGCGCGCGCGCCGGGGTTCCCAGGTGAAGACGATCGTCGAGTCCGAGAGGACGTCCTCCATGGCGGCCCGGATGTAGGGCTCGCCGGTGATCTCGCCCTGTCCGCTGATCATCGCTCCCTCAGGAGCGAAATGGCTCACCCAGGCGTCCAGGCCGGCTTCCGCCGTTCGCTGGGCGAACTCGCGATCGACTTCGATGAGCTCCTGCTCGTACGCCGTCACAGAGATCGTCGGGGCCGGCTCCTCGCCGCCCGTACCGCAGGCGGCCATGGCCAGCCCAATGAGCATCGATCGCAGGTTCATCGTTCCTCCGTGCGAGGCCGGAATGGGAGATCGAGTTTAACAGTTCCGGGTCGCCTGGCGCAGTAAGCGGCCGGTCGCCGGCGCGGGAAAGGCTGTGCAACATGGCGGAAGGAGTGCAAGACAGCGACCGAGTAGGGGGCTACGGTGGCGGTAGTCGCGGCTTGGCCGCGACTACGGGGTCGGTTCGCCTGGCTCACTGGGAGGGGAAGGCCGACGGCGACCGACCCCATCTTTTTTCGGACGTCGTTCCTGGATTGCCTGGACACGGTCTCCGCTCACGACGCGGCGAGCGACGCCAGCCACCCATCGCGCAGGCGGAGCTGCCGGTCGGAGGGGCTCCCGACCGGCTCGACGACCCACCGCAGGTTGCCCGCGTCGCCCATCGTCACGGTCATCGTCCGTCGCTCACCGAGCCGCTCGATCGTCACCTCCACCGTGTCTCCGGGCTCGTGGGCGGCCTGGATACCGCGCACGTCCTCAGCCGAATGGATCTCCGTGCCTTCGATGGAGATCAGGGCGTCGTCGCGCATGATCCCCGCCACGAGCGCGGGGCTTTCGGGCGGGAGGTTCCCGACGACGAGCCGCCCATCCTCCGACCGGACATCGAGTCCCATGGTCGTCGCGGGGAGTGACGGATCGGCCTCCTCACGCGCCGTGAGGCCGACGATGGCGAGAGTGGAATCGTAGGGCAGCTCATCGGTCCCGTGCACGTAGCGGGCGAAGAAATCGTCGAAGCTCTGTCCGGCCACCGACTCGACCGCCCGCTGGAAGCCGTCCTCGGGATAGCCTCGTCCCTGCCGGTAGTACTCCTCCCAGAGCCATCGCATGACATCGTCCAGGCTCCGCTCTCCGTCGGTCAGGTCACGGATCTCGAGGTCGAGCAGGAGGCCCAGCAGCGCCCCCTTCGTGTAGAACGAGATCGACTGGTTGGGGTTGCCGGCCCCGTAGCCCGAAAACCAGGAAGTGAGCGAAGCCAGCGCCGCGCTCGTCACCTCGCGGCCGGGGGAGGTCTGGAGCGACTGGATAGCGCCGGCCAGCGCCTCATGGTACTCGTCGGGCGTGATCAGTCCGGCTCGCGCGAGGACCAGCGTGTCGTAGTACGAGGTTACCCCTTCGGTCACCCAGTGAAGATGCGTGAGCTGGGGGGTCGAATAGTCGTAGGGCCAGAGGGCCGCCGGGCGGATGCGCTTCACGTTCCATGCGTGAAAAAGCTCGTGGGCGGTGACGCTGAGGAAGCTGCGGTAGCCCCCTTCGGACTGGAAGACCCCGTCGGACAGGACGTACGATGCGCTGGCCTCGTGCTCGACCGCGTGCCCGAACGGATAGGGCACGAGCTGGTAGAGATGCCAGTACTCATCGAACGGGGTGACTCCGAACAGCGCAATCTCCTCGCGGGTCAGGGCGGCCAGGTCGTCGAGGATCTCCTCCCGGGTGCGAACGACCGGCTCCAGCCGTCCCCGGAAGACGGCGTGGTACGGAACGCCATCCACTTCGAAGTCCCAGATCGTGAGCTCGGGCGCGGCGATCGTGGGGGAATCGGCCAGCCGATGGTAGTCGGAAGCGACGAACGCGTGATCTTCGGCCCCGGATGCCGGGTCGAGCTGGGTCGCCACCTGCCAGCTCGCGGGCGCTCCGATCGTGAGCCGCACGGGATCTTCCATCCGCCCTTCGACCCAGGGCAGCAGGTTGACGGGATTGAAGTACGCGAGATCCGGTCGCAGGGTCGAAGAGCCGGCATCGAACGTGGTCGCGTAGTACTCGTAGGCGAGCGTGACGGCGGCGCCCCCGTCCGGCTCGACCCTCCAGCTGTCCAGGTCGGTGCGCTGGACTTCCAGCGGACGACCGTTCACATCCACGGCGCGTACGGCCTGCACGTTGGCGGCGTAGTTCTGCAGGATGTAGCGGCCCGGCCGCCAGGCGGGCATCGAGAAGACGACAGGTTCGCCGTCGGCCGGGGCCGTGACCCGGACCGTGTACAGCTGGCTGGCCGGGTTCTCCCAGCCGATGGAGTAGCGAATCGTGTCTTCCGTCACCGCCACCTGCGCGTGAGCCGGACCCGCGACGCCCCCCAAAGCGAGCGTCAGGGCGAGAACCGAAGGCCGGGGCATGCGGGCTCCTCGTCTGGGGTGAAAAGAGAACAGAATCTGGGCCAAGGCCGGACTCGGAGCAATGTCGCCCGCCCTTCCGCGACCTATATTCCGTCGCTTCATGGCCGAGCCATCCCCCGCCCGCGACGCGTCGCGGGTCCTGGAAGCGCTGGCGATCCAGCTCGAGGCCGGCCGGCGCGCCTTCTTCCGGGGCAACGCGATCTACGCGGCGGCGAACCTCGTGCTGGCGGGCCTCGTCTGGGGCCTGGCCGAGGGGGTCCTGGCGTGGCTGCCCGCCGCGGTGGCGTTCCTCGGCAACGTGTTCTACGCGCTGACCGCGGAATGGGAGCTTCGCTGGCGGGCGGTCTGGCGACGCGAGCTGCCGCGCCTGGAGAGCGAGACCGGCATCGACGTCCTGTCACGCGCGGGCGGGACCGCGGCCGGCCTGGGGCGAGCGCTCCGACTCCTGTGTTGGGGAATCTCGGCCATCTGGCTCGTGATCCTCCTGCTGGCCATCGGTGAGGCGGGCTGGGTTCCGGGGCTGACGGAGATCGGTCCGGGGTGAAGGGCCATCGGAGGTCATCAAAACCGAGAATGAACGACCGTCACCATTTCGACGAAATCAAGCGCGCCTCACCCCTTGTGACTTGAAAACGACCGCGATCCAATGACCGCGAGCGAGCCGTTGAACGACCGGGAGGCCGAGGGTCTGATCCGGGATCTTCTGGTCTATCTCGGCGAGGACCCCGACCGCGAGGGGCTTCTCAAGACCCCCGAGCGGGTGATCCGCGCCTACCGCTTCCTCACCGAGGGATATCGGAAGAACATCGACGAGCTTTTCAACGAGGCGTTCTTCGCTGAAGAGTACGACGAGATGGTGGTGGTCCGCGACATCGAGTTCCATTCGCTCTGCGTACCTTCGAAACAACTGGTGAACGGGGTTGAAGGAGCTATGCCTGCGGCGAAGCTGCGGGTGGGCGACCGGCTGTGGACGCTTCACAACGGCG
>JBOHRQ010000148.1:0-4260 GCA_050732875.1 Gemmatimonadota bacterium | reverse complement strand
TGTAGCCGGCGGCCCAGAGAAGGTTGGTGGCGACGACCTCGGCGCCGCTGGCGAGCTCAGGGTGCTCCGCCGGGTCGAACTTGATGATGTACGTGACCCCGTTCGCGTCCTCGGCGTTGAACTTCGGCGTCACGCCCTCGGGGTCCACGTCGGTCACGGTGAGGGGGGCAACCGGCCCGTCGATAGTCTGTGGCCCGTCCCGAACCTCTTCCGGCGCCAGGGGCGCGATCGCGTTCCGGTTCGTGAACCAGGTGGAGTTCACCACCTCGTCCCGAGGATCGGCGTTGAGTGCCTCGCCGTCGGTGGTGAACGGCTCCCCGACCGGCCGGATCACGAACTGGTGGGCGGACTCATAGAGCAGCGGGATGTCACGCTCCTCGGGCTCCCAGATGGCCAGCGTGTCGGCCATCGGCGGTGGAGCGTACTGCCAGGGCTGGACGGTGCGCCCTCCGCAGGCGCCGGCGAGCAGCCCGAGCGCGAGGAGCGACGGCGGGACGGAGAATTGCACTCGGGCCCGCCGGAAGTCTATGCCGGGCTCAGTAGCGGGCACCGACCAGCTCCCAGGCGCTCCGCCAGCGCAGCCAGAAGGTGGCCGGTCGCGGCGCCCGCCGGCCGTCCTCCTGGACCTTCCAGACCTGCAGCCGGGCCAGGGATTCATCGGGATCCCCTCCCGTGGGTACCGGTCGGAGCGGAGTCGGGAGCTCGATCCGCTCCTCCCCGGCCGTGCCGGTTTCCTCGAAGTCGGGGTCGGGAGCGTCCCAGTCGAAGCGCCATTCGTACTGCGCCGGGCCTCCGAAGTGGCGGATCCAGAGATCGTCGAACACCAGAGCCCGACCCTCGATCTGCGGGTCGTCGAGCGGCGAGACCTCGGCGAACCAGTAGCGCCCGATCTTGTCGCGGCGCCCCTTCAGCCCCTCGAGGACGTAGGCGCGCACAGCGGGATCGGACCACTGCGCCGCCTCCATCGCGCGCTCGAGCTGCGGGTCGGTGAACGACATCACGATCTTGGCGCCCCAGTAGCCGTCGCGTGCGTCGACGGCGTCGAAGGCCGGGTTGGGCATGTTGGGCCGCCAGTCGCCGGGATCGAAGGGGTCGATCTCGTACCACCCGATGTTGGGCGGGTTCTCGGGCACCTCGTCCTGCCACGCCCGCTCGTAGAAACCGAGCGAAACGAAGCGCATCCCCATCGCGCTCAGATCGAGCTCGTTCTCGTTGCCGACCCGCCGGCTGTGGGGATGGGCGCCGCCCGAGCCGAGCGAGGAGCCGTTGTCGAGCATGTAGTGGCGGAGATAGCCGAATCGATGCGGCCCGTCTTCAGGGCTGTCGGGATGGGGAAGGAAGAAGTCTTGGGTGTTCCCCTGCTTGGTGTCGGTCTGGTTGAGCCACGAGGCGACCACGTAATAGCCCCGGACCTCGCGCCGCAGCTCGTGCGGAATGACGTCGTTCGGATCATCGGGGCGGACTCCGGTCCAGCTGAAGGGGCCCTTGGGGATGCCGGTCACGAACCTGCTGGCCGAGGTGCGGATCCTCCCGTCCGGGTCGGCCGGGTAGCGCTCGAGGAGGATCTCCCGGAGCTTTTCGGGAGTCAGCTCCACCTCGTCCGGCTCGTCCGCGCCCGCCTCGTACTCGACGACGACCCCGTCCTCGACGGCGTCGATCTCCACGCCTTCCTCCAGCGCGATGGAGCCCGGATCGAAGTAGTAGACGTAGTTCTCGGGCGTGTTGTAGCCGGCCGCCCATACCAGATTCGTGGCCAGGACGTCCGCGCCGCTCGCCATCTCGGGCCACTCGGGAGGATCCAGCTTCATCAGATAACGGTCGCCCTCCGAATCCTCGACGTAAAAGCCGAAGTTCACCCCCTCGCTCTTGTTGCCGGTGATCGTGAGGGGCCCGGGAGCGGGCCCGTCCCTGGTGTGGGGCCCGCGCATGACCGCGTCGGGGGTGAGTGGAGCGACGGCGTTGCGATGGGTGAACCAGGTCGAGTTCACGACCTCGTCCATGGCGTCCACGTTGACCGCCGAACCGGGCGAGCCGGCCGCGAACTGGTCGATCACGAACGCGTGGGTCGCTTCATATACGATCGGTACGTCGCGTCCGTCGGGCTCCAGAATGGGGAGCGTGTCGGCCATCGGGCGCGGAGCGTACTCCCACGGCTGGACCGAGGCACCGCCGCAGGCGGCGACGATAGCCACGGTCAGGATGGTCGATCCGGCTAGCCGCGGCGATCTCGTCAGCGGAAACGGCCGCATGCTAGTAGATGTCGCTGAACTTGAAGTTCAGGCGGGTCGTCTCGTCGCTGCGTGCTATGCCCGTCCGGAACACGAAGTTCTCGCGCAGATAGGCCCGGAACTCGACCCCGTACGAGTACTTGTCACCGAACTCGAACTCGTCGATGACCGCGTCCAGATCCTCCCCGACCTCGCCAAAGTCGTAGAAGATGGCGGTCTCGATCGCGCTCGCCTCGTCGTCGTCGGGAAAATTCTCGTGCCAGATGCGGTAGCGGTATTCCACCGTCCCGTAGGCCGCTGTCTTATCCGTGAAGCGCCACGTATCGTAGCCCCGGAGCCGGGTCGAGCCGCCCAGATAAGGGAGGTAGACGAAAGGGATCTCGTCATCATCGTTGTCGGGCTCGGCCTGATCGAAGCCAACCATTGCCGACAGGATGTGCCACTGGCTCCCCAGCGGAAGGTGTCCTTGGACCTCGCCCCCATAGGTGATCCAGTTGAAGTCGAGGTCGTTGACCGAGCTGTAGCGCGCCCCCCGCGCCTTGATCTTCACGCCGGCGACCGGATGGCCGGGCGAGTTGGTGAGGTCGAGCACGATTTCGCCGAACGGACCCCACAGCTCCTGCTGCGGGTCGAGCGCGCCGGGTAGATCCGGGAAGCCGTCGGGATCGGTGATGTCGGGCGTGTCGTGGTGCCATCCGCCCGACTCGAACGACTTCTCGTAGCGCACGCCCCCCGAGCCCCAGACACCGAACTGTGGTGGAACACCGCCCCTGAGCTCGGCCCCGAAACGCTCCCAGTCGTAGTCCGCTTCGTCGTCAAGATCGGAGTCGGGGCCGAGGCCGTAGAAGCGGTCCTTCGTGTCGAAGTCGTAGAGCCCGGTCAGGCGGATGAATGGCCGCCGGCTCGGGTCGTTCCAGCCGATGTAGGCGGTGTGCTCCTGATAGGCGCGCCAGGTGGCGGAGACCGTGAAGCCGGTCTTGAACCCGGTGGGATCCGCGAGGTTGCTGTGCAGCCCGAAGCCGAGACCCCAGAAGCCGGATTTCGAGCCCAGCGAGCCGAAGTGGTACGAGACATGGCCGGGCTCGCAGGTGGAGGAGCCGACACCCGCGGCCATCGATCCGCACTCCTCCTCGTGCCCCGCCGCCCAGCTATAGAAGATGCGGTCCATCAGGCGGAGCGGAGAGCCCAGCACGGTCCACAGCGGGTTCCGGCCAGTATCGACGTCCGGAGGCAGCTGGGGACGCCGCGGATCGTCGGGCGGGGGGACGGGCGAAGCGGCTTCCGGCTCCTGGCCGAGCAACGGCGGAGTGGCCAGAGGGGTCAGCAGAGCGAGCAGGACGTACAGACCGAACCGACAGAGAAGATTGCGCACGACCCCTCCGGGAAGATGTGACCCTCATCGCTCGGCGTTGCGACCGCCGCAATCTAAGGGAACGGGTCGCCACCCGTCTAGGCGTGGCATTTCCTGGCGTAAAATGGTCGAGACGAAAGAGGAATTTCGGTGCTCGGTGCCGCGGCGGCTCGCCGAGAGGGCGGTTTACGGAGAGGGCGGCTCAATGAGAGGGCGGCTCACGGAGAGGGCGGCTATACTCCGCCGGCATGGAGATCGACTGGGAGCCGCGGGCCGAAGACGTGTTCCGCCGGTTGCTCCTCCAGCTCGACCGCCGAGACCGGGGCGACCACGAGGCGCGGGCCCGCGAGGCGGCGGAGGTCCACGCCCGGACCCACGGCGTCCGCCGTGTGAGCCAGGACGCCGCCGTCGTCGGCTTTGTCAAAGCCGGAGGCACGATGATGAAGACGCAGGTTTTGAACGCTTTGCGCCGGGTCGGGATCGACCCCCGGCAATACGACGAGTACTTCTAGCCGCCGCCGACCGCTGAACCGCGATCCACGAGAGCTCGACCGGTTGAAGGGGCGCCCGAACGCGGATATCTTCAACTCCCTTCTCCACGATAGGGCCTGTAGCTCAGGTGGTTAGAGCGCACGCCTGATAAGCGTGAGGTCGGTAGTTCGACTCTACCCAGGCCCACCA
>JBOHRQ010000147.1:0-4401 GCA_050732875.1 Gemmatimonadota bacterium | reverse complement strand
GCACTTCTGCCTGAGGTCCCCGACAACGCCGAGGATCTCGGGAGCGCCGAGCTCCGTTCCGGCCAGATCCGCTGGACGAGCATCGATTCACCGTGGGTGCACGACGCCGACCGCGCCCAATTCCGACCCAAGCTCGACCAGTTCCGAGCGATCGAGCCGTCGATGGTCTACAGCAGCCACCTTCCACCCGCCCCGGGAGCGATGCTCGACGTCTTCGTGGAGTCCCTCGCCATGACACCGGACGCCGAGCGATTCGAGGGGCCGGACCAGGCTGCCCTCGAGGCGATGCTCGCCGGGCTTGGCGGCGTTCCAGTCACCACGGGCGGCTCCTGAGCTCGCGGGCCCCCAAGGTCTCAAGGAGGTCGAGCGTTTTACCCGACGCATCGAGTTGCTCTTGGTCCCGGCGCAGGGAGGCGCCGGTGGGCGCGGCCAGAGCAAAGCCGGCAAGCGAAGCCGTCAGCCCGATGAGGTAGACCCAAGGCTCGCCACCGAGGAGGAGGAATCCTCCAAACGCCAAGAGTGCTGGCGCCTCCGCCCACGCCATCCGTGCGAAGAACCGGCTGTGGTAACTCCGGACAATGCCGCCTGGATCGCTTCCGTCGAGTTGCGGAACCCAAACGCGGCCAGCCACGAGCGACAGGATCCCGATCAGGGTGATGCCGACCGCGACCACCTGGGCGGAGACGCCCGTCCGCTTCAGTCCTCCCTCGCTCTGCAGGATGAGGACCACAACGCCGATGAGAACCAAGGCCACGCAGAAGGCCGCCCAGATCCGCTGCATGGCTCCTATGATCCCGCTCGCACGAGCACGATCATCTGCCACCACCCTGCGCCGCCAGATCATCCAGACCAACGCCCAAGCGGCGGCCAGCACTGGGAAGCCGAGTGCCTCGGGCAGGCGAACGCCGACGGCGGCGGCAACTGCGCCAATGCCGCTCAGTCCGAGCCACGCCGCCAACAACGCCTTCCACCAGAGACCCTTTGGCGGGGACCTCGGCTCGGGTTGCTCCTGCATAGGCAAGTCATTCTGACGCTCGCCGGGAGAGCTCCGCCTTCCAGCGACATGACGGGGAGTGTCGCCTGCTCGACGAGGAAGTCCTCGAGATCCGTGAGGCGTTGGGCGCGCGTACTCCGGCGCTCCGGTGGAACAGCCGGCCACCGCAGCTGAGCTCCAAGCCCGCCATCTGCCTCGACAGGGTGTTCTGCTCGGTGCCGAGACCTCGGGCTGCCGCTGCAATGGAGCCTTCCTTCCGTGATGGCCAGTAACGGGGCGATCCTGCTCGGTAGCGCTTCCGGCCCTCGACCAGCAGGCGAGGCCCGTGGACGCGGACGAACCGGCATGTTCGTTCGGGTGGCTCCGGCCGCGTCGACCGGTGTCGATGCTGTATAGTGATGCTGTATGGGAGCGACTCGCACGCAGGTCTACCTCACCGACGATCAGCGGCGGATGATCGACGAGATTGCCCGGGTGGAGGGAGTGACCCTCGCAGAGGTGGTTCGGCGAGCACTGGACGCCTATCTGCAGGCAGAACGCGACGCAGGCGCCGCCCTCGCATCGACCTTCGGCGCCGATCCCGAGGCCTCCATGCCGAGCCGCGACGAGTGGGACCGTGGCTGACATCCTCGTCGATACCGACATCTTCATCGACCATCTTCGGGGGGCCGCCGAGATGAAGGTCGGTCGGCACAGGCTCCACTATTCGGTGATCACCCGCGCCGAGCTGTTTGCTGGAGCTACCGGCACCAGGTTGGCCGCCCAGGTGCTAGCGCCTTTCAGGGAGATACCCGTTGACCGCCCCATCGCCGAACGCGCCGGACGGATCCGCCGCGAGTCGGGACTGCGCATGCCCGACGCCCTCATAGCCGCAACGGCGCTGGAGCGGCGTCTCGGCCTCACGACGCGGAACAAGAAACACTTCGAGCAGGTCCGCGGTCTTCGAATCCGCGTACTGCCCTGACTCACTGGATCGACGAAGTAGGTCCCGCTTCTGCCCGGGACGTGTACCGCCGCCATTCCGACCACTCCATGGATAGGGAGTGATCGGGATCTGTAGATCCCGATCGAGATGGACGCTCCCGGGGTTCGGTGCGATGGCGTCCTCCTTGGTCTCGGGTCGGGGACCGGTTGAGGATCGGGTCGCTCCCGCGCTACCACGCTCGTTCGCCAACTATGTGGCCCATTCGCCATCGACGCCACTTTGTCGACGCATTCGCCATCAATCTGGGATCCCTACATGGTCGACCTCAGACGCGGGCCATGTTGGCGAAGCGGGTGTAGTGGTCGAGGAAGGCCAGGTGGGTGACCCCGATGGGCCCGTTCCTGTGCTTGGCGACGATCACCTCGGCCGTCCCCCGGTCGGGGGTGTCGCGGTTGTAGACCTCGTCGCGGTACAGGAAGATCACCACGTCGGCATCCTGTTCCAGGCTGTTGTGGGCGACGATCCCGTCGGCGATGAAGTTGTGCGTTCCCTCCACCGTGGCGTCGAACGTGGGCTGCATGCCCAACGCCGTGATCTCCACCACCTCGTCCCAGTACAGGTCCGCCAACTCGTCCGCCCCGACGTTCGGGTCGTCCCCCCCGACGGTGCGGAGGAAGCGGTCCTGGTCGGCGGCTGACTGGATCTGGACGCAGAACGCCTCGCGGTACGGCTGGATGTCGTCCGCGGACCGACCGGCGCGGACCTTCTTCTCCGAGGTGGTGATCGTCGATCCGATCCCCAGCCGGAGCAAAAGTCGCTGGACGTCAGCGGCCAGCTGCCTGCTGGTCGTGACGTACTCCGCCCCGACGGCGGGCCCCCGATGATTCCTGCCGATCCACAGGTGGCGCAGGAACAGCGACACCTTGGCGTCGTCGAGACCGAAGATGGAACCCGGGACGAACTTCGTCCAGGCCGGTGACCGCCAGAGGCCGTGCGGTTCGAGCCAGTTCCGCATCGGGTGACGGGTGTCCTGGGTCAGGGGGTACGGGCTCGGGAACCACAGCGTCCACGTGTTCCCGACCTTGTCCGCCCGGGCCTCGATGCCAAAGAGCCGGCGGGCCAGATCCTCGACGAGCTCCTTGTTCGACGGATCGCCGGTGGTGTACTCGAACCTCGGCCCCATGGAGCCGTCACCGAGCAGGTGGGCGAGAAGGGCCAGCTCGTCGTCGGACCAGCCGTCGCCCGGGTGCACAGGGGCAGGCAGGCGGCCGGGCGTGGCCACCAGGGAGCCGGGGTGCAGGGCGTCGAGCCGGGTCCACCCCTCCACCGTGAGGAACGGGTGGTTGGCCGTGGCGTCCACGCTCCGTCCCGAGCCCAGGCGGAGGCGGAACACCGGCTTGATGCCCGACGGGAAGGCCTTCACCAGCCTGGCCGGAACGAGGCGCCGGTGCTCGTCGACCGACCACACGAGCGGCTGCGCCTGGGAGAGCACGAGCTCACCGAGGGAGACGTCCTCGCCGTTGTCGGCCCGGAGCAGCCGGGTGGTGGCCGGCATGCAGCCCGACTCACGGAGGTCGGCCAGGACGGGGCGCTTGTCGGCCCGGCTCTCCAGGTTCCTCGACAGCTGCGACAGGGCGATCACGGGGACGTTGAGCTCTCGGGCGAGGATCTTGAGGCCACGGGACATCTCCGACACCTCGACCTGGCGGTTCTCGGCGTTGGACCGCCCGCTCATCAGCTGCATGTAGTCGATCACGATCAGGCCGAGCCCCTCCCGGCTCTTCAGCCGGCGGGCCTTGGCCCGGATCTCCATGATCGTGAGGTGCGGGTTGTCGTCGATGAACAGGTGGGCCTCGCCCAGCCGGCCCACGGCGTGGCTGATCTTCGGCCAGTCGGACTCGAGCAGCTTGCCGTTGCGCATGCGGGTGGCGTCGACCCGGGCCTCCGAGCACAGCAGGCGCTGGGTCAGCTCCCGGTGGCTCATCTCCAGCGAGAAGATCAGGACGGGCGTGCGCGCCTCGAGGGCGGCGTGGGCGGCGATGCCCAGCGCGAAGGAGGTGTTGTGGGTCGGGATCATGGACTCGCCGGCCAGGTAGAGGTGGTCGGGTGAGTCGACGGTGATGCACCGGACCGGCACGGAGGGCACCGGCCGGATCGAGACGATGACCCGGCGCATGATGCGCCCTGACGCCCGCCGGCTCCGGGCGCCTTCATACCGTCCGGCCTTCCGGGGCAGGCGGAAGACGGGGTCGAGGGGGGTCCAGCAGAACCGCCAGGCCTTGGTCGTGCGGCCGTCGGGCAAAGAGACGGACCGCCCCCGGATCGGCCCGGGCTTGTGACCCAGCGAGCAGACCAGCTCACGGGCCTGCCGAAGAAGTTCGAGATCGGAGAGGCACAGTTCGACGAGGCCGCTGCGCTCGATGTGGCCGTCGGTGTCGAGCAGGCCCTGGAGGAGCGCGAGGCGCTGGTCGACCGACGCCCG
>JBOHRQ010000146.1:0-4406 GCA_050732875.1 Gemmatimonadota bacterium | reverse complement strand
CGTCTCGGGGACGTGGAGCTCGAGCGACAGGGACTCGCTCTCGATTGCGGGGCTGGCGAAGTGTTCCGCGAGAAGACCCGGCAGCGCCTGCCGAACCGGCTCCGGAAGGTTGGTGTCGACGAGATAGATCTCTTCGTCATCGGGCATGACGAAGACAACCCCGCGGATTTCCTCGTCGAGCCCGGCTTCCCGTGCCCGGTCCGCGATCTCGGATCTGAGCCTCGATCTCTCGCGATGCGCGGCGTGCCAATCCGCGTGATCTGCGGCGTCGTCGACACGGCAGTCCTGCCCGGCCGCCGCCACGGGCACTCCGATCGCCAGCAGGACGGACGGCAGTGCCAGGCGAAGGGCCTCCGACCCGCTCGTCACTGCGTCAGCCGCCGGTCGAGCGGGAACCGTCGGGGTTCGCCGATCGATAGCTCCCGAAAACGGGGATGCCCGGGGTTCAGCAGGTAGTTGGATTCGTGACTGACGATCACGCTCGGGATCCGGAGAATGGCAGAGCGCTGTTCGAAGACCCATCGATCGCCAATGCTCTGAGTGGCCGCCGGTACCGGTTGGGTGGCCCAGTCCGTCGGCAGGGCGACAGCCTCCAGGTCTTCGACGTCGGCGTCATTGAACTCGATCGGTACGAGGGAGTAGGCTTCCAGCATGGCACTTCCCTCAAGGTGAACGAGGATCTCCAGCAGGGCCAGGGAGGCGCTCCAGGATGCGTAGACGACGGTGGTCCCGGGGCTGTTCCATCGGCCTCCGTTCGCCCGGGCGCCCTCCCCGGAGAAGGCCGACCGGACCTGATTCGACTTGACGATTCTCCAGGCCGATGGTCTCAAGAATAGACACCGTGCTCGAGCCGGCCGAGAAGCATCTCTACCTCGCGGGCGCCGACTTCGGTGCGGGCCATCTCGAGAGGAGTTCTACCACCCAGGGCACGCTTGGGAGACTTCAACCACGATCGGGCCGGGCCCAGGTCGCCATCGTGAAATCGAGTTGCTTGCTCGACCAGGCGTGCAACCCGAAGTACTCGTTCCGACTCTTCCGGACGGAGCCGGCCCTCCTTCTTCCTGCGTGTCAAGGTTCGGGGGGTGATGCTGACCGCCTCGGCGATCTCGAGTCCCGAGATCGCGAGAGCCGCCTGGAGGCGTTCCAACATGTGGTAGGGGAACCCCGCCTCGATCCGCTCGATCAGGGTCAGCTTGTCCCGAACCTGGAGTCCGATCGGAGAGGCTCCGATCTGGTTCCGTCCCTTCGCCATTCGCGCCATCTGTCGTGATTCTACACGCCATATGGCTCACGGACAAGTGGCCCGTGAGATTCTCAGCGACCGGAGCGCGGCTCCCTAACCTTTCTCGCTGCCCGCCTCCTCCCCGACCTCGGCGCCCTCGACCTCGCCCTCGTCGGCTTCGGCCGTCTCGCCCTCCGGCTGGTAGATCCCCATCTCGACCTTGAGGTGGTTCTCGATCTGGTCGGCGATGTCGGGGTTGTCCTTGAGGAACAGGCGCGAGTTCTCGCGGCCCTGGCCGAGCCGGGTCTCGCCGTAGCTGTACCAGGCCCCGGACTTCTCGACGACGTTGTGGTCCACGCCCTCATCGAGGAGCAGGCCCTCGCGGCTGATTCCCTCGCCGTAGATGACGTCGAACTCGGCCTGCTTGAAGGGCGGGGCGACCTTGTTCTTGACGACCTTCACCCGGCAGCGGTTCCCGACGTACTCGTCGCGGTCCTTGACCCCGCCCACGCGCCGGATGTCGAGCCGCACCGACGAGTAGAACTTGAGCGCTCTGCCGCCCGGCTGGGTTTCGGGATTGCCGAACATGACGCCGATCTTCTCGCGGATCTGGTTGATGAAGATGACCGCAGTCTGCGAGCGGTTGATGGCCCCGGCCAGCTTGCGGAGGGCCTGGCTCATGAGCCGCGCCTGGAGCCCGACGTGGCTGTCTCCCATCTCGCCCTCGATCTCGGCGCGCGGGACGAGCGCCGCGACCGAGTCCACCACCACCACCGCGACCGCGCTCGAGCGCACCAGGACCTCGGCGATCTCGAGCGCCTGCTCGCCCGTGTCGGGCTGCGAGACCAGCAGGTTATCGATGTCGACACCCAGCTTCCGCGCGTAGTCGGCGTCGAGCGCATGCTCGGCGTCGATGAAGGCGGCGATTCCGCCCTGCTTCTGGGCGTGGGCGATCACCGACAGGGCGAGCGTCGTCTTGCCGCTCGACTCCGGCCCGTAGATCTCCGTCACCCGGCCCTTGGGGAGCCCGCCGACCCCGATCGCGACGTCGAGGTTGAAGGCCCCCGTGGGGATCGCCTCGACCTGGATCCGGCGGTCGGTGCCGAGCCGCATGATCGAACCCTTGCCGTACTGCTTCTCGATCTGATTGATGGCGAGACCGAGCGCCTTTTCCTGATCCTTCGTGATCTCCATCCGTCTCACTCCCCCGCCCCGGGCGGCCTGCGTGAACTGTTTTCGGTTTTCTTTCGGAAACGATAACACAGCGCACCGACAGTGGCCAGCCCCCGCGGAGCCGTCCGCTAGGGCGCCGGCGTCCCGGAGGGGATCGAGTCGACGCCGGTCTGCCCAACGGGAGCCGTCGTGTCGCCCATGCCGACCAGGCCCGACGGGGTGTCGGACGCGGCGACGGCCAGCCGGAGAAACTGGATGGCCTCGTCCAGCCGCGTCGTGAAATCGAGCCGCCAGCCGTCCTGCCGGCGGACGACGGGAATCTCCTCGACGGTCTGACCGACCCTTACTTCGACGGCCGCCGAGTCACCGTAGAGCGTCGAGCCCTCGACGGTTCCGCCGCAGAAGGCCCGGCACCACTCCTCGATCGTGAACGCCCCCTCGGCGCCCTGGACGGCCGCGCTCAACGACTCGATCTCGGCCACCAGCGCCCGGGTCTCGTCGGTGAAAGACGCCTCGAACCGGGCCGTGTCCTGCTCGGCGAGCGCGTCCAGGAAGCTTTGCACCGCCCCGTCGGGCGTGGACCGCGGTCCCTCGCACGCTGCGAGGACAATTAGCAAGAATGGCGCCGTCCGCCGCACTGCCCCGGGGGCGCTCACGTGCCGGCCGTCGAGATCAGGTTCATGAACTCCAGCCGCGTTCGCTGATGGTCGCGGAACTTCCCCAGCATGCAGCTCGTCGTCATGGTCGAGTGCTGCTTCTCCACTCCGCGCATGACCATGCAGAGATGACGCGCTTCAACGACCACCCCCACGCCCAGAGGGGTCAGCTTCTCCATGATCGTCTCGGCGATCTGCTTCGTCATCCGCTCCTGAACCTGCAAGCGCCGCGCGAAGGTGTCGACCAGGCGCGGGATCTTGGAGAGGCCGACGATCCGCTTGTCGGGCAGGTAGGCGACGTGGGCCTTGCCGAAGAAGGGGATGATGTGATGCTCACAGTTGTGGGCCAGATGGCCCGCAATCAGGAATGTGGGATACGGTGAGCACTGGAAGCTGTAGACAGTGAATGGCTTCTTGCCTTCGGCTCGAAGCCGGCACACCGAGCGGACCGGCACGAATCGGGATTCGAGAAGCGTAGTCGAATGGCTCTCCTGCTGGAATCCGTGCTTCCTGTACCACCCCGGCCGGTTCCAGCGGTCGGAGATGTAAAGCCGGGACGGACCGCGACAAGAGGGGGTGAAACGCGCGTCAATCGCCTCGGCGAATTCCTGCAGGAAGGAAATGTTACTGCTGACGACGACGGCACCCGTTCCTTGTCTTATCCTGGAACCATCGCCATCGACGTACCCATCGATGAACCCCTGCAAATTCTCGGCGGAGTTGAGCACGACTCGTGGAAATGATTGCCTCAGATGGTGCGCATCGCCGCCCACCCAGCTTCGGAATAGGTCCGCCAAGTAGGACGATACCACGCGCACGCGGAACCCAGGCGTCTGCCTACCAGTGAAGCCAGACGGCCGGGTCGTGAATTCGACTCGAGCTCGGACTCCGAACGCTCTGCGCATCGCATCCGCAAACTTTTCCGCGAACGACTGCTTGTTGACCACAAGGGAGAGATAGCGCTTGGCGACCGTTCCGTCAGAACACACGGCGCCTATGGCATACCCTAGCGAATATCCCTGGCGTGGGACGTGGCGGCTCCGGCAGAGGGAGCGCGACGACGTCCACTCGATTTCCTGCCCCACGAGGTCTGCGGCCTCCATCCACCCATGACGGGTGGCGAAGGGATGGTCCGGCGTGACCCTGAAGGTTCCAGCATCGGTGGCGACTTCGACCAGCTCACGGGTAGACCTCCGGCTCACCTCGGTGATCATCGTTTCACGTACTTCGCCGTTGTGAAGCGTCCACAGCCGGTCGCCCACCCGCAGCTTCGCCGCAGGCATAGCTCCTTCAACCCCGTTCACCAGTTGTTTCGAAGGTACGCAGAGCGAATGGAACTCGATGTCGCGGACCAC
>JBOHRQ010000145.1:0-4422 GCA_050732875.1 Gemmatimonadota bacterium | reverse complement strand
CAGTAGCGCAGGACGTGCGGCTTGAGGCCGGTGATCTCGCACACTTCGCCGATCGAGTAGTACTCCTTTTTCGCGATGGGGTTGAACGCCATCCCTACCTCCGTTCGAGCTCCGGCTTGAACTCCCGTGTCATCAGATCCTCTACCGAGACACGCGGATCCTTGCCCTCGTACAGCATCGCGTGGACCTCCTCGGTAATGGGCATCTCCACGTCGTAGCGGCGGGCGAGATCGCGCACCGATCGCGTCGTCCGAACCCCCTCGGCCACCATCCGCATGTCGGACCGGATCTCATCGAGCGTCTCGCCACGACCCATCCTCAGCCCCACCGTGCGATTGCGGGAGAGGTCCGCCGTGCAGGTCAGCACCAGGTCACCCAGCCCGGTCAACCCCATGAACGTGAGCGGCTCGCCTCCCAACGCCACTCCCAGGCGGGCGATCTCGGCGAGCCCGCGTGTGATCAGGGCGGCCCGCGCATTGTGCCCGTATCGCAGTCCGTCGCAGATGCCGGTGGCGATGGCCACGATGTTCTTGACCGCACCGCCGAGCTCCACGCCGACGACGTCGGTCGAGGTGTAGATCCGAAAGCGCGGATTCCCGAACAGATCGCGCACTCGCTCGGCGACGCCCAGCTCCGCGGCTGCCGCCGTGACGGCAGTTGGATACCCGCGCGCCACCTCGACCGCGAAGGAAGGCCCTGAAAGGACGGCGACCAGGTCTCCGGCGCCGGCGGGAAGGACCTCGTCCAGCACCTCCGTCATTCGGGCCAGGGTATCGTTCTCGATGCCCTTGCTGGTCGAGATCACCAGGGCGTCTTCGTCCAGACAGGCGCCGGCCCGCCCCATCACCTCGCGGACCGCGTGGCTGGGCACCGCACTGACGACGCAGGTCGCGTCGCACACGGCTGCCGCCAGGTCACACGTCGGGGCAACCCCGTCAGCCAGGTGGATGCCGGGCAGATAGTCACTGTTCTGCCGCTCGCGATCCAGCGTCACCGCCAGCTCGGGATCGCGTACCCACAGATGTACGGGATGGCCGTTGTCGGCTAGCAGATTGGCGAGGGCCGTCCCCCAGGATCCGCCCCCCACGACCGCGACCCGGCTCACGCCCTCCTCCCGCCGTGCGCCGTGATCCGCCCTTCCTCTCCGCGGCGAAGGCGACCGATGTTCTCGCGGTGGGTCCAGAAGACGAAAGCCGCCAGGAGCGTGGTGGCGAGAACCAGCGGCCAGGCACCCGTCTCCCGGGCGTGCAGGGCCCACACCGCCACCAGCAGGACGACCGCGCCGGTCAGCGAGGCCAGCGAGACGATCCGGCGCCACGCGAGGACGAGCCCCCAGGTCAGCACAGCCAGCAGCAGCGCCTTTGGAGCCAGCGCCAGGAATGCGCCCGCGGCGGTCCCTACCCCTTTCCCGCCGCGGAACGAGAGGAACACCGAGAAGACATGTCCCAGCACGGCCACCACAGCGAGCAGGACCTGGTAGGCGATCGGAGTGAGGCCGTCCGCGGGGAGCCATCCCGGAAGGAGCTGCACGGGAAGGAAGCCCTTGGCGACGTCCACCAGAACAACGATCAGGGCCGAGGTCCATCCGAGATTGCGATAGACGTTGGTGGCGCCGTAGTTGCCGCTCCCCACCGCGCCCAGGTCGATCCCCTTCGCGCGACCGGCCAGCCAGGCGGTGGGAAACGCCCCCGCCAGGTAGGCGAGCAGGAGCCCGATCGCCATCGTCACCCGTTGGCCTCCTTCGCGACATCCACCCGTGCCCGTGACTTCGCGGTGGCCCCTCGGAAGAAGATCCTCAGCGGTACGCCGACGAAGCCGAAGGCGTCGCGGATCGAGCGCTCCAGATAGCGCCGGTAGGTCTCGGGGATCGCGTCGGGCTCGTTGGCGTGGAAGATCAGCAGCGGCGGCCCGGTCTCGACCTGACTCCCGTAGAGAATGCGCACGATCCGTCCCGCGCGCCGGCCCTTGGCCTGGGGCGGCTGCACCCGTCCGGTTGCCTCATGCAGCACCCTGTTCAGCTCGGGGGTCGGCACGCGCTTGTTCCATTCCTCCCAGACCGCGATCACGACGTCGAGTGCCCGATGGACCCGCTGGCCCGACTTCGCGCTCAAGGTCACCAGCGGCGCGAATGCGAGCGACGGGACCGCCTTACGGAACGACTTCTCGTAGTCCGCGGCGGTGTTCTCGTCCTTCTCGATCAGGTCCCACTTGTTGACGCAGACGACGATTCCACGGCGGCGCTCCTCGACCAGGTTCAGGATCCGGATGTCTTGCCGGGTAAGCGGCTCGGCGGCATCCAGCATCACGATCACGATCTGCGCCCGCTCGACGCTCCGCACCGCCCGCAGATACGTGTAGTATTCCAGCCCCTCTTCCAGCGCGGCGTGGCGCCGGATCCCGGCTGTGTCGACGAGCCGGAAGCGCTGTCCTGCGTAGAAGAGCGTGGTGTCCACGGCGTCCCGCGTCGTTCCCGCCTCGGTGGAGACGATGAAGCGGTCCTCCCCCAGCAGGCGATTCAGGAACGAAGACTTCCCGACGTTCGGCTTGCCGACGACCGCGACGGTGATCTCGCCGGGGTGGGCCTCGTCGTCGGCGGCCACAGCCGGCAAAACCTCCACGACCCGATCCAGGAGATCGCCAGAGCCCGTGCCGACAAGGGCCGAGACCGGGATCGGGTCTCCGAGGCCCAGCTCGTAGAAGTCCCACACCAGCCGCCGCGCCTGATCGATGTTGTCGGCCTTGTTGACGACGAGCAGGGTCGGGCGGCCGCTTTCCCTCAAGAGGACCGCCACGTCCCGGTCGGTGGCGATGATGCCCGCCCGGCCGTCGACCATGAGCAGGCACACGTCGGCCTGCTCGATCGCGGCGTGGATCTGCGCGTTCACCTGCCGCGCGAGATGCTCCACCGACTCGGGGACCAGCCCGCCGGTGTCGACGATCGTGAAGCGCCGTCCGCTCCATTCGGCCTCGGCCGCGTGCCGGTCCCGTGTAACGCCAGGGCGGTCGTCCACGATGGCGTGGCGGGCTCCCAGGATCCGGTTGAAGAGGGTCGACTTCCCGACGTTCGGACGCCCCACGATGGCCACCACCGGGAGTCTCACACGACCTCCTTGTCGACGACCGCGTCGGCTTCGCGGTAGTAGACCGACTCCCGGTAACGGCTCACGGTCCCGCTCACCAGGAGCTTTATCAGGACCGCCAGCGGAATCGCGATCAGGAGGCCCACGAAGCCGAAGAAGGACCCGAAGGCGAGGATCGCCAGCATCACCCACACCGGGTGGAGACCGACCCGGGCCCCGATGATGCGCGGGGAGAGCAAATAGGCGTCGAGGCTCTGCACGCTGAGGAACACCCCAGCCACCTTGAGGAGCGAAAGCCACAGGGGTGGACTCAGGAAGGCAATCAGAAGGGCCGGCACCAGGCTCACGACGATCCCCAAGTAGGGGACGATGTTGAAGACCCCGGCGACCACACCCAGCAGGACGGCGTTCGGAAAGCCGACGATCCAGAATCCGAGTCCGGTCGCCAGGCCGACGAAGGCGGCCACCAGGAGCTGGCCGCGCAGATACTCCCCCAGCAGCGTGTCGTAGCTGGAGAGGAAGCCCAGCGTCCGCTCCCGGTGGTCCTCCGGCACCAGCCGCGCGGCCCAAAGCTGCAAGCTCGGGAAGTCGCGCAGGATGTAGTACGTGAGGACCGGCGTGAGGATCATGTAGCCGAGGATCGTGAGGCCCGTCTGGAGCCCGCGGCCCAGCCCGATCGCGTCCTCCCAGCCGAGCCGGAGCTCCTGCGCTCGCTCGGTGAGAAACGCCTCCACGTCCCGTGTCTGGACCTCGAGCGCGCGCTCGAACGGGATGTCGCGAAGGACCGGCAGCTGGCTCGCCGCGAGGCGCTCCACCCACGCCCGGTACCAGCTCTGGAGATCGACGATCATCTGCGGCAGGTCGCGGACGAACTGCGACCCCTGCTCGACGACCATGGGCACGATCAGCACCAGCGCCAGCGCCACCAGGAGGATCGCGACCAGCATCACGAGCAGGGCGCCCCAGGCGCGGCCCAGCCGGCCCCGCTGGAGGCGATCCACCAGCGGGTCGGCGATGTAGGCCAGCACCAGCGCGAGGACGAACGGGGCCAGGAACGAGCCGGCCACGTGCAGGAGCCAGAGGAAGGTGATCGCGCCCAGCGTGACGACCAGGCGCCGGTACATGTCGGTGCCGAAGAACGGCGTCAGCAGGTAGACAAGTGCCAGGAAGAGGAAAAGAGGCGAGAGGACCGGGCGGACCGACCACACGAAGACAACGAGCAGGAGCGCCCAGGCCAGGAGGAGGAAAATGCGCCGCTCATTCACGGTGACCTGCCCTGGAGAGCCCCACGGTCCGCGGTTGCTAACCCCGCGTTTCCGAGAAGGATAGCCAAGTGCATTTG
>JBOHRQ010000144.1:0-4436 GCA_050732875.1 Gemmatimonadota bacterium | reverse complement strand
GGAAGGATCGGTGGGCGCACTCAGCCGAGCCAAAGTACCCGGCGCCGGATGCGGCTACAAGCGGCGGCATGCGAAACGGCGGCCCCGCGTCCGTGCTGGCCGCAAGGCCGCCGTCGGCGGCACGTCAGCTCGCAGCTTTCGGCCGCTCACTGCCGCGCGAGCACCTCGTCGATCGGGATCTCGAACGCCGCGTGCACGACGTCGCCCGGCCGGTCGAGCGGGAGCTCGCCCAGCTTTCCGTAGCGGCGCATGTCGATCCAGCGGTGCCCGCCCTCGAACAGCAGCGAGTAGCGCTTCTGATCGAGCAGCTCGTCCAGGATGTTGGCCGCCGTCAGGTCGCCCCGCTCCGCCAGCCCGCCCGAGTTCACGCGGATGAAGTTGATGTCCTCGGCGGCCGCGGCGACGTTGCCGAGGCCGATGTTGGCCTCGGCCCTGAGCAGGATCAGCTCTTCGTTGCGGATGATCGGGACGGGAGCAAACGGTGACGGATAAAGCGGCGTGAACTGCAGGTCGCTCGTGAGACCTTGAAGCGGCGCCGCGGGGGCCACTTCGTTCACCTTCCGCAGGAAGCGGGCGTCGGGCTCGCCGTTGGTTTGCTCCTCCGCGTCGGTCTCGATGGATGGATGGGTGTAAATGGTGGGCCGCACGAGACCGTTCAGCCTGTCGCCCGAGCGTCCCGAGAAGGAGTGATACACGCCCAGATCCAGCGGCGCGGCGGTGGTCAGGAAAGACTCGTCCAGGGCAGTCAGCGCCGCCACGAAATCCCCACGGTATACCTCGACCCGACCGAGGAGCGCGCGGTTGAACTCGAGGAAGGTCGCTGGCGTGTCGAACCCGTTGAATCCCAAGCTCAGCGGGAACGGAAAGGCGTCGCCGCCGTTCTCGAGGTGTCCAGCGGCCTCTTCGAGAAGCTGGACGATGTGCGCGAAAACTGCCTCCTTGTCTTCGATCGGTGCGGGTGGGTCCGTGATCGGCCGGTCCACGTCGATGACGGCGCCGTTCTCGTCCCGGGTGTTGATCACGAGCAGGAAATCCAGCGCCTGGATCGACTTGGCGAACCCGCGCGTGGCCTCCTTCTCGGCGGGCGTCATGCCCGTCACCGGATCGTCGGGAAGCTGATCCACGGCGTTCAGCAGAATGCTTCCGTTCCTGATGTTCTGGTACCGGAGCGCCCACAGGTTGCCACCGATCGCGGGGGTACCGGGATTGAGCTCAGCGCCGGTGTATATCTCGGTCACGTAGCGTGTGTCGGCGCCGTCCAGATTGTACGATTCGCGACCCAGGATTCCGGTCAGCGAGACGTAGCCATTGAACTCCGCGATGTTCTCCCGCGCACCGATCAGAAGTCCCGTCGCCGCGGCCGTGGCCGCAGCCCGGGTCGGGTTCTCCTGCAGCTGATTGATGTCCGGGTTGTTGAAGTTCGGCGCCTCGAGGTTCGTGCAGGCCGTGCCGCCCGAGACCAGGAGGACGGCGAGCAGAATGAAAGCCAATCGCATGATCGTCATCTCCGGCCCCTCCTCAGAATCCCAGGTCGATCGAGAACCAGAAGCTTCTCGTCGGCGGATAGGGCGACGTGTCGATGTTCCGGCTGATCTGCTGGTTGCCGAAGTTAGACACCTCGGGATCCAGCCCCTCGTAGTCCGTGAATGTGAGAAGATCGCGACCGCTCACGCTGAGCCGAACCCTGCGCGCCCAGGGCCACCATGTCTCGACCCAGCTCGGCGGCAGCTCGTAGGCCACCGTCAGCTCGCGCAGTTTGACGAAGGAGCCGTCCTCGATGTACACGCCGGTGTCGGGCCCGCCCAGGATGGGCGACCCCGCCAGCCTGTCCTGCCCCTCGGGGATGAAGTCCTCGGTCGTCTGCGCAAGGTCGGAGATGAACTTGGTCAGGTTGAGGATGTCGCCACCCTCCTGCCATTCCCAGAGGGAGTAGACGTTCACACCCTTCCAGATGATCTCGTTGACGAACCCCAGCTTGAAGTCGGGGTTGACGTCCCCGATCTCTCTGACCTCCCCCTCCACGAGGCCGACCAGTCGCGTCGCGGACTCGCCTTCCTCGATGCTGAACGCTCCGAGACTCGTTCCGAACCCCCCGAACACGAACCCCGGAACCGGAAGGTCGACGATCTCGCTCCTGTCCAGGTAGAACGTGCTCCGGGAGAGCCACAGAAAGTCCTCGGTCTGGACCGGCGTCACCGCGAACGCCAGCTCCAGACCTCGCACGCGGAGTTCGCCGCCGTTGACGAATTGCGTATCGCCCCCGCTCGACGGCGCCAGCTGACGCTCCAGGATCAGGTCGGTGATGTTCTGCTGGTATGCGGTGACATCGAGCCGCGCTCGCCCGTCGAAGAGAGTCGCATCGACCCCGCCTTCCACCTCACGCATCCGTTCCGGCTGGATGTCGGGGGCGCCGATCTGGGGGTTGATCACGAGTCCCGGTTCTCCATCGATGTTGCTGGTAGCGTCCAGGCTGATGAACTTCTGGCCGAAGAGGGGCTGGTTGCCCGATTCGCCGTACGCGACCCGGAACTTCACCTCGTCGACGTACCCGCCCACCTCCGGAAAGCGAAGCGAGGCGTTCCCTTTCGGATACCAGAAGATCTCCTCCGTGTCCCCGTTCGAGCTCGACTGCTCTCCCCGGACCGCGCCGGTGAGGTTCAGACGCTCGTCCAGGAGCAGCACCTCCTCCTGGACGTAGAAGCCGAAGTCTTCGACCCTCTCCTTTCGTTCCGCGACCTGGATGGAGGTTCCGGAGCCGACGTTCGGCTGACCGGCGATCAGGTCGCGCGCCACGATGCGATCGATCTCGAGCTCTCTCTGCTCGTATTGCATGCCGGCCGACGTGCGCGCCGTGTACGCGCCCGGCGTGTACTCATGGACCAGATTCACGCCGCCGTTCAGGTTCAGGTTGTCCCCTTCCGTTAGGAGCGATGTGCCCAGCAAACCGTCCTGGGGCTCGAACAGGAGCTCCGGCGGGAAGAACAGGTCATTTTTCTGGTCGAACCAGTCGAGACCGCCGTTCGAGATGAGCTGCAAGTTGTTCCGGTCGTTCCGCCAGAGGTCGACCCTGAGGTTGGCGGCGGCGAGGAAGCGCCAGACGTCCTCCTCGTTCTGCATGAGAGTTAAGGTCTGCAGAGGATTGCCCCCGAAGGGGCCGAGGAAGGGGACGGCGGGGAAAGACCCGTCCGGCCGTTGCCTCAGGTCATAGAAGCGTGGGATGAAGGGCAGCGCGAAGTATGGCGTGATGTTGATGTTGTCGTTGTTGAAGAGCCCCCGCTGGGCCTCGGTGTGGAGGAGATTCGTGTTGACGGCGATCTCCCAGCGGTCTCCGATCAATTGCTCCAGGTTGAGCCGCAACGACTGCTGCTCATAACCGGTGTTGATCACGACCCCTTCGTCGTTCTTGACGAGACCCGAAGCATAGAACGACGTGTTTTCGTCCCCACCGCTCATGCTCACGATCGTTTCGGTGGAGAGCTCATGCCTGCCGGCCAGCTCCTCTTCGTGGTCGAAGAACTGACCTTGACGGAATGACTCGAGCGCGGCCGCGCCGAACACCGAGTCGATCTTCGCTTCCGAGGCGCCCTCGTAGGTCAGCAAATCGAGCTTCTCGGAGAGATCGAAGACGCCCAAGCGCTGCGTAACGTTGATCCGTGTCGGACCCGGGTGGCCCGTCTTGGTCGTGATCAGGACGACCCCGTTCGACGCCTTGGAGCCGTAGATGGCCGAGGCGGCGGCTCCTTTCAGGATCTCGATCCGCTCGATGTCGTTGGGGTTCAGGTCGGCGATCCGGTTCACCTGATCCTGCTGGAGCGTCGACTTGTTGGAGCCGGCCGTCGACCCCGTCACGACATCCTGGTTGTTGGGAATCGCGACGTTTGAGACGATGACGCCATCGACGACGTAGAGAGGCTCGCTGGCGGCGTTGATCGACGAGATGCCGCGCAGGTCGACCGAGATCCCACCGCCCGGCGCTCCGGAGTTCTTCTGGATGTCCGCCCCCGCCACCTTGCCCTGGAGCTGCTTCTCGATCGACGCCGCCGGGACACGCTCGATCTCCTGCGCGCTCAAAGTGGCAATCGAGACGGCGGCGTTCCGCCGTCCGACCGTGGTCGCGCGACCCGTGACCACGATCTCGTCCACCTGCAGGTAGTCGTAAGCGAGTGTGATCTCGACGTTGTCCTCGCTGGGCGGAACGCTGAAATCGCGGGACCGGTACCCGATGCTCTGGACCCGCAGCGTGAACGCCTCCTCGGGAACCCCGTCCAGTCGGAAGGTCCCCGCCTGGTCGGTGACCGTCCCAGTCGCGGTGCCGGGTATCCCGACCTCGGCGAACGGAATCCGATCCCCGGTCGCCCCATCGATGATGGTGCCGGTCAGGACGCGACCCTGGGCGAGGGCGAGGCCGGGCAGGAAAAGAATAGCGGCTAGCAACG
>JBOHRQ010000143.1:0-4486 GCA_050732875.1 Gemmatimonadota bacterium | reverse complement strand
AGGTGGGCGAGGGACCGCGCGGCGAGAACGACCTCGTGACGCGGCTGTCGCTGGACGCCGACCGGCGGGCGTTCACGCTCGTCAACCAGCCCAGTGGAACGGCGCTCTCGATCCCGACCGACCCCGCTGCACTCGATCCGGCGACGGGGGAGTGGCGGCACCTGGCCTTCGTGTACGCGACCGGAGAGAACCGGCTATGGCACTGGGTCGACGGCCGGCTTCAGCCCTCGCCCGAGCCAATCGCCGTCGAGGCTCTCGCCCACGGAGACGAGGCGTACTTCACGGTTGGCCGAGACGCCCGGTGGCAACACCCCCTTCCCGGTCGGATCGACGAGCTCCGCTTCTCGGAGGGTCGGATCTATGCGGGCGAGTCTTTCGAACCGCCTGGCAGCCACGGATCCGTGGACGAGCCGCCCGCCGTCGCCCTCGGTCCGCCGCTCCTGTTCGGTGACGAGACGCACAACCCCGTTCCGCTCGGCGGTCGCAAGCATCTGTTCATCGACGACGCGATCGTCGACCGGATGGAGCGCGTCACGTTCACGCCGAACCCTCCCCGGCTCGCCGAGCTCGTGATCCCCGACATCCAGGGTCCGTTCCGCAAGCACCTCAGCGTCGTCGAGGGCGAGGACGGCCTGGTCCGGATCTACAACGGCGTCGAGGACGACCGGGTGGAAGTCCACGTGGCCGAGGACGGCATCCACTTCGAGGACCGGGACACCGGGCTCGAGTACGAAGGCCACCGCAACATCGCGGTCCCGGAAGCCACCGCCACGGGGAACGTCTTCATCGACCCGAACGCGCCCCCCGAAGAGCGGTGGAAGTACGTGTCGGGCTTCCACGACCAGGGCACCTACGTCTACACCTCGCCCGACGGCTGGCGCTTCGAGCGCTTTCCGACCTCGGCCCTGCCGATGCACGTGGGATCGCAGGCGAACGTCTTCTGGGACGATCAGCGCGGGACCTACGTGGGGTACCACCGAAGTGACTGCCGGGCGCTGTCCTCCGGTGAGACCAGCCGCGAATGGGTCATGACGGAGACCGACGACCTGCTGGGGCCCTGGCCCTTCGAGCCGACGACGGGGGAGGAAATCCGCGAAGCGCTGCAGACCATGCGGCTCCGCGACCCGCAGCCGTGGTTCATGGACAACGGTCCGCTGACGCCGGGCGGCTTCTGCATCGAGTTCCCGACCGCCTTCGCCCCCATCGACTCGCTCGACCCGGTGGCCACCGACATCTACGTCCCGAAGGCGATCAAGTACCCGGGGGCGCCGGACACCTACCTCGCCTTTCCCAGCGTCTACTTCCACTACTGGGAAGACGGACCCGAGGCACGACGCGTGCTGGGCTCCGAGGAGCGCGGGCTGGGGTCTGGACCCATCGAGACCCAGCTTTCGGTGAGCCGTGACGGGGTTCACTGGAAGCGCTATCCGCGACCGGCGTACATCGGGATCGGCGAGCACGCCGGCTACAACGTGGTGCAGGCCTACGCGGCGCACGGCCTCGTCCGCCGCGATGACGAAGTCTGGCAGTACTACTTCGGGACCGAGGAGTATCACTCGACGCTCCAGGAGGGCGATCCCCGCCGCGGCGTATTCCGCGTCGTTCAGCGGCTGGACGGCTTCGTTTCCGCCGACACGCCCTATGACACCACCGGGATCCTGGTCACCAAGCCGTTGACATTCGAAGGCAACCGCCTGGTCCTCAACATTGACACGAACGCGACCGGCTACGCGCAGGTGGGCTTCCAGGACGAGAGCGGGAACCCGATCGCCGGCTTCTCGGTCGACGACTGCGTGTACATCAACGGCGACTTCGTGGAGAAGGAGGTCGAGTGGCTGGAGAAGGGGTTCGATATCTCGGAGCTCGAGGGACGGACCGTGCGACTGGTTTTCCGGATGCGGGGTTCGAAGCTTTACGCCATGCAGTTCGTGCGTCGATGAAGGGCGCGCGCGTGCCGGAGGACCGACGCTCCCGGCTTCGGTGGCTGGCCCCTGTCGTCCTCGTCGCGGCCTGTGTCCAGGCCTCGGGCGGCGGCGAGGCCGGGCCGGCATCCGACATCGGGCCCCGGACCGTAGAGGTGGAGGATGACGCCTATGCGGGGATCCACCACGTCTCGGCGGGGACGGGCTCGGACGAGGCCGGGGACGGCTCCGCAGAAAGCCCGTGGAAGACGATCGGGCACGCCCTGTTGCAGGTCGAGGGGAGCCCGGAGCGCCGGGTCGCCCTGCGGGTGGCCGCGGGCGTCTATGCCGAGCCCACCCTCGCCCTCGAGAAGCACGTGGACCTCTACGGCGGATTCGAGCCCTCGGGATGGGAGCGGGACATCGCCGTCCACGCGACGATCCTGGACGGCGAGAGGTCCCGCCGGATCGCGCTGGGTGCCGACGATGTGCGCGTGGACGGCTTCGTCCTTCGGAACGGGTCGATTCGGGGGAAGGGTGGCGCGCTGCTGCTCGAGGGCGTCTCGCCGACCGTCTCGAACAACGTCTTCCTGGAGAACACGACGCTGGCTCCCGAGCCGTGGGACCCTCCCCTCTGGCACGAGACCGCCAACGACGGCGGAGCGATCGCCTGCCTGAACGGCTGCTCGGCGGTGATCGAAAACAACCTGTTCCACAGAAACCGGACGGAGATCGGCCGCGGTGCCGGCTTCGCCTGCGACAACGAGGCCACCCGGGAGGCGACCGCCGCGCCCCGCGTGACCGGAAACGTCTTTCTCGGCAACGTCGCCAGCGCCGGAGCCGACACGATGCGCAGCGGTGACGGCGGGGCGATCTCGTTCTACGGCTACTGCGACGGCGAGATCGCTGAAAACGTGGTGGCGGAGAACGAGGCCGCCAGCGGCAACGACGGGGGCGGCATCTTCGTCGCGCTGTGGTCGGCGCCGGCGGTCACCGACAACGTGATCGTGGGAAACGTCTCCGGCGACGATGCCGGCGGGCTCTTCCTCGGGGGCCAGAAGCATCATTACGGGACGCCGATCGACCCCGTGCCGCCGGCCGAGGAGTTCTTCGTCCGGGTCGAGGGGAACGTCTTCATGGGGAACAGGAACGGGGCGCCGTCCTCGGGGGCCTTCCGGGCGACGATGATGTCGCGGGGCGCCTTCCTGAACAACGTCACGGCGGAGAATCCCGGCGGCATCCACACCCAGCGGTCGGAGCTGACGCTGGCCCACAACACGTTCGCCGAGGATGTGCTCTACGAGGACGATGAGGGGACGGCCCCGGGACCGACCGTCTACCGCAACAACATCATCCTGGGAGAGCGGGACTGGGCCGCGCCGGTGACCGAGGAGGGGACGTGCGGCGGAGATCCGGGCTTCCTGGGGGATGGCTTCACGGTGACGACCGAGGAAGCGACTTACGATCCGGCCGTCCACCTGACGCGGGTCCGGTTCGGGGGGCCGGGCCGCGAGCCTGGCGCTCTCGCCCGGCGCGTCATCCGGGCGGAGGACCGCTGGGGCGTCATCCGCTCCAACGCCTCGGGAGAGATCGATCTGTGGGGCGACTTCGGCGGGATGACGACGTTCGAGGTCCAGCCTTCCTATCACCTGGCCGAGGGCTCGGCCTGTGTCGACCAGGGCGTGACGGCCGACCTGCCGGATACGGACATGGACGGCGACCCGCGGCCGGCCGGCGCGGCCCCTGACGCCGGCGCGGACGAGCTCGCCGGCGCGGCCTCCGGAAATGGATCGTGAGGCGGGCGCGAGGGGCAATCGGCTGGGGTGCGGCTCTCTGTATCCTCCTGTCCGGGGGGGCGCGCGCGCTCGCCCAGGAGCCGGCGGCCGCGGCGGCTCCTGGGGCGGAGCGGGCGTACACGCCCGAGCGCGTCAACAAGGTGATCGAGCTGTGGGAGGCCGGTCAGCCGGTCTACTACGCCGCCGGAAGCGGCGGCTATGAGGAGGGGAAGGCCCTCGCGCAGACCTGGGCCGACTACATCCTCTACGACATGGAGCATCATCCCTTCGACATCACGCGGCTCCGCGAGTTCATGCGCGGGCTGGTGGACGGGGGACCCACCCCCAGCGGTCACCGGACGCCCGCGGTCGTCGTCACCCTCCCCGCGCCAGCCGTGGACGAGGCGTCGATGCGCGCCAACGTGTGGATGGCCCAGCAAGCTCTAGCGGCGGGCGTCCATGGAATCCACATCGTGCGGGCGCGCTCGCCCAGGGCGGTGAAAGCGCTCGTGCAGGCCATCCGCTATCCGATTCACAAGCAGGCGATCGACGTGTTGGGGGAAGGGCTGCGCGGCTGGGGGAGCCACCGTTTCGCGGCCGGGATCTGGGGGGTGGACGATCAGGAGTACCTGCGGATCGCCGATCCCTGGCCGCTCAACCCGGAGGGGGAGATCATCGTCGGGGTCAAGATCGAGGATCCCCACGCCCTCGAGAGAGCGGAGGAGACGACGAAGGTCCCGGGGATCGCCTTCGCCGAACACGGTCCGCGCGACATGGGGCTCTCGTATGGCTACCTGGAGGGGCGCGCCG
>JBOHRQ010000142.1:0-4611 GCA_050732875.1 Gemmatimonadota bacterium | reverse complement strand
CCTGACGCCCCCAGTTCGGGTCGGTCACCCGACTCGGCACGAGCGGCACCACGCGATCACCGACGAATGCCCGGATCGAAAGGCCGGACGCCGCGACGAGGCTGACCTGGAGCGTGTCGCCGGCGTATGCCTCGATCGGCCCCTCGGGCTCGATCGACTCCGGCCTGTACGGCAGGCTCTCCGAGACCGGGGCGAACAGCGGCCGTGGCACCCACACCGTATGGTCGAGGGTCGCCGCGCGCCCGTCCGCGTCGGCCCGCACCTGGAACGTGAACGAGTCGGGATCGACCGGGATGAACGCGATCCAGCCGCCCTCCGGATGGAGCCGGGCGGGTGTCCCGTTTACGGTTAGCGAGATGTCGCTTCCGGGAGCGCCGGTCACGCGGCCGAAGATGAAGGTGGAGTCGGTGGCGGTGATGGCGCTTCCCGCGGGGGGATACTGGACATGGATCGCGAGCTCTCCCGTCACCGGCGGCGGAAGCTCCAGCCCGCTTCGGTCGGGCCGGGTCGCGCACGCGAGAAGGAGGGCGAGCGACAGCGCCGGAACCGAGCGCCAACCGGGCGAGCCACGCCTCATCGCGGGCCAAGTTAGTCCCGTACCGGGTGGCCGCTCAATCGCGGGCGCGATGCGATGCTTCCGGGCCGTGGTGTTCCGGCGGCCTATATTCTCCGCATGGCCGAAAAGTCGTACGCGGCTCGTGATGTTCTCGACAAGCTCGGTGTCAAGGACGGCATGCGGATCGTCCTCGAGGGAGACGTGCCCGATCCCCTGCGCTCGCACCTCGCCGAACGCGACGGCGTGGAGATCGTGGAGAAGGCCGACCACGATCCCGCGAACCTGGTCCTGTTCGCCCCGGCCGATGGCTCACGGGTGAAAGGCGAGATGGCCGACCTCCGCTCCCGGATCACGGCCGACGGGGCGATCTGGGTCCTGACCCCCAAGCGCGGCCAGCCCGGCTACGTGCGGCAGGAGGCCCTGATCCCCCAGGGGAAGGCGGTCGGTCTCGTCGACAACAAGATCTGCAGCGTCGACGAGACGACGAGCGGCATGCGCTTCGTCATCCCCGTCGCCTGGCGCGAGCAGGGATCGGGCCGAGGGGAGTGACCCCGGTGGCCGATGGCACGGTGGCCGATATCGAGACCCGCTTCGAGGCCGGCGAAGCCGGTCCGGTCTCGGCCCTCCTGCGTCGCCCTCCGGACGCCGACCGGCTCCTGATCCTCGCGCACGGGGCCGGCGCGGGGATGCGGCATGCCTTTCTGGAGTCGCTGTCCGGTTCCCTCGCGGCCCGCCGCATCGCCACCTTCCGCTATCAGTTTCCCTACGCCGAGGCGGGCCGCCGGCGGCCGGACCGCGAGCCGGTGCTGGTGGCGACCGTGCGGGCGGCTGTCGGCGCCGCGAGCGAGGTCGCGGCAGATCTGCCACTTCTCGCCGGTGGCAAGTCGATGGGCGGCCGGATGACCTCGCGGGCGGCCGCCCGCGAGCCGCTGGCCGGGGTCCGGGGTCTCGTCTTCTTCGGTTTTCCCTTGCATGCGCCCGGAAAGCCTTCCACGGACCGTGCGGACCATCTGGACGAGGTCGATCTCCCCATGCTCTTCCTGCAGGGCGACCGCGACGCCTTCGGCGGCCTCGAGCTGCTGGAACCGGTGGTCGGTCGGCTCGGTCCGCGCGCCACGCTCCACCTCGTCGCCGGCGCCGACCACGGCTTTCACGTCCTCAAGCGCTCGGGGCGGACCGACGCCGAGGTCCTGGCCGAGCTGGTGGACAGGACGGACGGCTGGTCGGCGGGCGTGGTCGCCCGGCCGGCCGGACGCGCGGGCCGATGAAGGTCTGGGCCGGCACCAGCGGCTTCGCCTACAAGGAGTGGAAGGGGCCGTTCTACCCGGAGGACCTGCCCGACAAGGAGATGCTCGCCCACTATGCGAGCCGCCTCCCGACCGTCGAGATCAACAACACGTTCTACCGGATGCCGAGCGAGAAGCTGCTGCTGGGCTGGGCGGAGCAGGTCCCCGAAGGCTTCCGCTTCGCCATCAAGGCGTCCCGGAAGATCACCCACCAGAAGAAGCTGGCCGCCGCCGAGGACGAAACCGAATACCTGCTGCGCACGGTCTCGATCCTCGAGGGCCGGCTGGGGCCGGTCCTGTTCCAGCTCCCGCCGTATCTGCGGAAGGACGCCGCCCGGCTCGCCGCCTTCCTCGACCTCGTCCCGTCCACGATCCCGGCGGCCTTCGAGTTCCGGCACGAAAGCTGGCTGGACGACGAGACGCTGAACCTGCTGGCGGAGCGGGGCAAGGCGCTCTGCGTGGCCGAGACCGAAGACGGGCTGGACGCCCCCCGTCTCGGCACCGCGGGATGGGGCTACCTCCGCCTTCGTCGGACGGACTACTCGGAAGAGGACCTCTCGGCCTGGGCCGCGCGGATCGCCGAGGAGGGCTGGTCCGACGCCTACGTCTTCTTCAAGCACGAGGACGAGGCCGGAGGACCCAGGTTCGCCGAGCGCTTTCTGGAGCTGGCCTGCGCCTGAAGCCGGCTCAGCCCAGCAGCCGCGCCACCCGCTCTCGGCTGAGGCTCCAGGCGAGCGCCCAGCCCGAGACCACGGCCAGGACGGCGAACGCGATCCCCCATCCCCATTCCAGGAGGAGCAGCTTCCCCGCCCCGAAGAGCGCGGCGTAGATGAAGACCACACCGATGAGCCAGAGCCGGAGCCCCTGGCCGAGCCGCTCCTTGCCGGGCGAGCGCGCCTCGCCCAGCGCCTCGCGCACCGGCCCCCACCATCCCGGCGGCCGCACCCTGCGGTAGAACTCGGTCAGCTTCTCCATCGGCGTGGGCGGCGTCATGTACGTGACCGCCATCCACACCCCGGTGGAGCCCAAGATGTTGAGCAGCACCTTGGCGGCGAACGGGAACTCGGGACCGCCCCAGCGCGGGCTCAGCTCGAGGCAGGCGCCGATCACCGAGGAGGCGATCATGGCGGCGATCTCGCTCCACGCGTTCACCCGCCACCAGAACCAGCGCGCGATGTAGACGAGACCGATCCCGGCTCCCAACGTCAGGAGCAGGCTGAAGAGCCCGAAGATCGTGTCGGCGTAGTAGCCGATCGTGACCCCGACCAGGAGCGCCCCCAGCGACGCCAGCCGGCCGACCGCGACGTAGTGGCGCTCCGATCGGCCGCGGACGAGGAATGGCCGGTAGAGGTCGTTGACGAGGTAGGCGGCCGAGAGGTTGATGTACGAGGTGAGGGTCGACATGAAGGCGGCGACCAGCGAGGCCAGCATGAGCCCGAGGAGGCCGGCCGGCAGGAGGTCCACCATCGCCGTGGCGTACACGAGCTCGTGGTCCTGGGCCTCCGGGTAGAGCAGGAGCGACGCCAGGCCGACCAGCACCCACGGCCAGGGGCGCAGGGCGTAGTTGGCGACCTGGAACCAGAGGGTCCCCAGGATGGCCTCGCGCTCGTCTTTCGACGCCGCCATCCGCTGGATCACGACCGCGCCGCCGTCGGCGTTCTTGTTGGCCCACCACTGGAAGACGATGAAGACGAGGAACGTGGCGAGCGCGGTGGCGGACCAGGCGAGGAGCGGGCTCTCCCACGGGCCCGCTGGGACCGCGCTGTCCAGCCGCGGCAGGAATAGCAGCGCGTCACCTTGCCCGAGATCCCTTAGGCCGGCCAGCATGGCTCCCATCCCACCCGTCGCCTCGACCGCGAAGACCGCCAGGAGCACGGCCCCCACCATCGCCAGGACGAACTGGACGAGGTCGGTCACGACCACGCCCCAGAGGCCGGACAGCATCGAGTAGGCCAGCGTGATCCCCGCCGCGAACACGGTGGCCCCGAGCGGACCGATCTCGAAGACCGCCCCGAACACCTTGACCATCGCCAGGCACACCCACGCCATCGTCAGACAGTTGGCGTAGAGCGTCATGTAGCACGCGCGGAACCCTCTGAGGACGGCGGCCGGGCGGCCGGCGTAGCGGAGCTGGGCCAGCTCGACATCGGTCACGACCTCGGTCCGACGCCAGAGCTGGGCGAAGAAGAAGGCCGCCAGGACGCCGCCGATCGCGAAGCACCACCAGATCCAGTTCCCCTGGATCCCCTGGGTCCGGACGAGGCCGGTCACGAAGAGCGGGGTGTCGACGGAGAACGAGGTCGCCACCATCGACGTCCCTGCCAGCCACCACGGGAGGTTCCGGCCGGAGATGAAGAACTCGGTGGTGGAGGAGCCCGCGCGGCGGACGAAGTACAGCCCGACGGCGAGCGAGAACAGGAAGTAGAGCGCCAGGACCGCCCAGTCGAGGGGATGGAGCTGGGCGAAGAAGCGGTCGAGGGTGCTCATCGGCTCGGCAACCTAGGAGCGGGCCGACCCCCTCGCCACTGGCGACGGCGCGCACGGTGCCTGGCCGCGGGACTAGCTCGAGACCTTGAGCCTCTGCCCGATCCGGATCGTGTTCCTGTCGCGGAGGTCGTTGAGCTGGACGAGCTCGGTCACCGTCGTCCCGTGGCGTGCGGCGATCGAGGTCAGCGTGTCGCCGCGCTGGACCACGTAGTACTGCGGGCCCTCCACCGTCCGCACCCGGCGCTCGCTCTTCCCAGCCAGCGCCGCGGCAAGCTGGGCGGG
>JBOHRQ010000141.1:0-4625 GCA_050732875.1 Gemmatimonadota bacterium | reverse complement strand
AGCGCCTCGAGATCGGTCTCGCCGCCCTGGGTCAGCTCGAGATACTTCTTGAGGTTGTCGATCTTCTCGGCCGAACGGTCTTGCGGCAGCGCGTACGCCAGGTACTGGTAGGGCGCGGGCTCGTTCGGGCACAGCGACTTGGCCGTCTCGAACGCCTGCAGGCCCTTCTCGACCTCCCCCAGCTGGTTGGCCATGACATAGCCGTAGGCGACCTGGATCTGGCAGTCGTCGGGCTCCTGCTGAACCAGCGCCTCGAAGAAGTCCCGCGCCTGCGCGGAGTCCCCCTTCTCGAGGTAGGCGGTCCCGATCGAGTGATAGGCGCTGATATAGGCCGGATCCAGCTCGACCGCCTTCTGCAGCGCCTCGAGAGCCGGGTCCAGCCGGTCCATCTTCAGATACGTATCGCCGATGTAGTAGTAGGCGGCCGCCAGGTCGGGATCGAACTCGAGCGCCTTCTGGAAGTTCGTGATCGCGCGCTCGTACTGCTCCCCGCGCACATAGTCCCGGCCGAAGATGATGTGCTTGTCGGCCTGGTTCCGGGAGTTGAAGGCTTCGACGACCTTGACGGCCAGGTCGTCGATGTCGCCCGCCTCGACGGAGGGCAGGTGCTGCGTGTTGCGTGTCGCCACGTCGACGAAGGTCGGTGTGGCCACCCACATGTCACCCCGGTTCTCGAGCGTGCCGCGGGCGATGATCTTGGCGTCCAGATCGCGGCCGATCTGCAGGCCCTGGGCGTCGGGGATCGCGCCACCGGGAGCCAGCCCGGCGTCTTCCACGGCGTCGTTGATCCGTTCGGCCTCGATCAGGGTGTAGGGGCCGAGTTCGTTCATGCCCGCGATGATATCCTCCTGCAGATCCGTGGCCTCGCCGTCGTCGGGGGCGGCGAAGGGCAGAACGGCCACGACAAACTGGTCGCTCCCCTGGCTCTCTTGAGCGAGCAGCCCGGGTTGCGAGAGCGCCGAGGCCGACAGGGCTCCCAGCACCAGGGCGACGGTCAGGACACCTCGCAGCAACATCCTATCTTTCTCCTGTTTCGTTTCCGAGTCGAGAGGCGATATTCCCAAGAGTCTATCCGCGCACACCCGCCGCGGCAAAGGCTTTGTATTTTGAAAACCCCCTTCCGGACGGGATGTTCCCGGACTTGACGCCCCTCAACCGACCCGATAGCGTTGGCCGCGCTTCTTCCAAACATACCATTCGCTTCTGCCACGCGTACCGGCCTGCGGCGCGGGGTCCGTACGTCCCGGGGGAATGAGACGTCGACCGAATCCCATCGTGGCGCTGGCCCCAGCCCTGTCAGGGCTGGCCGGCTGTGGCCTCGACACCACGCTTCGACCGATCTCGGACTTCGGGCAAGGCTCCCTCGACATCTACATCAGCGTGTTCTGGTGGACGCTCGGGATCTTCGTGGTGGTCGAGCTGCTCCTGGTCTTCGCCCTGTGGCGATTTCGAGGCCGGGAAGACGACTCCGATATTCCGGAGCAGGTGCACGGCCACACCTGGCTCGAGATCGGCTGGACCCTGGTGCCGGCCGTGATCCTCCTGGCCATCGCCATCCCGACGATCCGCACGGTGTTCCGCCAGCAGGCCCCGCCACCGCCCCAGTCGCAGCCGCTCCAGGTCACCGTGATCGGCCACCAGTGGTGGTGGGAGTTCGACTACCCCGACCTCGGCTTCTCCACCGCCAACGAGCTCCACGTCCCGCAGGGAAGGACGGTCAACCTGACGCTCACCTCGGAGGACGTGATCCATTCCTTCTGGGTCCCCAGGCTGGGCGGCAAGCGCGACCTCAACCCGGGCAGCGAGAACACGATCGTATTCACGGCCGACTCGGTCGGCGTCTACGACGGCCAGTGTGCGGAGTTTTGCGGGACCTCGCATGCCAACATGCGGATGAAGCTGTTCGTCGACGAGCCCTCGGCGTTCGAGGATTGGGCCCGGGTCCAGCGACAGCCGGCGCGACCCGACTCGGCAGGCTACCAGACGTTCCTGGTGTCCGGGTGCGCCGCCTGCCATGCCATCGACGGAACGGCGGCGCAGGGCCTCATCGGCCCCGACCTCACGCACGTCGGCAGCCGCGTCACGATCGCCGCGGGGCTGTTCCCCAATGAATCCGAGTGGCTGGCGGGATGGCTGCGTGACCCCGACAGCATGAAGCCGGGTGCGCTCATGCCCGATCTGAACTTGAGCGAGGACCGGGTGGCGACCCTGGTCCGGATGCTGGAGGGCCTGCGATGAGCACGACGACGGCCGCCACCGAGCACGGGTCGATCTACGCGGGGGGAATCCGTTCGTGGCTCACCACGGTGGACCACAAACGGATCGGCGTCCTGTATGGCCTTACCGCGTTGTTGTACTTCGTCGTCGGCGGCGTCGAGGCGCTGGTCATCCGGGTGCAGCTCGCCCAGGCCGAGAGCACGCTGGTCAGCGCCGACACGTTCAACCAGCTCTTCACGATGCACGGGACGACGATGATCTTCCTGGTGTTGATGCCGCTGGCGGCGGCAATGTTCAACTTTGTCATTCCGCTCCAGATCGGCGCGCGGGACGTCGCCTTCCCGCGCCTGAACGCCTTCTCGTACTGGACGTTCCTGTTCGGCGGCCTGCTGCTGAACGCGTCCTTCCTGTTCGGGCAGGTGCCGGACGCCGGCTGGTTCGGGTACGCCAATCTGACGTCCAGCCAGTACAGCCCGGGCATGGGGATCGACTTCTGGCTGCTGTCGCTGCAGGTCCTCGGGCTCGCCTCGATCGCCTCGGCGGTGAACTTCACGACCACGATGCTGAACCTGCGCGCCCCCGGCATGTCGCTCATGCGGATGCCGCTGTTCACCTGGATGTCGTTCGTGACCAACATCCTGATCCTGCTCGCCTTCCCGGCCATCACGGTGGGCCTCATCTTCCTCCTGTTCGACCGCTTCTTCGGTACGCACTTCTACATCCCCTCGGCCGGCGGGACGCCGATCCTCTGGCAGCACCTCTTCTGGATCTTCGGCCACCCCGAGGTCTACATCCTGATCCTGCCCTCGTTCGGGATCGTCTCCGACGTGCTGCCGAGCTTCGCCCGCAAGCCGCTGTTCGGGCGTCCGTTCGTGATCTTCTCGGGGATCGCGATCGGATTCCTGGGGTTCGCCGTCTGGAGCCATCACATGTTCACCACGGGGATGGGGCCGATCGCCGACTCGGCCTTCTCGATCGCGACCTACCTCATCGCCATCCCGACCGGGGTCAAGATCTTCAACTGGATCGGCACGCTCTGGGGGGGGCGCATCGACTTCAAGACGCCGCTGCTGTTCGCCGTCGGCATGGTGTCCCTGTTCATCATCGGCGGCCTCTCCGGCATCATGCACGGCTCTCCGCCCGTCGACATCCAGCAGCACGACTCGTACTTCGTCGTCGCGCATATCCACTACGTGTTCTTCGGCGGGACGGTGTTCGGCCTGTTCGCCGGCATCCACTACTGGTGGCCCAAGGTCACCGGGCGGATGATGAGCGAAGGGCTCGGAAAGCTCAGCTTCTGGCTCATGTTCATCGGCATGAACCTGACCTTCTTCCCGATGCACCTCCTGGGGCTGGACGGGATGCCGCGGCGGATCTACACCTACGCGGCCGATACGGGGTGGGAGGCGCTGAACCAGCTCGAGACGGTCGGCGCCTTCGTGATCGCGATCAGCGTGCTGGTCTTTTTCGTGAACGCCGTCAGGAGCGTCCGGGCCGGCGCGGTCGCGCCGGCGGACCCCTGGGACGCGGCGACGCTCGAGTGGACGATCAGCTCTCCGCCCCCGGAGTACAACTTCGCCGAGATCCCGATGGTCAACAGCGCCAGGCCGTTCTGGCTCCACAAGTACGGGCCGACCCGGGGCACCTCGATCCACGTGAAGGAGGAGGGGACGCCTCCCCAGCCCGACACGCCTCCCCAGCGCATCGACCTGCCCTCCTCGAGCTCCTGGCCGCTGGTGGCCGCGCTGGGACTCGGGGTGGCGGCCGGTGGGGCGCTGCTGGGCCTGTGGGCGGTTCTGCTGGGAGTGGTGATCCTGGTGATCGGCGTCTTCTCGTGGGCGCTGCAGCCGCTCGAGCGACCCGGCCACCCGGTCTTCGAGCCCAGGGGCGGCTGAGATGACCGCCGACGTCCACGCCACCAGCCTGGGCCTCCCCCATCGCAAGCTCGCGATGTGGATCTTCATCGGGTCGGAGTGCATGTTTTTCGGCTCGCTGATCGCCACCTACCTGGCGTACGAGGGGCGGAGCTTGACCGGCCCCACCCCCGCCGAGATCCTGAACATCCCGCTGACCTCCGTGTCCACCTTCGTGCTCCTCATGTCGAGCCTGGCCATGGTGCTGTTCCTGGACGCTGTGCAGCGCGACGAGCGGACGGCCGCCAAGGCCTGGACGGCCGCGGTGATCGGGCTGGGAGGCCTGTTCCTGGCGGGCCAGGCGTACGAGTTCAACCACTTCTACCACGAGGGCCTGACCTTGGAGCAGAACCTGTTCGGGGCCACGTTCTTCGTGCTGACCGGGTTCCACGGCGCGCACGTGACGGTGGGGGTGATCTGGATGACGACCCTCCTCGTGCTGCAGTTTCTGGGCAGGCTGGGACCCGATCGGAGCCTGGACGTCGAGGTGGCCGG
>JBOHRQ010000140.1:0-4630 GCA_050732875.1 Gemmatimonadota bacterium | reverse complement strand
GACAAGACGGTCGTCCGGACCAAGGAAGAGGCCGACCACAGCCTCCACTACATGGTGGCGGTGGCGCTTCTGGACGGGCAGGTCCTGCCGGCCCAGTACGAGCCCGAGCGGATCGTGCGGGACGACGTTCAGGCGCTCCTCCGGAAGGTCGTGGTCCGCCCACGCGAGGAGTATAGCCGCCGGTTCCCGGACGAGATGCCGTGCCGGGTCCAGATCCACATGCAGGACGGTACCGTGCACGAGACCGAGAAGCGGGACTACGAAGGGTTCCACACGCGGCCCATGCGCTGGGAGACCGTGGCGGCGAAATTTGACGGACTCGCGACCTCGCACGCCGACGAGAGCCTGCGGGCGGAGATCCGGGAGGCCGTCCGCGATCTCGACGAGCGGCCGGTGAGCCAGCTGACGGCGATCCTGGCGCGAGTCGGATGACACGAGTGACCGGTCATCTGGCACGCCCGACCTTGAAACATGTCACGCGGCGAGTGCCGTAGATCCCGGATCATCGAAGAAGGAGATCGACATGGCGGAGAAGCGATCCACGAAGAAAGCGGCGGGCAGAAAGGCCACGGCGGCGACGGACGTCGACCGCGGCTTCCGGTTCCTCAAAATCAACGAGCGGGAGGGAAAGCCCAGGTCGCGCGGGATCACCGAGATCCGCGGCCCCTACTACTCGGTCATGGGACAGCGCTATCTGGAGGATGTCCTGGAGACGATGGGCCCCTACGTGGATGCGCTCAAGTTCGCCGGCGGCTCGTTCTCGCTGATGCCCCGGAAGGCGGTCGAGGCGCTGCTCGAGACGTGCCACGCCAATGACGTCCTGATCTCGACGGGCGGCTTCATGGAGTACGTCCTGACCCAGGGGTCGAAGGCGGTCCGCGAGTACATCGCCGAGTGCAAGGACTACGGCTTCGACATCATCGAGATCTCGGCCGGCTTCATCACGCTGCCAACCGACGATTGGCTCAGGCTGATCGAAGCGGTCCAGAAGGCGGGGTTGAAGGCCAAGCCCGAGGTCGGGATCCAGTTCGGCGCCGGCGGCGGGGCGACGACGGTCGCCGAGCTCGAGGCCGAAGGCCAGCAGGATCCGGCCCAGGCGATCGGCCGGGCCCGGCGCTTCCTCGACGCCGGCGCCTACATGATCATGATCGAGTCCGAGGGCATCACCGAGAACGTGCCCCGCATGCGGACCGACGTGCCGGCTCGCTTCATCGACGAGCTGGGCCTCGAGAAGCTCATGTTCGAGGCCTCCGACCCCGAGGTCTTCACCTGGTACGTCAAGAACTACGGTCCCGAGGTGAACCTGTTCGTCGACCACAGCCAGATCGTCCAGCTCGAGTGCCTGAGAGCCGGGATCTGGGGGGCGAAGAGCGTGTGGGGCCGGGTGCAGTCGTTCAAGGGCTAGGTGGCCTTCGCCTTCCGGTGATCCTGGGCACGGACGACGAGCGGATAGGAGGCGGACGTGTCTACGAAGACCGGCGCCACGACCCGAAGATCTCCTCGAGATGGCGATCGTGCTCGCGACCGACGTCTTCTTCTACTTCCGCCGGATCGCCGAACTTGCCTACGACGGCAAGGAAGCGCTCCCAGCGGTCGTCGCGGTCGAGCCTGGCCAGCAGTTCGTCCACACCATCCCGGACGAGTTGGGCCAGGGAGACTCCTCGCTCGGAGGCAAGACGCTTCAGGCGCTCGTACTGCTTCGGCGTGAGCTGGATTTGTGTGCGAATCATAGGAGTCATGTAATTACATCATTGAATGCCATCAAGAGGGCAGTGTGGATCCTCCTTGTTCTCGGTCCGCTGTTCGTGCCTTCGCTCGCTGCCCAGGAGGCACATGAGTCCGAGGTCTCCGGCGACCACGAGGATGGCCAGCGCCTCTACATCTCCCGCGGGTGCCTCGGATGCCATGGCGCGAGCGGCCGGGGCGGGGTGGGTCCCGCGCTCGCCGGGTCCCGTTTGCCGTTCGACGCATTTCTGCACCAGATCCGTGAGCCCCGCGACATCATGCCGGCCTTTCCCGAGGAGATCGTAAGCGAAGACGACGCCGAGGAGATCCACGAGTATCTGGAAGCGCTCGCGCCGGACGTCCCCCGGCTGCGGGCCGACCTGCCGAGCGGCGTCCTCGACCCCGCGACGTGCGCTGGCTGTCATCGCGACCTGCATTCCACGATCGTGCGGCAGTTCGAGTCGAGCGCCATGGGGCGGGCGGGAATCCAGAACGCCAGCGTGGATCAGCGGCCGACCCTGACCTGCGCCGACTGTCACGGCACGGATCACGACGAGATCATGGCCGTCCAGGGGCGGGTGCCGGAGACGACCTGCGCCGGCTGCCACGCCCGGATCTACCAGGAGCACGTGCTCGACGCCGGCCACTCGTACGGCCCGGGGCCGGGCGACCTGGGAATCAACTGGGAGCGGAACATCGGCGTGCCCAACTATGCGCAGATGCCGCGCAAGGTGATGGAGATGGGGTGCGATCCCTGCCACGCCCAGGCCGGCGCGAGCGACGCGAAGTACTGGAGCGACGAGCAGAAGCAGTACGTCGACACGAGCAGCCTCCAGTACCGGAACGGCTGCATCGCCTGCCACACCCGGCACGCGTTCAGCCTGGTCGAGGCCCGGAAGCCCGAGGCCTGCTATACCTGCCACATGGGTCCCGACCATCCCAACTACGAAGCCTACATGAGCTCCAAGCACGGCTCGATCTACGCTGCGCGCGGGGACGCCTGGGACTGGACCATGTCGATGGCCGAGGCGGACTGGGAGGCGCCCACGTGCGCCTACTGCCACATGCTGTATGTGCGCGAGGACGGCAGCCGATACTCGAGCCACAACATGACGCGCAAGATCGTCTGGGGGATGGGCGTCCAGGCGGCGGACGGTCAGCTCCGGGACATCCTCGACGAGCCGGAGAACCGCGCCAAGCGGATCGAGATGGTGCGGGTCTGCATGACCTGCCATTCGGAGGACAAGGCGCGCGGCTACCTGCGCTCGGCCGACGCCCACAAGCTGGCCGGCGACGCTCTGGTGGTGGAGGCACGCGACATCCTGGCCGGGCTCTACGACGACGGGCTGATCGAGCCGTCCCACGGCTGGCGGGCGGCAGGGCTCCTGCCCGGCCCCGAGTTCACGGCGGTCGATCTGCCGGCCCAGGTCGCCATGCACTGGCCGGCCGGGCTCTATTATGACGTCACGGCCGTCGAGCGCGAGTACTTCGACATGTTCTTCTTCTCCAATCTCAAGTCGTACAAGGGCGCCTTCCACATGAGCCCCGACTACGCCTGGTGGTACGGCTACGCGGACGTCCTGGGGCACCTCGCCCGCCTGCGTGACGAAGCCCAGCAGCTGAGGGATGCCGAGGCGACCCGCCGGCGGGCGACCTTCCTGCTGCTGACCGGCCCCTTGATGGTGCTGGGAGTCCTCCTGGTCGTCTGGCTCGGATGGCGCGTCTGGCAGCGGCGCCAGGAGCCTTAAGTCGGGATGTTGGAGCGCGCGTCCGAAGACGATCAGCGGTTCGGCGCAGCGGAGTACCGGGCCGTCTTCGAGGCGGCCCCCAACGGAATCGTCATCGTCGACGATACAGGCCGGATCCATGATCTGAATCCCTCGGCGGAGCGGCTCTTCGGCTATGCGAGGGACGAGCTGCTGGGGGCCAGCATCGAGGAGCTCGTCCCCGAGCAGTCGCGCGCCGACCATCGGCGGGAGCGGGAGGCCTACATGCAGGCGCCGCGGGCCCGACCGATGGGGGTCGGGCTCGAGCTCAAGGGCCTGCGAAAGGATGGGACCGAGGTCCCGGTCGAGATCAGCCTGAGCCCGATGGAGACCCCTCGTGGCCGGTTCGTCATCGCCATCGTCCGCGACATGACGGAGCGGATGCGGCTCCGCGCATTCGGGGCGGGAGCTCTCCAGGCGGCCGAGGACGAGCGGCTCAGGATCGCCCGCGAGCTCCACGACGACACGGCCCAGCGGCTGGCGGCGTTGCTCGTGCGCCTGCGGGTCGCCCGGGGGGTCGCGGACGAGAGCCGTCGGGAGGCGGCGCTGGACGACCTCCACGGTGAGATCCTCGAAGCCGCCGACGCGGTCCGCCGGATCGCGCGGGGGCTGCGCCCTCCGAGCCTCGAAGAAGTCGGGTTCGGGGCCGCCGTCCAGTCGCTGGCGCGGTCGATCCGCGAGACGCAGGGCCTTCCGGTCCAGGTCGGAATCGACGCCGGCGTCGGGGCCGTGGGGCTTCGTCCGGACGCCGAGCTCGCTCTCTACCGGATTGTCCAGGAGGCCCTCTCGAACGTGGTGCGCCACGCCCAGGCATCGCAGGCCCGCGTCACGATCGAGGAGGGTGACCGGAGCATCACGATCGCCATCGAGGACGATGGTCGGGGATTCGAGCAGGGCGTCGCCGGCGACTCCACTGGTCGCGGCCTGGGGCTGGTAGGGATGAGCGAGCGCGCCCGGTTCCTCGGGGGTCGTGTGGCGATCGAGAGCACGCCGGGCGCGGGAACGCGGGTCAGGGTCGAGGTCCCCCGGGCGGCGACAACGCCGGCCCTCGCGACATCCGACGAGGCGGAGGACGGGGTGACCTGATGCCGATCAAGGTTCTGCTCGCCGATGACCACAGGGTCCTGCGGGCCGGGATC
>JBOHRQ010000139.1:0-4674 GCA_050732875.1 Gemmatimonadota bacterium | reverse complement strand
GACGCCCAGCCCGAGGAGTCTACCGGGACCCTGTCGGCCGAGATGACGATGGACGGCCGCTATCTGGTCGAGAACTGGGATGGCACGGCGATGGGCCAGCCCTTCAAGGGACGCGGCACGACCGGCTACGACAACTTCAACGAGGAGTACATCTCCACCTGGATCGACAACATGTCGACGGGCATCATGGTGAGCACCGGGCAGTACGACCCCGAACAGGACGCGCTCGTGACGACCGGCACCTTCGACGACATCATGACCGGTGAGAAGGACAAGACGATGCGCGGAGTCCAGAAGATCCTGGACGACAACACGATCCACTTCGAGATGTACATGCCCGGACCCGATGGCGAGGAGTTCAAGGCCATGGAGGTCCACGCCGTCCGGCAGTCGTAGCCGCCGGAGACCGCGGGCCCGCCGCGTCATGACCGCCCCCGTCGAGGTCGGCCGCTATCGCTGGCGGCACGAGGCGGAGATCGCCCAGGGGCTCCTGGACGACGCGGAGATCCTCAGCACTGTGGTCGCCGACGACATCGGCGGCGCCTATGCCGGCATCGCTCCGGCGCGGCTCCTGGTCGCGCCGGAGGATGCCGAACGGGCGCGGGAGGTGCTGGAGGGGGCAGGCAGCTCGTAGGCCACCCGCAGCAGCGACGCCGGGTGGATGACCCGGACCGGTGAGCCTTCAGCGTTCAGCCCGCTCACGATCTGCAGGATGCACCCCGGATTGCCGGTGATGACGAGCTCGGCCCCGGTGCCGCGGATGTGCCGCACCTTCCGGCGCAGGAGCTCCTCCGCCGCCTCCGGGTGGGTCACGTTGTAGATCCCGGCCGAGCCGCAGCACCAGGTCGATTCCGCGAGCGGGACGACCTCGAGACCAGGAATCGCCCGGAGTAGCAGCCGCGGCGCCTCCGCGACGTGCTGGCCGTGGACCAGGTGGCAGGGATCGTGGTAGGTCGCCCGCAGGCTGAACGGGCGGGTCGGCCGCCGGATCCCCTCGTGGACGAGGAGCTCGCTCACGTCCACCACCGCCTGGGAGAAGGCCGCTGCCCGATCCGCCCACTCGGGATCGTCGGCCAGCAGATGCCGCACGTCCTCCATGTGGGCCCCGCAGCCGGCCGCGTTCGAGACGAGCCGTTCGGCCCCCGAAGCCTCGAACGCCGCGATGTTGGCGCGCGCCAGCTCGCGCGCCTTCTCCGGTCGTCCCTGGTGGGCGTGGAGCGCACCGCAGCAACGGAACCCTTCGGGGACCACGACCCGCCAGCCGTTGTAGGCCAGGACCAGCATCGTGTCGAGGTTGATCTCGGGTAGAAGCACGGCCTGGATGCAGCCGGGATGCAGGGCGATCGTGCCCCGGACCTTGCGTGCCGGGCGCTCGGTGGGCACCTCCTCCGGATCCATCGCGACGGGAAGCCGGGCGTGCCGCGGCGCCGGCACCGCGGGCAGAAGCGGCGTCAGGGCCGCCGCCTCGGGGAAGCGCTCCTCGAACCACCCCTTCCAGCGGCGGCTCCTGGCCAGGGTCCGCTGGTAGAGTCGGAGAAGCCGGGCCCCCCGCCGCAACCGTGACGGGTAGGGGAGCACCCGATCGAGAAGAAACTCGCGCGGGAAGGCCTCAGGCCGCCCTTCGGCTCCGGCCTCCTCGACCGCGGCCCGCGCCCCTTCGAGCAGCTGTCCGAACTGGACACCGGCCGGGCACGCGGTCTCGCAGGCTCGACATCCCAGGCAGTAGTACATGGCGTCGGCGAAGGCGGGGTCGTCCACCTCCAGGTCCCCGCGGCCGACCGCCCGCATCAGGCCGATCCGGCCCCGCGGGTTCGCCCGCTCGCGCGGCGTGAGGGCGTAGGTCGGGCAGGCCGGCAGGCAGAGGCCGCACTGGATGCACTGGGCCAGGAGGTCGTTGCCCGGGTCGAGGCCGTGTTCCGCGACCGTTTTCGTCGCGTTCACCGTTCTCCTCCCGCCGCTTCGTAGACCCGGTGACCGATCGGCGGGTGCTCGCACCGGGGACCGGGCTCGAAGATCTTGCCGGGGTTCAGCACCTGGTTGGGGTCGAGGACGGCCTTGATCTGGCGCATCAACCGGATCGCCGGGTCGCCCAGCTGGCTGGCCAGAAAGCGGCGCTTCGCCAGCCCTACGCCATGCTCCCCGGTGATCGTGCCGCCGAGCGCGATGGCCGCGGCGAAGATCTCCTCGAAGGCGGCCTCCGCCCGGGCCACCGCGGCGGTGTCGCGCTCGTCGGTCAGGCAGGTCGGATGGAGGTTCCCATCCCCGGCGTGGCCGAACGTGGCGATCGTCGCCCCGTGCCGATCCGCCGCGGCGTGGATCCGGCGCAGCATCTCGGGGACTTCGCTCCGCGGGACCGTCGCGTCCTCGAGGATGACCGTCGGCCCGCCCCGGGCGAGGGCGCTGAAGGCGACCCGCCGCGCGGCCCTCAGGTCGTCGGCCTCCTCCGCGCTCGCCGCCAGCCGGACATCCCGCGCCCCGTGGAGGCGGCACAGGCGGACGACCTCGTGGGCGTCCTGCTCGACCTCGTGCCGCCGGCCGTCGACCTCGATGAGGAGGAGCGCCCCGAGGTCCGACGGCAGCCCGAGGCCGGCGAAGGCCTCGACGGCGCGGATCGTCGTCCGGTCGAGGAGCTCCAGCGTCGCGGGGACGATGTGGCCGGCGATGATCGCCGCCACCGATTCCCCCGCCGCCTCCATCGTGTCGTAGAGGGCTAGCATCGTCCGGACCGCCTCGGGTCGGGGAACCAGCCTGAGAAGGATCCGCGTGAAGATGCCGAGCGTCCCCTCGCTTCCCACCATCAGGTCGATCAGGTTGTATCCCGCTACGTCCTTGATCGATTTTCCCCCCAGCCGCACGGCCTCGCCGGTCGGCAGCACGACGTCGAGCCCCTGCACGTAGTTCTTGGTGACTCCGTACTTGAGCCCCCTGAGCCCGCCGGCGTTCTCGGCCACGTTCCCGCCGATCGTGCAGACGCGCATCGAGCCGGGATCGGGGGGATAGAAGAGACCCGTCGCCTCGACCGCGGCGTGGAGCACGCCGGTGACCACGCCGGGCTCGACCCAGGCGGTCAGGTTGCGCTCGTCGATCTCCAGGATCCGGTTCCAGGTCGGGAAGAGGATCACCACGCTGTCCGCAGTCGGGACCGCGCCGCCTGACAGACCCGATCCGGCGCCGCGCGGGACGAGCGCGAAGCCTTCCTCGTTGGCGAGCTGAACGGTGCGCGCGACCTCCTCGGGGTCACGTGGCAGGATGACGGCGGCGGGGAGGTGGCGATGGAGCGGCGTGGCGTCGCCGGCGTAGGTGAGGAGATCCTCGCGGGCCGTCAGGACGCGACTCCGGGAGATGATCTCCTCGAGGCCGCTCATGGCGCGTCGCGAGAGCATGTTCAGCGCCCCGGCCGGTCGCGCCGGACGAAGTGCCAGTCCACCTCCTCGGTCCCCGCCTCCGTGTGCAGCCGCCGGAGACGGATCCCGCCGTCTCCGTGGACGCCCTCGGCCGCGCCGAACGCGGTTCCGCTGTCGGGATGGAAGCGCAAGGTCTCGCCCACGGCCTCGTAGGACCCCTGGGCGATCCGCAGCTCCTGACGAGGGGTTTCCCCCGCGCAGCGTTCCTGGGTCGTGTCGGTGAAGTAGAACCGGTCCGCCTGGATCGTCAGCGCGCCGTAGACGAGCTGCAGGCTGCAGCCGGGACGGTGGTCGAGCAGGGCGGGCAGGCTGTCGCCGCCCGCCCTCACGAGACGATATCTCCCCTCCCATCGTCCCGGTGTGGTCGAGGCGCTGTCGGGGGAAGCGGCCGGCTCGTCGCCCGCGGGCCGGGAGCACGCGAAGGTCGCGGTCAGGACCACGAGAAAGGGGACGAGATGTGTCGCCACGGGTTGTGAATCCTAGTTTGGGGCGGATGGGGATGCCAAAGTTCTTGACCGCGGGAGTCGTCACGCTGCTCCTCGCTGGCCTGGCGTGCAGCCAGCGCGTCGAGCCGGAGGAGGAGTACGCGCGTCGCGAGCGCGACCGCCCGCTCCTGCCCCCCTCGGCGGCGCCGGCCGCCCTCGTCGATGGACCGGGGAGTGCCGGCGGCGTGAGCGACGCCATGCCGCGCGGGCCGGCGGACATCGTCGGTGGAAGAGGCGGCCGGACCGCCGGCGGCGCGGGGATCAGCGGGACCATCCAGGCTCCGGAGATGGCGACGGCGCCTTCGGGCGCGGTCGTGTTCGTGATCGTGAGACCGGCCGGCCGGACCGCGGGCCCGCCGCTCGCCGTCCAGCGCCTGACGGCCTCGGAATTCCCGGTCGAGTTCGAGATCGGACCCGAGGACGCGATGCTGGGAGAAGCACCGTTCCCCGACCGGGTGACGGTGGAGGCGCGGCTGGACGGGGACGGAGACCCGCTGTCGAGAAGCCCGGGAGATCGCTCAGCCACGAGCGGTCCCCTGAGCCCGGGCGCGACCGGAGTGACGCTGAGCCTCGCAGCCAGCGGATGATGGCCGGCGCGTGACTCGTCGCTCGGAGCGGGAAGGCCGGTGATCACCCGCCAGGTCGAGGCCGGGCTCCTCTGCTTCCACCAGCTCGACCACGCCCTCCTGGCGGGCCGCCTGGCCGAACGCTGGGGCGGGAGCACCCCGGCGCTCCGCCCGCATGAGGCCGTGGTCTACGCGATCGGCCACCACGACGCCGGCTGG
>JBOHRQ010000138.1:0-4742 GCA_050732875.1 Gemmatimonadota bacterium | reverse complement strand
GGTGGAGTCGCGGAGCTTCAGGGCGATCACCCCACGCAGGTAATGCCGGCGCGGCTCATAGAGTCCCTGCCAGACGATGGGCGGGAACTCCGCGCTCCGGTACCAGATCGGATCCTCCTGGGGAGGGATGGCAGGCGGAGCCGCGAGCCCGTCGAGCTCTTCGCTCAAACGCAGCAGCACCGCCTCGGGGACCGGCCGGAACGGGAGGGCCGCCATCATCGCCCGGTATTCGAGGATGCGCGTGGCAGGCAGGGTCCGGCTCGCCCTCAGCAGCCGCTCGGCCTCCTCGAAGCGGCCCCGACCCATCTCGATCTGCGCCCTCAGCAGCTCGATCTTCATCCGCTCGTCCGCCGCCAGATCGAGGCCGAGGAGATAGCGGGCGAGGCGGCCCGCCCCTTCGAGGTCGTAGGTGTTCGAGGCTACGCTGGTCACGATCCCGCGCGCGCGATCGGGCGCGGCCCCGATCGAACGAATGGCGCGATCCTCGCGCGCGGGATCGTCCCCCATGAAGGTTCGGATAGCCTCCATCTCCAGGGTCCAGTCCCCGCCCCCTGGCTGATTGGCGTAGGCGCGCGCGACCAGCGAGTCCACGGCGCCGACCCGTCCTTCGCGGGCGACAAGACGGGCGAGATGGAGCAGCGGCTCGATTTGATGCGGCTCGAGCGCGAGCACCCGCTGGAACGGTTCCCGCGCCTCGAACGGCGAGCTTCCCCTCGTGGGCCCCCAGTGGAAGGCGAGCTCGCCGAGCTGCTCCCACGCCTCCACGTAAGACGGGCGGAAGGTGACGGCGCGCCTGTAGAGCGCCTCGGCCGAGTCCACGCGACCCTGCAGGTGATGGACCCAGGCGGCCACGAGAAGGCTGTCCTCTCGCGCCAGGCGGCCCGCGTGACGAAGTGCCGCCGTGCCGGCCTCGAGCGGGATCCGGCTCCGACCGGCGGCGTAGGCGGTGCCGCTCAGGCGGTAGTAGGCCATCGCGAACGAGCTATCAGCGCTGGTGGCGCTCTGGAAGTGCTCGATCGCCTGGTCGAGCCGGCCGTCCCGACGGGCGGTCTCGCCGCGCAGGAAGCTCTTCAGCGCCTCCAGCGACGAAGTCGTACGGAGGGCGGTCCGGACGAGCCGGCTGTCGCTCCGAACCCCGAGGATCTGAACGGTGAGACGGTCGACCAGCGCGAGGACCTGAGTCGAATCGCCCTCGACGACCACCTCGCGCGGCCGCCCGCCCCCCTCGTACAGGGCAGCGGTGATGCGCAGCCTCCCGGCCGTCTCGACCACCTCGCCGAGGACGAACGAGCCGGCTCCGAAGCGCCCGGCGATCGCGCGGGCCGACACCGGATCGACCGGCGCCCGACCGTCGCGAGCCACGAAATCGAGCAAGGCCCGCGGGTCGACGCTCCGGATTGCGCCCGCCTGGTCCAGGTTGGCTCCCAGCAACGTGACGAGCCCGTTCCGCAGATAGCCGAAGTCGCTGCCACCGCTGACCGCGAAGGGGAAGACCGCGACGACATCCGTCGAGGAGGCGGTGTCAGGCTCGCCGCCCAGCCGCGGCAGGAGCACCGCCCCGAGAACGATGGCGAGTGCGGCCGGGAGCGCGAGACGAAGCGTGAGCCGGGGCCCCGACCGCGCCCGTCGCTCGGGCTCCACGGGCTCGGAGGGGTTGGCTGGCTCGTGGATCTCGACTGACCGGGGCCTGCCGAAGGCGACGGCTGCCGAAGCCTCGGTTCGCGCCTCTTGGCGCAGGCTCTCGACGAGGGCCTTTGTCTCGGGCGCGGGCTCGAGATCGTAGACCGCGGCCAGCCGGGCGGCGAACTCCTCGTACGCCTGGAGCGCCGCCGAGCGGTCACCCGCGGCCCACAGGAGGGAAATCAGACGCCGGGCCCTGTCCTCCTCGTCCAGGGAGAGCGTCAGCGCCCGTCGGGCCCAGTGCGCCGCCAAGCCGGGGCTCCGCGCGGCTTCCGCCTCGTCCGCCAGACGCGAGGCGCCCTCCACGGCCCGCCGCCGCAGCCGCTCGCGCTCCTCGCCGACCCACTGCTCGAACTCCGGCGCCTCGGAAATGTAAAGCCCCTCGAGAAGAGCGCCGCGGTACAGTTCCAGCGCCTCCTGGCACCGATCTCGGTCCAGCAGCCGCTCGAACTCGACCGCGTCGCACCACACGCCGCGGACCACGAGCTCCTCTTCGGTCCTTGATTCGATCACCTCGGGTCCGAGCGCGCTCCGGAGGAAGTGGATGGCGTTGCGCAGGGCGCCGCGGGCGCGGCGCGTGTCGGACTCGGGCCAGAAGAGGCCGAGCAAGGTGTCCCGCCGCCGGGAGCCCGCGGCGCTCCCGAGGACCAGATAGGCCAATAGGGAGAGCCGCCTGGGCTGGGCAAGGATGGATCGGATCTCGGCTCCCTTTTCGTCGCGGAGGTCGAGGGAGCCGAGCAATCGGAGCTCGATCACGGGGGAGAGAACCGCCGGTTTTGGGGGCCCGTTAGTTACCCGCTAACACCTTGAAGATGGTACGCGGAGAGAATATTGGCCAGCTGAGCGGGGGGAGTACCCGAACGGAGCCGCAGGCATGAGGGGGGCGACATGAATATGGTTACCAATGTTCGTATGGTGACGCTCGCCCTGGCGCTCTTCGCCACCGCCTGCGACCGGACGAGCGCCTCCGCCGATTCCTCAGAGCCCGCCACGCGCACCTACTACATCGCGGCCGACGAGGTGGAATGGGACTATGCCCCGACCGGGATCAATCAGCTCACCGGCGAGCCCTTCGACAGCATCGCTGCCATCGCGGTGGGAAACGGACCTCATCGGATCGGCCGGGTCTACCGGAAGGCTCTCTACCGCGAGTACACCGACGACACCTTCACCGAGCTGAAGCCGCGGTCCCCCGACTGGGAGCACCTCGGATTTCTGGGACCCGTCATCCGGGGCGAGGTGGGCGATACCCTGAGGGTCGTGTTCAGGAACAACACCCGCTTCCCGGCCAGCGTCCACCCGCATGGCGTCTTCTACGACAAGAGTTCGGAAGGAGCGCCGTACCTGGACGGAACGGGCGACCGGGACAAGGAGGACGACGGCGTTCCTCCCGGGGCGACCCACGCCTACGTCTGGTCGGTCCCGGAGCGCGCCGGTCCGGGAGATCATGACCTGAGCACGATTCTCTGGATGTATCACTCCAGCGTCGAGGAAGAGAAGGACGTGAATTCCGGCCTGGCCGGTCCCATGCTCATCAGCCGGCCTGGTACCCTGGGACCCGACGGAAAGCCGAGGGACGTCGACCGGGAGTTCGTGGTTGCCTTCGCCGAGGTCGATGAGAACCTGAGCTGGTACCTGGAAGACAACTATCGCGAGCACGCCGCCCGCCCCGAGCAGGTGACGATCGTTCGAGCCGGGCGCTTCGGCGGCGTGGACGTGATCGCGTCGAGCGGCTCCGCGGAGGAGCGGGTTGACGACAGCAACTTCAAGGAGACGATGAACGGATTCGTGTTCGGCCACCTGCCGGGGCTGAGGATGCAAGTGGGCGAGCGCGTGCGCTGGTACCTGATGAGTTCGACCAACTTCGAGTTCCACTCCCCTCACTGGCACGGCAACACCGTGTCCATCGAGGGGATGAACACCGACATCGCCGGCCTTCTCCCGATGGAAATGCTGACGGCCGAGATGACGCCGGACAACCCCGGCACGTGGCTCTTCCACTGCCACGTCGGCCCCCATCAGCGCCTGGGGATGTCGGCCATCTACACCGTCCAGCCGGCGGAGGTCGAGCCGCTGGTGACGAGAGCGGATGACTGATGGCGCTTCGCGAACGGAAACACACGCGGTGATCCGCCGCGCTCCGGAGAAAACCACCACCCAAGGAGGTCGGATTGAAACGGACGTGGAAGAGAAGCTTGCTGCCGGCGCTCGGGCTGGCCGCTATCCTGGGCCTGCCGGGGAACAGCCTGGCTCAGGACCATCCGTTCACCGAGGGAAGCGTCTGGGAGGTCAGCTACGTGAAGACCGCTCCCGGGCACTTCGAGGACTACCTGCGGGACCTTGCCGCGGGCTGGAAGCGGGTCAATGACGCGGCGATCGAACGGGGGTACATCCGGTCGTACAAGATCCTGGCGGCCGGCGCGGCCGATCGGGACGACTGGGATCTGATGCTGCTCGTCGAGTACCCGAACATGGCCGCCCTCGACGGCGGGATGGAGAAGTACGACCCGCTGGTGGCCCAGGTGTTCGGGTCGCTGCCGCAATCCGAGCAGGCGACGGTCCAGAGAACTCAGCTGCGCGAGATCCTGGGCGAGAAGCTGGCCCGGGAGATCACGCTGAAGTAGGCGCCCCAGCCGAGCATTTCCGCTCGGGGGTGTCTGAACGCAACAACCGCAACCCTGGAGGTACGAAGTGCGCAAGGCCTGGTGGATTCTCGCGGCCGCTCTCGTGGCGGTCGGCTTGCCCGGCAACGCCCGGGCGCAGGAGGAGCAGGAGGAACAGCCCCCTGTCCTCCGTGTCAGCTTCTTCATGTGCGATCTGGGCGGCGGGGCCGGGGAGGCGATAGAAGAGGAGTTCGAGACCCGCGACATCCCGGTCTGGAAGGAGCTCGTGGCGGAGGGGATGGTGGAGGACTGGGGCACCTTCTTCCACTGGTGGGCGGACGAATGGAACGTCGGGGTCTTCACGATCGCCGAGAGCATCCAGGCGATCGTGGATGCCAGCGACGAGGCGGGGAATCGGCTCGAGGAGCGCTTCGGCGACGCGCCGACGCGGCTCGATCA
>JBOHRQ010000137.1:0-4772 GCA_050732875.1 Gemmatimonadota bacterium | reverse complement strand
TCGTCGTCGGTCAGCCCGAGCGCAAAGAGCAGCGCGCCGAGTCCGGTGGCCTGCGGCGTCGCCATCGAGGTGCCGGCCTTGTAGCAGTACTCGCTGTCGGAGCCGAAGCAGGTCGAGGCGATCTGGCTGTACCCCGAGCCGTTCTCGCCGTCGCCGCCCGGCGCTGAAAGCTCCACCTCCGGGCCGAAGTTCGAGTAGCTCGCCAGGTCGTCCCCCCAGTCGGTGGCGCTGACCGCCACGCACTCGGGAAACTTGGCCGGGTAGAGGACGACGTTCTGGCCCTCGTTCCCGGCCGCGCAGAACGGCAGCGCGTCGTGCGCGCGAGCGTACTGCAGGGCCTCCTGCTCGGTGAGCGAGAGGTCGCTGCCGCCGAGGCTGATGTTGATCACGTGGGCGCCGTTGTCCGCCGCCCAGCGGATTCCGGCCGAGACAGCCGAGGAGGGACATTCCGCGCTCAGCCCGAAGAACGTGACGTGGCACACCTTGGCGATCAGGAAACCGATGTTGGGTCCGTAGGCGACCCCGGCCACCCCCACCTCATTGTCGCCGGCAGCCCCGGCAATCCCCGCCACGTGGGTCCCGTGCCCCTGATCGTCCGTCGCATCGGAATCGCCGGCATCGAAGTCGTGCTCGGCGATCACCCGGCCGGCCAGGTCCTCGTGTGTCCTGCGGATGCCGGTATCCATGATCGCGATCCGCGCCGATCCGCTTATCGAGGGCCCCAGATGGTCGAACGCTTCCAGCCAGTCGATGTCTGCGTCGACGGCGCCGGTCGACGCGAGCGGGCTCCCGGGCGTGATCTCGACATCGCCATCGTTGTTCAGGTCCCACTTGAGCCCGAAGTAGGCATCGGCGGGGATCGCGCAGGAAGTGCAGAGGGGATCTCCGAAGGTCCGCAGGTAGTCGGGCTCGGCGAAAACCACGCCCGGATCCTTCCTGAGGGCCTGGACCGTGGTCATCTCGCGGCCCCGCTCGACCCCGAGGACGTAGACGTCGTCCAGGATGCGTGCGCCGACCACGGCTCCGTGCGAGCTGGCGACCGAGAGCCCCCGGCCGCCGGATTTGAAGCGGACCAGGACCCGGCCGGGGACGAACCGTCCGATGCTTCCCTGCTGGGTCGGGCTTACGGCAGGGGGAGACTCCCCCGCCGGAGCCATGGGCGCGGTCTCGCCGGAGCAGGCCATCGCCCCGAGCGCCGCCAGGAGAAGAAGGGATGCACCGCGTTGGAAGAGCATACTCGCCTCCGGTCCGAGAATAGACGCATCTCGAGGTCGTTCTGTCCGGAGAGGGTCGAGCACCCGCGGCCTGGAACGGGTCGCCGAGGACGGGACGACCGCGATCCGTGTACCAGAATCCTGGTCCAATCTGTCATGCCCGCTGCCGGACGTCCACCCCTGACCGGGCAGGGATCGTGCCCCCGGGGTGCGGGGGGGCCTCGACGCGAGACGTCTCGTTCATGGAATCGGGCCTCGACGATCGGAGACCCGCGCTTCCCCACGCCCGGGCCGCCGCGGCTGGAAGAGAACGCAAGCGCCGCCCCGGAGGGCGTCCGGCTACCGCTCCACTCCGATCCGGCGTCCGCCACGCTCACCCGGGCGACCGAAATCGAGGCCCTCCGACGGAATCATCGGCTTTGCCCCAGCCCCCGCCCCCCGGGGTCGAGATCGAGACGATGTCGCCGGGTGCCAGTCGAAGCACGGACTTGGCCGGCAGCCGGCTATCGATTTCTCCGGAGAGCAGCCGGTCCTCCCCCGGCGCTCCGGCCTCCCCGCCCTGCAGGCCGTACGGCCGGGAGCGGCGGCGATCGGCGATGAGCGTCCCCCGACACTCGGCCAGCGCGCGGATGTCCCGGCGGATCCCGTCGCCGCCCGGATGGAGCCCCCGGCCTCCCGACCCGCGGCGGATCGCGTAGCGCTCGACGCGCAGGGGGTAGGCGGCCTCCAGCGCCTCGACCGGCGTGTTCCAGGTGTTGGTCATGTGCGAGTGGGTGGCGTCCGCCCCGTCCCGGCCCGGTGCACCGCCGGTTCCGCCGGCGATGGTCTCGTAGAAGGCGAAGGGCTCCCCGCGGCGCGGATCGAGCCCGCCGAGGGCCAGGTTGTTCATCGTTCCCTGCGAGGCCGCGGGCACGACGTCGGGGAGAGCGCGCGCGAGGGCCCCCAGCACGACGTCCACGATGCGTTGCGAGGTCTCGACGTTGCCGGCCGCCACCCCGCGCGGGGGGCGGGCGTTGACGATCGTGCCGAGCGGAGCGATGACCCGGATCGGCCGCAGGCACCCGGCGTTGAGGAGCGGGTCCTCGATCCCGCGATCCTCCCCGGCGAGGGTGACGAGGAGGCTCAGGAAGCAGTACTGGACCGCCGATCGGGTGATCGCCAGGACCGCGTTCACCCCGCCCGCGCACTCGGGGGCCGAGCCGGTGAAGTCGACCACCGCGGTGTCCCCCTTGATTTCGACCCGGACCCGGATCGGGATCTCGCGGGTGCCGGCCCCGTCATCGTCCAGCACGTCCTCGAAGGCGTACACCCCGTCCGGCACGCGCTCCACCAACGCCCGCATGAGGCGCTCGCCGTAGTCCAGCAGCGCCTCGGACTGGCCGGCGATCGTGACGGCGCCGTGGCGGGCGACCGCCTCGGCCATCCGGCGCGTCCCCGTCTCGTGACACGCCACCTGGGCACGCAGGTCGCCCCGCCGCTCGTCGGGGGTCCGGACGTTGGCCAGCAGAAGCTCCCACACCGGGGTCACCGGCTCGCCCCCGTCGAGGAGACGGACAGGCGGGATGCGGAAACCCTCCTCGTGGATGTCGCGGGAGAGGGGCATCGACCCGGGGGTCGCTCCGCCCATGTCGGCGTGATGGGCGCGGGCGGCCAGAAAGCCGAGCGGCGCCGGGCGGCCTCCGGCAAAGACCGGGCTCACCGTGGTCACGTCGGGCAGGTGCGTGCCCCCGCGGAAGGGATCGTTGAGGATCACGACGTCGCCGGACCGCCAGTCCTGGATGGCCTCGAGCGCCGCCGCGACCGACATCGGCATCGCCCCTAGATGGACCGGGATCGCCGTGGCCTGGGCGATCAGCGCACCGCGCGCGTCGAAGACCGCGGTCGAGCAGTCGCGGCGCTCCTTGATGTTCGGCGAGTAGGAGGTGCGGACGAGCGTTTCGAGCATCTCCTCGGCGATGCTTCCCAACAGGCCGGCGAAGAAGGTCCGCGCGGCGGGCGGCGGCAGATCCGGGCTCACCGCTCGGTCCGCTCGATCAGCAGGTGCCCGTGCACCAGGGCCCGCGCCCGCCAGCCCGCCGGGACCAGCGTCGTGGCGAACGGTTCCACGATGAGGACCGGGCCGTTCGACGCGCTCCCTTCACCGAGCCCGTCGCGGTCGACCACGGCCGGGCCTTCGGTCCTGTCCGGGGCACGGGCATCGGTTCCGCCCCCGGCCCCCGGGGACGGGCATCGAGGTCCGGGGAGGGCCACCCGCCCCACCGCCCGGAGCCGCACGGTGACCACCTCGACGGGCTCGCCTTCGGCGGCGTGGCCGTAGCGCCGGCGATGGGCGGCGTGGAACCGCGCCGCCAAACGGGCGCGATCCGGCTCGAACTCGACCTCGAGCTCGTGCGACTGCCCCCGGTAGCGCAGATCGGCCGAGCGCGACACGACCAGACCTTCGGCCCCCAAACCCTCATCCGCCATCTCGGCAACTGCCCGCGCCCTCAACTCATCGAAAACCGTTTCCAGGTCCTCGATCCCATCCTCGAGTCGGCGGAGGACGGTCCGTCCGTGCTCGTGGACCACCTCGCTGCGCGCGGCGCCGAGCGCCGAGAGAACACCCGGGTCCTTCGGAACCAGGACGGCGGACATCCCCAGTGCGTCGGCCAGATCGCAGGCGTGAAGACCGCCGGCGCCGCCGAACGCGACGAGCGTGGTGTCGCGGGGATCGTGGCCGCGGCGCACCGACACGACCCTGAGCGCCCGCTCCATCCCCGAGTCGACGACCGCGATCACCGCCCGGGCCGCCGCTTCGGCGTCGACGCCCATCCGGGCGCCCAGCTCTTCCATGACGGCGAGCGACCGGGCCGGGACGATCGGCATCCGACCGCCGAGAAAGCGGGACGGCGCGATCCGCCCCAGAACGACGTGGGCGTCGGTGACGGTGGGAAGGTCTCCCCGTCCGTAGCATGCGGGACCGGGGTCGGCGCCCGCGCTCCCGGGGCCCACCCGGAGCGCGCCCCCCTCGTCGATCCACGCGATCGAGCCGCCGCCCGCACCCACCGTGTGGACATCGATCATCGGGATCTGAAGCGGATGCCCGCCGACGACGGACTCGCTCAGGCGCTCCGGCGCACCCTGCACGAAGGCCACGTCGGTCGACGTGCCGCCCATGTCGAAGGTAACGATCCGGGAATCGTTCCCTAGCGCCTCGGTCGCCGCCGAGAGGGCTCCCATGACGCCGGCCGCGGGGCCCGAGAGCACGCTGTGGACGGCCCGACCGGCGGCCGCGCCGCAGCTCACCGAGCCCCCGTTCGAGTGCACCACCCGAAGGCGGCTCACCCCGCGCTCGCCGAGCCCTGCGGCGAGACGCTCCAGATAGCGTTCGAGCACCGGCCCCACGTAGGCGTTGATCACCGTCGTAGAGGTCCGCTCGTACTCGCGGAACTCGGCGGACACGTCGCTCGATAGGGACACGGGGAGGCCGCGGCGACGTGCGGCCTCGCCGACGGCGCGCTCGTGAGCGGGACGGAGGAACGAAAAGAGCAGGCTCACCGCGATCGATTCCGCGCCGGC
>JBOHRQ010000136.1:284-4836 GCA_050732875.1 Gemmatimonadota bacterium | reverse complement strand
CCTGGCGGGACGGATGTCAAATCGACCATGTTGATGTTCATTCGTTCGGGAGCCAACGGAGGAAGCCCTGGCCGAATCGTCCAAACGACACCACTGGATCGTGCGCGTGACCCACTGGGCGGCGTTTGTCGTGATCTTCGGGATGATCGCGAGCGGGCTCCAGATCTACGGCGCCTACCCCCGTTTCGGCGCGCGCGGCGGGCCCTTTCTCGCCAACCCGTTCCAGGACCTCCGGTTCCCCGAGTGGAGCCGGCTGGGAGGCTGGCTGGCCGGCGGCATCAACTGGCACTTCGCGCTCATGTGGCCGCTCGTCCTGGTCGGGTTCGTCTATCTGGTCTACCTCGTGGCGAGTGGAGAGTGGAAGAGGCTCGTCTTCCGTCCCCGCGACGTGCGCCCGGCCGTGGCGATGGCGCGCTACTACCTGCGAATCGACCGCGACCATCCGCCCCAGGGGAAGCACAACGCTCTCCAGAAGGGGGCGTACACGGCCGTGATCGGGCTCGGGATCCTGGCCGTCCTGTCGGGAGTGGCGGTCTACAAGCCCATCCAGGTCGGGTGGCTGGTGACGGCCTTCGGCGGCTTCCAGGCCGCCCGCTGGTGGCACTTCTGGACGGTGTGGCTCTTCGTCGGCTTCTCCGTGGTCCATGTGTCGCTCGTCTTCCTCGCCGACCCGGCGTCGCTGAGAGCCATGATCAGCGGGGAGTACCGCGGGAGGTTCCCGAGTCATGAGCCGTGACCTGACCCGCCGAACGTTCCTCGCGAGCGGCGCCGCGGCGACGGTGGGGGCAGCGGTCTCCGCGTGCGGATGGGATGGCGGCGAGCGCATCGTGCCCGTTCTCCGGGGCGTCAGCCGGTTCAACGACTGGGTCGGGGAGCGCCTCCTTTCCCACGATCGGCTGGCGCGCAAGTACGGGCGGGCTGAACGCAGTGCGTCCCTCCCCAACTACCACATCAGCCGGATGACGCCGGTGCTGGAGGATGCCGCGGCGTGGCGGCTCCAGGTGACCGGGCTCGTCCGGCGCGAGCTCGAGCTCTCCCGGCCCGAGATCGAGGCGCTCGCCCGGCTGACCTACACGGTGAAGCATCACTGCGTGGAGGGGTGGTCGGCGATCGCCACCTGGACGGGAACCCCCTTTCGCGCGGTCGCCGAGCTGGCGGGCGTCCTCCCCGAGGCGAAGTACGTCCGCTTCGACTCGTTCGACGCGGATTACTTCAACGGCTGGGACATGAAGTCGGCGCTGCATCCCGAGACGATCCTCGCCTACGGCTTCAACGATCACTTCCTGACGCCCGAGCACGGCGCTCCGCTCCGCCTTTACGCGCCGCACAAGCTGGGCTACAAGCTCACCAAGTACCTGACCAGGGTCACCTTCACCGCCGAGCGACCGGGCGGCTACTGGGAGGATCGGGGCTACCCGTGGTTCGCCGGGATCTAGAGCTCCAGGCCATCGCGATGTGCGGCGTGGCGCTCTGCGCCCTCTTCGCCTGCGAGCCTCAGGAAGAGATGGCGGAGTCCATGGAGATGCCCGACACGATGGCCGTCCAGCGGGCGCTCCACGAGCCCGCGCGGCGGGACGCCCTTCTCGACACGATGCCGGGCGGCGAGATGGCGATCGGGGACTCGGCGGCGGAGATGGATCTCCTGAAGGACAAGATGCCCGAGGAGAGGAAGCCCTGACGCCGGCTACGGCACGGGCAGCGAGGGCACGAAGAGCTCGTCCACGTAGCACCATCCCCATTCCTCGCCGGGCTGGAACGAACGGATGACGGGATGATTCGTGGCCCGGAAGTGCTGCGTGGCGTGCTTGTTCTTCGAGGAGTCGCAGCAGCCGACGTGCCCGCAGACGAGACACATCCGCAGATGTACCCAGCTGTCCCCGGACTGCAGGCACTCCTCGCATCCCCCGGCGCTCGGAGTGACCGGCCGCGCCTGCTGGAAGTGCTCGCATGTCTTGTCCATCAGCCCGCCTCCTAATGGTTCGACGAATCCGGCCGGTCGAAGGCCGTTCCCGGCGCGCCGACGAGGCCCGCCGCCATCCGCCGGACGTGCTCGAGCTCGTCCTCGTTGACGAGGTGCCCCATTCCCGGATAGACCCGCCTGGTCACGTCCGCGCCGAGCCGGGCCATGACCTCCGCCGTCTCCTCGAGCCGCTCGAGGGGAACGTACGGATCGCGGTCGCCGCAGCCCAGGAAGACCGCCGTCCCTTCGAGTGAGCCCGGATAGTCGCGCGGTGTCTCCGGCGCGCCGATCAGCCCCCCGGCGAGCCCGGCCACGCCTCCGTAGCGGGTCGCGTTTCTGGCCGCGAACTCGAGTCCCAGGCACGCCCCCTGCGAGAAGCCCAGCAGAAGCGTGCGGTCCGACGGGATCCCGGCCTCCGCGAGACGGTCGAGCAGCCGGCGGATGACGTCGAGCGCCGAGGACAGCCAGGGCTCGTTGCGCTCGATCGCCGCCAGGAAGCTCTCCGGGTACCAGGTGTGATCGGCGGCCTGCGGCGCGAGGAAGGCCAGCTCCGGGGCCGCCAGCGCCCGCGCCAGCCCCAGCATGTCCTCCGCGCTTCCACCGCGGCCGTGGAGGAGGATGGCGGCGGCCGAGGCTTTCTCGATCGGCGCGCCTTCTCGCGACACCGGAACGCGGGCGTGGGGATCCGCCGCGACCGTCTCTTCGCTCATCTCGCCGTCACCGGGTCCGGTGCCGATCAGTCGTCGTCGATCTCCACCCAGTGGTCGACGAACTCTCCCTCGCGAGTGGCGGTGAGACTGTCGTCGGTAAAGACCACGGCCGGCTCGTCACGCAGGGGCAGCGTAAACGAGAGCGTCCCCTCGCCCGCCGTCACGGGCGCCGATCCGCTCGTGGACGAGAGGTCGTAGCTCACTCCGGCGCCTTCGATCTCGTCGTTGACCAGGGTGAAGACGTTGGTCTCCGTGTACGTGTCCGCGGTGAGCTCGTACTCGGCGATGACGGAGATCGAGGTCGCGTTCCCCTCCGCATCGGTCCAGTAGACGTTGAAGTTCCGGTAGCCGTCCTCGTAGTTCAACAGCCCCTGGATGTCCGGGGGGCTCACCGTCGTGCCGTCGGGAAGGTCCCGCGACACCAGCCTGTAAGTTCCCTCGATATCGGTTTGATTTCGCTCGGCGGGCGTGAGCGCGAGCAGTACGAGCAGCGATGCCAGGACGCTCGTCAGCCATGCCTTCTTCCTCATGAATACCTCCTGTGAGTGACCCAAGTGCAGCATGCGGATAGTAGAAACGAGGCCGAGTGAGAGCAAGGTGCCCGCCTCCCGACGCGCCGCGGTGCCCTCACCCGACACCCAGGGTCCGCATCGCGGCCTTCTTGAAGAATCGAGCCTTGGAGCTCCGGACGAACAGCCATGCCATGGCCTGTACCGGGAGCGGCACGTCGGCCAGCGAACCCCCCTCTCCCGCCGGCGACAGAGTCGCGACGATCGTCTCGAGCGGCTGCTCGCGGAAACGGTCCAGCACCGAGACCCGATGGACGCACGACACCGTGCAGAAGGGTGCGCAAGGCTTGGCGGTGCGGGACTCGCGATCGAGGTCTTCCTGTGAGTATTCGGCAAGCGGGATGGCCGGCATCCCCCGCTGCTGGGAGCACCAGTGCACAAGCCCGTCCTCGCAGACATAGAGATACCGGCCTCCGGCCCCGCAGCGCCATCGGTTGGGATGGCCGGCGACCAGGTTCTCCTGGAACTCGTCCTCGTAGCGGGCGAAGGACCAGAACCGGCTCGGCTGGAGTGCCCGGATCTCGCTCCAGATCGCCCGCTCGCCTTCGGTCAGCGGCTTCGCGCGCCCCGTTCCATCGTGGATGATCCCCACCGTGCCGGTGAAACCCAGCTCACGGGCGCGATCGGCAACCGCGAGCGCGTCCCCGGGGCGCTCGACGCCGCTGCCCAGCACCGAGTTCAGGTTGACGTCGAAGAGGGCGTGCTCCGCGAGAAGGCGGATCTTCCGATCCAGGACCGTGAGGCTCTTCTTCGAGACCTCGTCAGGCGTCAAGTTGTCGACGCTGATCTGGAGCTGGTCGAGCCCGGCGTCGTTGAGCCGCTCGATCCGCTGGCGAGTCAGCAGATAGCCGTTCGTCAGGAGCCCGGCCAGCATGCCGCGGTCCCGAATACGGCGGACGATCTCGTCGAGATCCGGGTGGAGGAGCGGCTCGCCGCCGCTCAGGTGAACGGCCGTCGTCCCCAGCCCGGCCAGCCGGTCGATCCGCCGCAGCATCTCATCGAGGGGGACCGGGGCGGAGTGCTTGTCGTACTCGTTGCAGTAGGAGCAGGACAGGTTGCAGCGCCGGATCGGGACGACGTGGGCGAGGACGGGATGGCGGTCGGACTTGAAGGCCAGCGCGACCAGCCGCGCCTCGCGGAAGCGGCGGTGGATGGCGCGGATCCGGCGGCGCATCGTGCGGATCCGGCGGTGGAGCTTCGTGAGGGCCATCGGGAAACCTTCCCGACGGGAGGTTACCCGGATTCGGCCCGGGGGCGCAAGCCTGTGTTCCTCACATCGCCCTGAGCAAAAGGTGTCGTCGCCGGGAATGACC
>JBOHRQ010000136.1:0-274 GCA_050732875.1 Gemmatimonadota bacterium | reverse complement strand
CGACACCCGCGGTCACTCCGGCTCGAGCGGTCGGATCTCGCCGGTCACCTCGATCTCGACCGGGACGCCGTCCATGGAGCGCGGGATCTGCGCTTCCAGCTCCTCGCTCCGTCGTTCGATGAAAACCTTGAGACAGGGACGGCCGTTGCACTCCCCGATGCCGACACCGGTGACCCCCGGCATGTCGATCACGCTGTCGGTCAACGCCTGGCGAGCCGTGTCGAGCGTATCGCGTGTCATCTCGATCGCCTCCCGATCGTCGTAGTTCCCCGAA
>JBOHRQ010000135.1:0-4855 GCA_050732875.1 Gemmatimonadota bacterium | reverse complement strand
ACCCCGTCACGTGACCAGTTTTCCCCGGGGACGGCCCCCGCCACGATCGCCGGCGGAGCATTCGAACCGACGGCGTGAATCACGAGGTATCCGATCAGGGCCGCCACCAGGGCGCCGCTGATCGCGGCGGTCACGGCAGAGGGTCGGCCGGGAGCCTCGGTCTCGCGCGCGGGACTCATTCGGCGATCAGGACCCGGCCCGCCGACCCGCCGATCGTGGTCACGTAGCCGAGCATGACGGTGGCTTCGATCTGCGCGTGCACCGGCGTGGCGAGGGAGACGTGGCCAAAGGCGTAGAGAAACCCGAGCGAGATGACCAGCGAGATCAGGTAGCTCACGAACGTCTCGGCCAGCGGACTCCCGAGCGCCCCCTCGTCGAAGCCCCCGGGGCGCTGGGCGAAGTCGGCGAGGAAGACGATCCCGTAGGATACGGCCACCGAGAAGACCACGATGAGCGGAAAATGGAAGGGCTCGGCCTCGATCGTCATCATCCACACCTCCTCGGTGGGAGCGATGTTGAAGGCGAAGAAGACCGCTCCCACGATCGTCGCCAGGACCTTCTGGGCGTCCTCGGGCAGCCGTCCGATCCGGCGATCCACTCTCTCCGTCTTCCGGCTTCGGGGGCGGAACTGCGTGACAGCGAGGGCCGCGCCGATCGCGCACGGGATCGCCTCGATCGCCACCATCCGGACGGCCGCCGACAGCGGCACGAAGCCAGGCGCGATCTGTCCCACGACCAGCAGCGTGACGATGCTCGCGAAGATCCCGATCCCGAGCGTGATCGGCAGGTCCAGCCTCAGGTGTCCCGAGGTCCCCTGACGAAATCCACCGAACAGGAGGGAAAGAAGCACGATCAGGATCGTCGGCACGTAGAGGGCGAGGATCCAGCCCTCCGAGAACGTGCGGCCGTGCGACCACATCTCCATCGTATACAGGAGAGGCAGGGCTCCGAGGAGCGCGCCGGCGAGGGCGCGGAGCACGCAGTCTCGATCGGGATAGACGCTTCCGCTCATGCCGGCGAACCCTGTGAGGCGGAATGGCCGGTGATGTCGCGTCGGGGCGGGACCCCGCCCAGCGCTTGGAGGGAAGCTATTTAGATGGAAGGCCGCGGGGGTGTCAAACCGGGCCCTCGGGCCGTCCCGTCCTCCCCGGGAGGCCCGGCCGCCTGCGGAACCAGAGCGCCCGGCTCCCAGGCCGGCTCCCGCTCGGGGACCACGAGCCCTCTCAGCCGGGCCAGCTTCCCGGCATCGATGACGGTCGCGACCACCAGCGCGTCGTAGCCTTCACCGTCCTGCGTGATGCGGATCTCGAAGCGGCCGATCACACCTCTCTCCCGGTAGTCCCGAACCTGGTCCTGGAGCCGCAGGATCGCGTCCCAGTCCGCCGCGCGGACGAGGAACTGCCATTCGGTGTCCGCCTCCCGACCCTGCGCCCGGCCTTCGATCGGCGCGCCGAGGAAGATCGTCCACAGGAGAGCCTGGATGGCGAGGCGCTTTCCGGGCATCCGTCGGGCTTTGGGATACGGCCGGATTCTCGACACGTGCATGCTGTTTTTTTAACATCTACCGGCGTCAGGGACACCGTGACGACGGCGAACGGTCGTCGATGGACGGTGAGCGGCGGCTGGCCGCGGCCACCGTCCGAGGCGGATCAGACGTCCCAGGCGGCGCGGGCGAGGAACACCAGGTTGGCGATGACGACGAGGCCGGCGGTGAGGTAGAACCCGGGCCCGATGTCGAGCGCGCTGCCCAGGAAGGCGCCCTCGATGAGGGTCGGGAGCCGCAGCGCGACCAGGAGCCAGATGGCGCGCGCGAACCAGGGGTTCTGCCACCACCAGAGACCCCACACCACGATCGCCCCGATCGCGATCCCGGCGCCGAACCACATCCACTCCGGGCCCCGGGCCTCTGGAAAAAGGTCGCGCTCGAGGAGCGCCCAGGCACCGAACAGGTAGAGCACGCCGTAGTGGAGATAGGCGATCGCCGCCTGGCGAAACTTTCTCGCCCGCTCGGGCGGGTGGCGAGCGGGCCTGAGGAACCCGAAGCCGCCCCCCTCAAGGTGCCCGCTCACATCCCTTCCAGCCCGAGATCGGTGCGGGCCCGGTCCATGATCTCGGGCGTGATCTCTCCGATTCCGCGCTCGGCCGCGTACTCGCCGTAGATCTTCTTCACCATGCCGCGGACGAAGGTCGGCACGGATTGCAGCCGGAGCCGTGCATCCTCGCTCCAGCGAACCGTTCCGGCGGTGGGCCGCCTCCCCGGGTCGACGTTCTCCGATGGATCGGGCGGCGGCGACCCGTCCTCGAACGCGTCGCCTCCCGTGGCGAGGGCGGAGCGCACGAGCTCCATCGGCTGGTCGGGCACCGACCGGCCGCCGACCTGGATTCCGAGCCCGCTCACGAGTCGCGTCTCCATCGGATTGGTAAGCAGGGCGATCTCCCGTCCGCACGAGGGGCAGCCATAGACCACGGCCATCGTGCCGTCGCCCGGGAGCTGCCGCTCGGCGTACTCCATGGCCCGATCGCAGGTGACGCAGAGGAATTTCACGGCGCTCGGGTCTCCGGTGGTTGGGCCTCCGGCGGTTGGGCCTCCGGCGGTTGGGCCTCCGGGCCCAGGGTCTCCGACACGAGACGCGCCGCCAGATCCCGGAGCGCCTGGCTGGCCGGGGCCTCCGGCGCGACCCGGATGAACGGGCGGCCGGCGTCGGTGGCGCTGGCCAGGCGTGGATCGAACGGGATCTCGGCCCACACCGGGAGCCCGGTCTCCCCGGCCAGACGTCCGGCGCCATCGGCCAGGAAGAGCGCCGTCTCCCGGCCGCAGTCCGGGCAGCGCCAGGCGGTCATGTTGGCGACCAGCCCGAGCCTCGCGATCCCCGCCTCCCGGGCCAGTCGCGCGGAGCGGGCCACCGCCGCCCTGGCCGCTTCAGAGGGCGTCGTGACGAGGAGGGTGGCCTCGAGGCGCGGCAGGATCTCGAGGATCCGGGAGAGGCGGTCGGTGCCGGGCGGGAGGTCCAGCAGCAGAACATCCAGCTCTCCCCACGCGGTGTCGGCGAGGAGCTCGCGCAGCGTGCTCGTCTCGAGGACTCCCTGCCAGGCGAACGCCCCCGCGCCGGGCCCCCGCCAGCGGACCGGCGCATCGGGCGCTTCGAGGAGGAGGTCCATCGACATGATCCGGACGCCCGACGCGCCGAGCGCCGGCAGAACGCCCTCGTCCGCAACCCGCAATCGCTCGCGCGAGGCGCCCAGCATCCGCGCCAGCGTAGGTCCGTGGAGATCGGCGTCGGCCGCACCGACCCGCAAGCCCGAATCGGCCAGGACGGCGGCCAGGTTGGCCGTCACCGCGCTCTTTCCGACGCCCCCCTTTCCGCTCGCCACCGCGATGACCGCGCCCACGCTGGCGAGCCTCGCCGCGAGCCGCCGGCCCTGGGACTCGATCTGGGCGACGATCTCCTCGGAGCCCGGATCCGCGACCTCGTGATAGGTGCGGATCGCTCGTGTGTCGCTCCCGGTCACGAGGCCGCGGGGACGATCTGCCGGCCTTCGGCGTCCAGGACGGTCAGGGCGTCGACCGGACACGCCTGGCAGGCTTTGAGGAGTCGCTCCGCGGGAGCAGACCCGGGATCGCAGGTGAACGCGGCGATCCCCTCTTCGTCCAGGGCGAATGCTTCCGGCGCTTCGTCCACGCAATCCGCGAAGCCCACGCAGAGGAGACGGTCGATGCGCACCGTAAGGCCGCCGATCCGGCGTTCGACGCCCTCCGTCAACGGCTCCCCGAAACGAAGGCCACGATCCGCAGAGGCCCGCCGGTACCGCCTTCGATCTTCATCGGGAGCGCGACGACCCACGAGCCGGTCGCGGGGACCCGGTCCAGATGAGCCACGTTCTCGAAGATCGGGACGTTGGCCGCGGCCAGGACGCGATGCGCCTCGAAGTCGGTGGACTGCCCGCGATCGATGGAGGCCGTGTCGATCCCCACCGCCTTTAGCGCGCGCTCGCCGACCAGCCAGGTCGCGGCGTCGGGGTGAAGTCCCGGGAAGTGAAGCTCGGCCACCGCATCCGCCCCGCGGCGGGGGGTTCCGAGGTAACGTTCGGGGTCGGGCCATCGCTCGCCCCATCCCGTCTCGAGGAGCACGATGGAGCGGTCGGGAATCTGTCCGTTCGCGGCTTCCCAGGCCTCGAGGTCCGCTATGTCGATCAGGTGGTCGGGGTCTGCGGCGGCGGCTCCGCTCACGTCGATGACCACCGCCGTCCCGGTCAGATCGGCGAGCGGGATCTCGGCGGCCGTCCGACCGCTCTCGGCGAAGTGGATCGGGGCATCCAGGTGAGTCCCGCCGTGCTCGGCCGCCCTGAAGGAGTTGGCGGCGTACCACCATCCGCCCTCCGTCATCCCGTGGGCGACGACCTCGAGCTCGAACCCGTCCGCCGTCGGCCAGTAGATCGTGCTGTCCCCGAAGGCATACGTCAGGTCGATGGGCTCGACTCCGGGCATCTGCGCCAGGCACGGGGTCGCGCCAAGGAATGCCGCCCAGAGGATCATGGCCCCTCTTGCGGCGAGCCCCTTCGCGCCCGGCGGCCCGGGCAGGGTCATTTCTGCGATCGCCGGGGAAACAGAAGGAGGGCTCCCCCGGCGACGGCGAGCGCGACGCCGATCCACAGCGGCACCGGCAGCGCCTCCCTCTCCTCGACCTGGATTTCGATCGCTTCCGTCTCGAGTGTCTGGCGCTCGCTCGTGTAACCGTACGTTCGCAACACGATCGCGATCAGGCCGATCACCAGCAGGGCCACACCGAGGATCTTGGTCCAGCGCACGACGGAATCCTAGCCTGCCTGATTGGAAGGCACCAGCCGGCCGACGGGA
>JBOHRQ010000134.1:0-4869 GCA_050732875.1 Gemmatimonadota bacterium | reverse complement strand
CGGAGGGCGAGACCTGGGAGGACCAGGGCAAGTACCTGTCGGTGTGGGAAAAGGACGCCGAAGGGCAGTGGCAGACGGCGGCAACCTCCTGGAGCCCGAACGCCGCCCCGCCCGGCATGGAGCAGGCGGAGGGCGCCGAGCCCATGACCGACCCTGGCGCTACGCCGCTGGGCGGCGAGGAGACCAATCCGGCCGCCCCGGCCGAGGGTGAAACCAACTGATCTGAGCCACGCCGCAGAGAATCTCTCGAGAGGCCCCTCTTCCGAGCCGGGAGGGGGGCTTCTCCGTTTGTAAGCCATCCTCTTGTTCCGGGGCGTCCGACCCTCGATAATAGAGGACTCATGAGCGCCGGCCGCGACAATGACTACATCTGCTGGTTCGAGGATTTCAGCGCCGACGACATCGCGCTCGTGGGCGGGAAGAACGCCTCGCTCGGCGAGATGATCTCGGCGCTCCAGGACGTCGGGATCCGGGTTCCCCGCGGGTTCGCCATCACGACCGCCGCCTACCGCCGGTTCCTCGAGCACAACCAGATCGACGGGGAGATCCAGCAGCACCTGCGCGGCTACACGGGCGGAGAGGAAGGGCTCTCGGCGGCCGGGCTCGCGATCCGGCGCCTTTTCCGCGAGGCCGAGTTCCCGGACGACCTCGGCGACGCCGTCTGCTCAACTTATCGCGATCTCTCGCAGGAGTACGGGGACGACCGGACCGATGTCGCCGTTCGATCGAGCGCCACGGCCGAGGACCTCCCCGAGGCGAGCTTCGCCGGCCAGCTCGACACGTTCCTCAACGTCCGCGGCGAGCACGCGCTGCTCGAGGCCTGTCGGGAATGCTACGCCTCGCTCTTCACCGACCGCGCCCTCGCCTATCGTCAGAAGCGGGGGTTCGATCAGTCAGTCGCGGCCCTCTCGCTCGGCGTTCAGAAGATGGTACGGAGCGACATCGCGGGCGCCGGCGTCATGTTCACGATCGACACCGAGAGCGGCTTCCCCGACGTGATCCTGATCAATGCCTCGTGGGGAATCGGCGAGATGGTGGTGGCGGGGTCCGTGATTCCGGACCAGTATCTGGTCTTCAAGCCGCTGCTCGATCGCAACGACCGCATGCCGATCATCGAAAAGAAGGTCGGCGAGAAGGCCAGGAAGCTGGTCTACGCCCGCAAGGTCGAGGGGCCGACGGTAACGGTCGAGACGTCGGCCGTGGAGCGCCGGGCGTTCGTCCTCGACGACGACGAGATCCTGCAGCTGGCGCGCTGGGCGGCGGCGATCGAGCGCCATTACGGCCGGCCCATGGACATCGAATGGGCCAAGGACGGGGAGTCCGGCCAGCTGTTCATCGTGCAGGCGCGGCCCGAGACCGTGCATTCGCGAGCCGACCAGGCTTCGCTCAAGGTCTATCGGCTGGACGATCCGGGGGAGCCGCTCCTGCGGGGGATCTCGGTTGGCGGCGCGATCGCCGTGGGCAAGGTCGTGCGTCTCTCGAGCCCGGAGGAAGCCGATCGCGTGAACCCGGGCGACATCCTCGTCACCGAGATGACCGATCCCGCGTGGGGGCCGATCATGGAGAAGGTGGCGGGAATCATCACCGATCAGGGGGGGCGCACGTGCCATGCGGCCATCGTGAGCCGCGAGCTCGGGATCCCGGCCGTGGTGGGGACGAGCGAGGCGACCCGGGTGCTCGAGCCGGGTTCGGAGGTGACGCTATCGTGTGCCGAGGGGGACGAAGGAAGGGTCTACGCGGGGAGCCTGCCTTTCGAGACCGAAGAGCTCGACCTCACCGACGTACCCGAGACCCGTACCCGGATCATGCTGAATATCGCGAGCCCCGACGCGGCGTTCCGCTGGTGGCGCCTGCCGTGTGAAGGGATCGGCCTCGCGCGGATGGAGTTCATCATCAACAACATCATCAAGATCCATCCGATGGCGCTTATCCGCTTCCACGAGGTCCAGGACGAGAAGGCGCGCGAGCAGATCCTCGCCCTCACCGCTGGCTACGCCGACCGGGCCGGCTACTTCGTGGAGCGGCTGGCGCGAGGGATCGCCAAGATCGCGGCCTCCCAGTATCCGGCGACTGTCATCGTCCGGATGAGCGACTTCAAGACCAACGAGTACGCCGACCTGATCGGTGGACGGCCGTTCGAGCCCGCGGAGGCGAACCCGATGCTCGGATTCCGAGGCGCGTCGCGCTACTACAGCGACGAATACCGGGAGGGGTTCGCCCTCGAGTGCCGGGCGATCAAGATGGTCCGGGAGGAGATCGGGCTGGACAACGTGGTGGTCATGATCCCGTTCTGCCGAACTCTCGACGAGGCGGACCAGGTACTCCACGTGCTGGCCGATCACGGGCTCCAGCGTGGCCGGGACGGCCTCGAGGTGTACGTCATGTGCGAGATCCCCTCCAACGTGATCCTGGCCCGACAGTTCGCGGAACGCTTCGACGGGTTCTCGATCGGATCCAACGACCTGACGCAGCTCGTGCTGGGGGTGGACAGGGATTCGGGACGACTGGCGGCGATCTTCGATGAACGGAACGAGGCGGTGCTGGCGATGATCGAGAGCCTGATCGATGTCGCGAAGCAGACCGGGACGAAGGTCGGGATCTGCGGCCAGGGCCCGAGCGACCATCCCGATTTCGCCGAGTTCCTCGTCGAGGCGGGCATCGATTCGATGTCGCTGAACCCGGACTGCGTGGTGGCGGTCAAGCGGCGCGTGGCGGAGGCCGAGGCGAGGATCGACAAGGCGTCCGCGGTCGCGGCGAGCTGATCGCCGACGCGAGACGTCCTCTGGGAGCGGAGAAGAGCGCGATGATGAAGGCGCAGCCGCGACCGGGAGGCGCCACGAGCCCGCTCGCGATCGGCTTCGACGACGTCCTGTCCGCCCGGGAGCGCATCGCGGGTGCAGTCCACCGGTCGCCCGTCCTCACCTCGCGGCTGCTGAACGAGCGCTGCGGCCGCGAGCTCTTCTTCAAGTGCGAGAACCTGCAGCGGGCCGGCGCCTTCAAGATCCGCGGCGCGACCAGCAAGATCCGATCGCTCTCGCCGAAGGAGCGTGAGCGTGGGGTCGTGGCCTTCTCGTCCGGCAACCATGCCCAGGCGGTCGCGCTGGCCGCGCGCGCGGTCGGCGTCGACGCCGTCATCGTGATGCCCGCCGACGCGCCGCTGGCCAAGCGCGAAGCGACCGAGGCCTATGGCGCGCGAGTCATCGAGTACGACCGGTTCGCCGATGATCGCGAGGAAATGGCCCGCCGGATCGTGGAAGAAGAGGCGCGGGTGCTCGTCCCTCCCTACGACGATCCGCTGGTCATTGCCGGTCAGGGAACGGCGGCGCTCGAGCTCCTGGAGGACGTGCCGGATCTCGAGGCCGTGGTGACTCCGGTGGGCGGCGGCGGGCTGCTCGCGGGGACGGCCACGGTGGCCTCGGGGTTCGAGGGGGTGCGCGTCTTCGGCGCCGAGCCGGCCGGCGCGGACGACACCGTGCGCTCGCTGGAAGTGGGCCGGCGAGTGAGGATCGACGCGCCGGACACGATCGCCGATGGCGCCCGCGCCCACACGCCGGGGGAGCTCACGTTTCCGATCGTGCGCGAGCGTGCCGAGGCCGTGGTGCGCGTCCTCGATACGAAGCTCGTCGAAGCGCTGGCGCTGCTCTTTACGCGGATGAAGATCGTCGTCGAGCCGACCGGCGCGCTGGCGGCTGCGGCCATGCTGGAGGGTTCGATTCCGGCCGAACTCCGGCGCGTCGGGGTGATTATCTCGGGCGGCAACGTCGACCCTGCGACGCTGGCCCGACTGCTCCAGGGGTGACACCCTTTGCGGACTTAGTCCCGGGCCCCCTTTGGGCAACGCTTTCCTTCGACCCGGCGGTAGAGAGCGTCGTACGACTCCGCATTCCGGTCCACGCTGAAGTGAGCCAGAGCGCGCTCGCGGGCGCGCATGCCGAGGGCTGTCGCAAAAGCCGGATCACCCAGGAGACGCTCGATGGCGCGGGCGAGGGACTCGGGATCCTCGACCTGCACGATGATTCCCGTCTCACCGTCGACGACCATCTCCGTGACCCCCCCCACATCGGTGGCCACGACGGGGCGCGCCATCATGGCGGCCTCCAGGGCCGCGACGGGCAATCCCTCCCAGCGGGAAGGCATCAGGACCATGGTCGCCTCGTTCAGCATCGAAAGGATCCGGTCCGGCGATACGAGACCGCGGAACTCGACCCGATCGGCCACGCCGAGTCGCTCGGCCAGCGCTAGCAGGGAGGGCCCTTCCGGTCCTGTCCCGGCGATCACGAGCCGGAGCTCGGGTCGATGGGCAAGCCGCGAGAGGGCCACCAGCGCGATGTCGAGGCCCTTCTGGTGCATGAGGCGGGCCGGGCAGAAGAGGACGGGGGGATCCATGGGGAGAGGCGCGGGGTCGACCCGTGGGGGAGCGATGCCGTTCACGATCGCCGACGAGTGCGAGGTGATCGCAGGCTCGATCCGACGCGTCGCGGCCAGCAACTTCTCCGAGCATGTGACGACCCATTCGGCCGCGCGCAGGGTCCTCCGCACCAGGCCCTCAGGGTCGCTTCCAGCCTCCGCGGGTAGCATGTTATGAAGGGTGACGACCAGCGGGGGCCTCGTTCCGGTGACCGGAGGCGACCCCAGGAACATCAGACTCGAGCCGATCCCGAACACGTGGACAAGATCGGGCGCGAACGTCTCCCGCAATCGTTGCAGGGCCCTTCGCACGGTCAGGATCATTTCCGGGTCGCGACGTTCGACCGCCTGGCGGAAGGGGAGTCGCGTGATCGGGATCCCCTCCAGGCGGTCGTGGTCGGGCAGGTCCATCAGGCCGTGCCCCGTGACGACGTGCAGGCGGTAGCCGCGGCGCCTGAGCCG
>JBOHRQ010000133.1:0-4908 GCA_050732875.1 Gemmatimonadota bacterium | reverse complement strand
CATCTCGAGCATGATATGCCTCCTGTATCCGTGTCTGCTATTCTCATCCATCATCGCGTCATCGCCTCCCCCAACGTGACGCCCGACCACGAGGTTTCAGCCAAGGAGACCGGTCGATGCTGAGCAAGAAGATCCAGGCCGCCCTCGACGATCAGATCAACAACGAGTTCTACGCGGGGTACCTCTACCTGTCGATGTCGGGCTACTTCCAGGGACGGAACCTGACCGGCTTCGCCCATTGGATGCGGCTCCAGCGCGAGGAGGAGATCCTGCACGCGATGAAGATCTTCGACTTCGTCTACGACCGGAACGGAGAGGTGGAGCTCCAGGCGGTCAAGAAGCCCCCCGCCGCCTTCGACTCGCCGCTGGACGTCATGGAGCAGGCGTTCGAGCACGAGAAGGCGGTGACGGGGAAGATCAACGACCTCTACGAGCTGGCCGTCAAGGAGAAGGATTACCCGGTCCAGGCGCTGCTGCAGTGGTTCATCACCGAGCAGGTCGAGGAGGAGGCGAGCGCGCTCCAGATCGTGGAGCGGCTCAGGATGATCGGCGATGACAGCGCGGCGCTGCTCATCCTGGACGCCGAGATGGGGAGCCGGACGACGGCGCAGTAGGTCGCGCGCTGGTTCAGCCGGCCACCGCTCGCCCGCGGATCATCCGGCCGAGGAGTCGCGGCACCCGAGGCAGCCAGAAGCGTTCTATCGCCTCGATCCCGAAGCCCGCATCCGCGATCCGATCCTCGGTATCGCGCGCGAGGTGGCACCCGCAGGCGAGCCGGCCCCAGAGGGGCTGGAGACGCCGTTGCCAGCGCTCCACGCCGTTATCGGGCGCCCGGACGTGCTCGAGGAAGAGAAGCCGCCCACCGGAGGCGAGCACCCTCCGCAACTCCTCCAGCGCTGCGGCGGCATCCGGGATCGTGCAGAGAACGAGGACGGCGACCGCCGTGTCGAACGAGCCGTCCCGGAAGGGGAGCCTTTCGGCGCTCCCGGCGATGAGCCGGACCTGCACGCTCGCGTCTTCCCGGTTGCGCGCGGAGCGCCGGTTCATGCCGGCCGAGGGTTCGACCGCCGTGACCGAGCGGACGGCCGCGCCATAAAGCGGCAGGTTGGCACCCGTCCCGACGCCGATCTCCAACACCCGGCCGCTGGCCTCCGAGACCGCCCGCCGTCGCTCGTCCCGCAGCTCGGGCGTGTCGGACCGGTCCATGATCCAGGGAAAGACCCGCTCGGAGTAGAAGCCCCCCCGGGAGTAGGATCCCATCCGGTCAGGCGGCGGACTCGTCGTCCGGCTCGGCGTCGTCCTGTTGCTCTTCCGACTCGAAGGTCTCGGCCTCCAGCAGGTCCTCGACCGCTGATCGCGGGCGAGGGTTCCGGTGCAGGAGGAGGATGGCGGCCTGCGGGACGATCAGATAGGAGCGGCCTTCGAACTTGACCTCGACCGCGGCCTTCCGCAGGAAGATCGCGTAATCGCCGATCCGGGCCTGCATCGGCACGTAGCGCGGAGGGGAATTGCTCGTCTTCCATGGCTCGTCCTCGAGCGAATTGGGCTCGGCGACCGGGATCCCGGGGCCGCAGGCGACCACGCGACCGACCTGCACCGACTCCTTCTCGACCGCCCAGCGGGGGAGATAGAGCCCCACTTCGGTCCGGTCCTCTCCCGCGTCGGGCTCGATCAGCACGCGGTCGCCGACGACGATCAGCCGGCGGTCGATGGGATCACGGTCGGGCATGGGTGAAAGTTGAAGATCGGCCCGTCGGGGGTCAACCTGGCGCCGTGCGCCCCTAGAGCAACCGGCGATCGAAGGTGAAGGGGCGCGTTCGGGTGGCGCGCACGCCAGGCGCGTCCGGGTGGGCGGGGTTCAGGAGCAGGTTCCACTCCTCGGGCACGAGAGCGGAGGGAACCCGCAGACCGAGGGACCGGCCGGCCGCGATCCATTCGTTTCCGAGTGCGATGCACCGTGGGTGATCGAAGACCCGGTTCCAGTCCGAAGGCAGATCCTCGATTCGCACCTCCTCGATCCGTAGCCGGTCGGGGACCTCGACCGCCACTGCCATCAAATCATCGGGAATGTCTTCGGGGTCGATGTGGGCGAGGTACTCGAGCGCCGCCAGGGACAGGCTAAAGGAGGTGTAGACGACGGCCACGCCCTCCGAGTTCCACCGGCCCCCGACCTGGCGTGCTCCTTCGCCGTCCAGAGCCAGGAAGGGCTTTCTGGCGAGACGCGAGACCCGCACGCCCGATCAGCTATAGACGCCGTGCTCGATCCGGCCGAGCACCTTCTCGACCGTCCGTGCACCGATATCGCTTTCCAGCAGATCGATGGGCCGGTTGCCGGCGAGAGCGCGGTTCGCGTGTCGCATCCAGCGCGCCGCTTTCTTCGGGTCGTCCAGCGCCTCCTCGGCGCGCAACAGGACCCGAACCACACGGGCTAGCCGGTCCGACTGCTCCGGGGTCAGCGTGCGCTGCTTCCGGCGGTGGGTGAGGGTCCTGCGAGGAATCACCAGCTCGTAGAGCTCGGCGGGTTCGAGGAGCCCGGCCTCGAGAACCCGGTCGACGGCGCCCACGGGGAGGCCGCCGTGGATGGCTCGGGCGAGGTCCAGATCCGAGCGGATCACCCGGCGCAGCGTCTTCCTGCCCCCGAGCTTCTGCGCGACGGCGTGTGCGGTCATCATCTCTCCTCAGGCATATGGCGCTATCAATATGAGCAAATGCCGCGGACCAGTCAAGGTCGGTCCGCAAAGGCACGAATCAGGTCGCCTGCGCGGCAGCCCGGCCCATTGAAGCCCTTGCTGGGACACGTCCTCGCATCTTATCGTTGACCTGAGCGCGAGGGGCGCCACCAGTCCGCGGAAAGGGCCGTGCCCACCCACCTGGCGATCGGTTCGACAAGATGATCCTTCTTTCAGCCTGATTCGGGCGGACTCCAGGCGCTACCGAAAGGGGGACGTCATGAGCATCGGGCCGCTTTCCGCTCGCATCAACCTCGAGCAGTCCAGGAAGCAGGCTAAGGATCTCGTCAAGGCATTCAAGGCAGGTGATGCCGAGGCCTTGAATCGCATCCGGTGGAATCATCCGCGGTTCCGCGGGCTCAAGGACGAACAGATCCTGCAGCGTAAGTTCGTACTCGCCGACGCCCAGCTCGTCGTCGCGCGCTCGCATTACATCGAAAGCTGGTCGAAGCTGCTGCTGCACATCGAACAATTGAAGAGCCGGGATCCGCGTGTCATCCGGTTCGAGGATGCAGCAGACGCGATTGTTTCCGGTGACATCGCGAAACTCCGCGAATTGTTGCGTCAGCATCCGAATCTTGTGCACGAACGCTCGACACGCGGGCACCGGGCGCCGCTGCTGCACTACATCGCCGCCAATGGCATCGAGGATTACCGCCAGCTTTCCCCGCCCAACGCCGTCGAAGTGGCGCAGGCGCTGCTCGACGCCGGGGCGGATGTGGACGCTACAAGCGAGGCGTACGGGGGCGAGACCACCGCACTGGAGCTCGTAGCGACGAGCACTCCGCCGCGCCGCGCGGGCGTGCAGATCCCATTGATCGATCTGCTGCTGCAACACGGTGCGGCCATTGATGGCCTGAAGCCGCGATCGAGCGTGGTCACGGCGGCGCTCGCCAATAATTGTCCCGAGGCCGCTGAAGCGTTGGTCAAGCGTGGGGCAAAGGTGAAAAGCATCGTCGAAGCGGCGGGGGCTGGTCGGCTGGACTCGGTGAAGCATCTCGCCGATGTCGCCACCAGTGACCAGCTCGAAAAGGCGCTGATCATGGCGGCCCGCTATGGCCGCCATGAGGCACTGCAGTACCTCCTCGATAAAGGCGTGGATGTCGCCGCCTTCGATGGAATGACCGCGCTGCATCATGCAACAGGCCGAGGAGACCTTGAGATGGTAAGGCGCCTGGTCCGGCGCGGCGCGCCGTTAGAGAAGAAGAACGCCTACGGTGGAACCGTGCTCGACAACACGCTGTGGTTCGCGTACGACGCAGACCCCTCGCAATTCGCGCGCCGCGACTATCCCGCCGTGATCGAGTTTCTGATCGCAGCCGGTGCCAGAACGGACGTCTACCCGGAGATGACGAAGTACATCAGCGGCGTATATGAACGCGCAGGCAAGGAGACCTGAGCCTTCGCTAGGTCAAGTTCACATCAAGTTGATGGGGTCGGGGCCGAGCCAGGGACTCGCGAAGATCAGAACCGGATGCCGATTCGGACGTCGGGACGCGCGGCCGAAAGGGCGCGCAGGCTGGCCGTGGCGAAGAGCGGGCCCTTCCAGGTCATGATACCGAGCCGGTCGACCAGAGAGGCACGGTAGAAAGGACGTTCCCGGAAGAGATCGTCCGTTGGCGGGGGAGCGGGGGCGCTCGGCAGAAAGCCGAGCGTCGCATATGGCCCCCAGCCAACCCCCTGAAGGCTTCCGAAGGTCGCGCCGGCTCCGATTCCCAGAGGCATGCGAAGGGCCTCCGCACCGACGGCAGAGCGGCGGTGTTCGATCGCGACCAGTGGGCAAAGGGAGAAGCGTCCCGCTTCGATCTCTTCGAAGGCGAGGCGGACGGATCGCGTCTCCGTCTCGCCCACGAGCGGGACTTCGCTGCGCGCCACCCCGGCGTCGAAGCCGGCGGGACCCAGCGGGTTGAATGCACCTTCGACAACGACCCGATCCGGCCGGAAGCTCAGCGCGGCCAGCCGGTCGCCGCCTTCCGTCGGAAGGCCGAGGCAGGTCTGCGCATACCCGACCAAGGGGATCGCCATCGACAGAAGGGCAGAGAGTGCAAAGAGGAAGGCGTGACGATGTTTCCGCATCTCCTCTCCGTTGTACCACCAATGCTGGCATGTGTCAACCGCCGTCCGGCGGGGCAAAGGCGTTCGCTCGTCGCTGGACCGATGAGACCGCTCGCGGTATATA
>JBOHRQ010000132.1:0-4909 GCA_050732875.1 Gemmatimonadota bacterium | reverse complement strand
AGAACACGTCCGTGAGCGCGAACAGGGATTCCATGACGGTCTCGAGCACCATCGGGACCGCGAGAAGGAGGAGCGCCCGCCCGATCGGGCCTGCGGTGTAGTCCTGCTCCGTTCCACGCACCGCGGCACGCAGGTCGGCGAGAAGGCGCCGCCGCGGGGAAGGATCCAAGGGCAAGCCGGCCGGGGGCATGCCGCCGGGGAGAGTGTCCGGCCGCGCGGCTTCGAATGAGTTCGACATGATGACCTCGCGCGCTGGCTCGTCCAGCGTAACGGAAACGGTTGAGGCGGGCGTTCGCGGGGACGTACCGGTGGAAGCGCATCGAAGGGCTTCCACGCGCATCGGGTGCAGCTCCCCTGAGAAGGGAGGTCAGTCTGTCAGACGGATCGTTTGTCGACCGTGAGCGCCCGCGCGCCTCAGACGATGGATCCCGCGGGAACGGGAAATCGCCGCGAGATGATGTTCTTAGCGCGCACTTTCACGATCGGCCTCTCCGGGTGGAGGGGTTGGTCTGGAAACGGGTCCCAACAATGCTGCCGGGCGTCGCGACCGTCAAGGGGGCGGGCGTCGGAAGGCTCCGTAGCTTGGGGAGCATGGCTCTTCAGGTCGAGCCCCTGGCCCCCTACGCGGCCGCCCTGCGTGACTGGCATGCCGGTGACCACGCGGCGACGCTCCGCCTCACCAGCAGTCTGGGAGAGGACGATACGATCCCTGTATCGGTGTTCTTCCGCTCGGAAGCGGACTTCTTCCCGTTCGAGCGCTACGCCGTTGATCTCTGCCGGGGGCGGATCCTGGACGCGGGGGCGGGCACGGGCGTCCACAGTCTGCCCTTGCAGGAACGGGGCTTCGACGTGACTGCGGTCGAGCGGCTGGACGAGGCGGTCGGGATCCTCCGCGCGCGCGGTGTCCGGCAGGTGGTTCATGGGGACATGTTCGCGCTCGAGGAGCCGCCCTACGACACCATCCTGATGCTGATGAACGGGATCGGCCCGGTCGGCACGCTGGCCGGGCTCGAACGGTTCCTGGCGGAGGCGGGACGTCTGGTCGCGCCTGGCGGTCAGGTCCTGGTGGACTCGGGGGCCGCGCAACCAACCGGGAGCGCCGACCCGACGGACTGGCCGCCGCCCACGCCGGACGCCTATACCGGGGAGGCGTGGATCCGGCTCGGATACGACGGGGTCGTGGGCATGCCGTTCCGGGAGCTCTACGTGGATGAGCGGACCTTGTGCGGACGGGCCGAGAGAGCGGGCTGGGGATGCACGGTGGTGTTCGAGGGAGAAGGAGGGTATCTGGCGAGGCTCGTTCGGTGAGCTGCGGTCACCAGCGACCGGTCACCCGATCTCGAACGAATCGCTCGTCCTCTCCCCCTCCGGGACCGCCGGGTCCCCCTGCTCCCCCTGCTCCCCCTGTTCGAACGAGATCCCGTCGAACACGATGCGGTAGGTCCCAGCTTCGAGTGTGGCCGGGATCTCGATCGTCTGCACCACGGTCTCCCCGGCAGCCAGGATATAGAGCTCCAGCGTGCAGGCATCGGGACGCGTCTCGGGGAGCGGGGTCCACGATCCCCCTTGGTCGCGCTCGACAACCTTTGGACAGAGGTTGAACCCGATCGTCCGATCGGAGAGGTTCTCGAGCCGGACCTCCGCCGAGGAGCCGGCGACGAGGATCGGCTCGACGAGCTCGATGAGCAGGACGTCACGGTTCTCATCGCCCCCCGGCGCCGATCGGCAGGCGGCCAGCAGGAGCGGCAGCGTCACCAGGGAAAGGGAGCGAGCCATAGATACCTCCGGAAATGCGAACGTGCGGAGCCTCGACTTCGAACCCCCGGGCGAACGGCTCGGTTCCATCCTGCCCACGGCGATCGTGGTCGGGCTGGCGATGCTGGTGGCGGCCGTGCCGATGAACGGCCAGGAACGAACTGGCGGCGCTCGCCCGGCAGTGCGCCCACAGACGCGCGCGGAGAGGACCGGATACCGCGAAACCTCGCGCTACGCCGACGTGATGGCCTTCCTCGATTCCCTCGCCGCCGAATCGCCGGCGATCCAGGTCCTCTCCTTCGGCTACTCGCACGAAGGACGGTCGCTGCCGCTCGTGGCCTGGGACGCCCGCGTGGAGGCGGGGCAGCCGCTCGATCTCGCGGCCCTGGCGCGCGGCGGACGGAACCGCACACGCGTCCTGGTCTTCGCGAACATCCACGCCGGGGAGGTGGAGGGGAAGGAGGCGTCGCTGGCCCTCCTGCGGGAGCTCGTCGCCGGCGCTCACGCCGAGTGGGCCGACTCGCTGCTCGTTTTCTTCGCCCCGATCTACAACGCCGACGGAAACGAGCGGATCGCGCTCGACAACCGGCCGCTCCAGGACGGACCGATCGGGGGGATGGGCCAGCGGCCCAACGCCCAGGGCTTCGATCTCAACCGCGACTTCATGAAGCTCGACTCGCCCGAGGCGCGCTCGCTGGTGTCGTTGATGCGCGACGTCGATCCGCACGTCGTGCTCGATCTGCACACGACGAACGGCACGCTGCACGCCTATCATCTGACCTACTCCCCGCCGCTCCATCCCGCTACCGACCGGGAGATCGACCGCTATCTGCGCGACACCTGGCTCCCGGCGGTCACCCGGGAAATGGGGGAAGGCGAGCCGTCGTGGCTCGCGTACTACTACGGGAACCTGCCCGACGCGGGGGTGGACGGCGCCGACGATCTGTCGGTGCCGCGCGCCTGGTACACGTTCGACCATCGACCGCGCTTCAGCACCAACTATGTGGGCGTCCGAAACCGCTTCGGCATCCTGTCTGAGGCCTTCGCGTACCTGCCCTTCCAGGAACGGATCGAAGTGACGAAGCGCTTCGTCGTGGAGAACCTGGACTTCACCTGGCGTCACGCCGGGGAGATCCGGCGCATCGTCGAGGCTGCCGACGGCCGGCGCCTTGTCGATGAGGAGCTCGGCCTCCGCGCCGAACACGCGCTCACCAGCGATAACGTCGAGATCCTGCTCGGGGAGGTTGAGGAGGAGCGTCACCCTTTCACCGGCGAGCCTATGCTGCGGCGGCTCGACGTCGTTCGCCCCGAGCGGATGCCGGTGTACGGAGCATTCCGCGCCACCGAGTCCGAGCGCGTCCCGGCGGCCTACCTGGTTCCGGCGGAGCTGAAGGAGGTCCTGGGGCGACTCGAAGTGCACGGGGTTCGGTTCGAGACGCTGGCTGAGGCGCGCGAGCTGGAGGTCGAGGAGTTCCGGATCACCGCATCCCGTCAAGCGGAAAGGGAGTTCCAGCAACATCGCGAGAGGACGCTGGAGGGCGCCTGGGCAACTGCCCGACGCTCGCTGCCGGCCGGAACGCTCGTGGTCCCGATGGACCAGCCGCTCGCGCGGCTCGCCTTCCTCCTACTCGAGCCCCGCTCCGACGACGGATTCGTGGACTGGAACGTGCTCGATCCCGCGCTCGAAGGCGCGGAGACCTATCCCATCCTGCGGACCTTCACCGGGATCTCCGGCTCCTCCGGCGCCGGCGACTGACCATTCCGTGCGTGAATCCCTCGCGAGTGTAGAACTGATTGTCCGCGGATGTGCTGGATGCCGATCCCTCGGACCACCGGCCGGTGATGTTCGTGTTGGAGCCAACAGAGGAGCGGGCAGGATCGATCGCTCAGCTCGCCTGCCGGAACTCCTCGTAGCGCTCCGCAAGGCGATCCGGGTCGGGACGGAGTCGGGAGTCCCCCGGAGCGCACAGTGTTTCCCCATGGAAACCTTGAAGACCGTGGACGAGCATTGGGCCATCCTTTTCCTCGCGCACCTCCTTCTTCACTTCGATCATGAGGTCCGGGCGAATCCCGAGGATATGCCCGTCGTAAGCGGCATGATGAAGCTTGCAGAGAGCGATTCCATTCGGAACAATGGGGTCACCCCGAGGATGGGTGTCCTCGAGGATGTGGGTAGCATCCAGAAGCTCGCTGTGGCGGAGCCGACAAACTCCACACGAGGCTTCGTAAGCACGGAGGACGCGGGTGCGGAAGCCGGGCTGATGAAGCCGCCGATACACAAGTCTCGTGACCCAGGCCCTGTCGTGTGTCTCGGAGACGGTCGTGCTCCTCGACTCCACGAGCCGATAGTCCTCCAGTGCGACGTAGAAGACCTCTTCCGCACGATGGTCGAAGAGGATGTACGCGGGCCAGCTCGCAGCATAAAGGCCACGGTCGATTCCGCAGAGATAGATCAAAGGCGTGGGCGGCTCGATCGTCTTCCGCAGCCGCACGTTGTCCCGTTGCCGGGGACCCCCCTTGCGATAGTGGTACCGGAGTAGACCGTCGGGGCCTAGCCGGTCCTCGTAGGGGCCCTGGTAGGCGGTGCGGATCGTCAGGGGAAGATCGAGAGGGGCGGGCTTGAAGATTCCCTGGGGGTTCAGGAGGGGGATTCGGACACCACGGAAGACGAATCCCTGCAGAAGAACCCGGTGGGGGATACCTGCCTCGAATAGCCGGCTCTTCTCTTCCAGAAACTCGAAGGCCGCAGTGCGGACCTCCGTGTCATTCAAGCTGCCGAACCCAAGGGACCCCCGCTTGCTTGCATTTTTACCGCAATCTAGGTTCCCCTTCGCTATGTCGCCCGAGCTGCACGACCCCGCCCGTCGTGTCTACGACAACGTCCTCGAGGCGCTCGACCACACCCCTCTGATCCGTCTTCGTCGTGTCACTCGTGGCATCCGGACGCCCGTCTATGGCAAGGCCGAGCACCTGAGCCCGGGCGGAAGCGTAAAGGATCGGATCGGCGTCGCGATCATCGAGGCCGCCGAGGCCGAGGGCACCTTGAGGCCCGGCGGGACGGTGGTCGAGGCAACCGCGGGCAACACGGGCATGTCCCTGGCGATGGCCGCGACGATCAAGGGCTACCGCTGCGTGTTCGTCATGCCGGACAAGA